>CAYZVT010000272.1:0-6489 GCA_964481585.1 uncultured Pirellulales bacterium
CGAAAGCCCCAGCCTCGGGGAAGTTCGCCATGATCTGCTGTGCCCACACCGAAGCCAAAAAGTGCGGCAAGGACCGCAACGGCAACCAGCGCTATAAGTGCCTCACCTGCGGCAAAATGTTCGCAGACCAACCGCAGCGCCTCTTGGGCGACATGCGGGTTTCAGTCGAAGATGCCAAGCTGGCCCTGCGGCTGTTGGTCGAGGGGAGCAGCATCCGGGCGACGGAGCGGATTACTAGCCTGCACCGCGACACGATCTGCCGCTTAATGGTGTTCTTTGGCGAAGCTTGCCAGCGGTTCTTGGATCGGCAAATGCGCGGCCTGAAACTGACCCACCTGCAATTCGATGAGCAATGGACGTTCGTTGCCAAGAAGCAGTCGCGGCTCACGGTTACGGAGCGGGAACGCTGCGCCGACAAGGGCGATATGTACCTCTGGACCTGCATCGACCAGAAAACGAAGCTGATGCCCAGCTTCATCATCGGCAAGCGCTCGGCGGATAACGCCCGCCGCTTTATGATGGACGTGGCGAACCGCCTCACGTTCCCCCAGCCGCACGCCAGCGATGCCCACGCCTTCCAGGCGGGCGGCTATCAGGCGGTCGTGCAAATTAGCACCGACGGCTTTTCGGCTTACCCGGAAGCCGTCGATCTGGCGTTCGGCCCCTACGTCAAGTTTGGGACGATCATCAAGGAATATCGCAACGCCAACATCGTCTACACTCCCTCGGAAATGGTCGGCACGAAACGAACCGGCATCCGGGGCATAGGACCGCGCGAGAAGCGAACGATATGCACCAGCCACGTCGAGCGCCTGAACGGAACGCAGCGGCTTTTCGTGAAGCGGCTGAACCGTCTCACGCTCTGCTTCTCCAAGAAGCTCGAAAACCTCGAGGCGGCTTTCGCCATGTTCGCCGCCTACTACAACTTCTGCTGGGAGACCCGGCAGAAGGGCACTAGCGGAAAGAAGCGGTCCACGGCCGCGATGATGGCCGGGCTGACCGGGCATGTTTGGGGCTTTGAGGAGCTTTTCGAGGATGTTCTGGGCTAGAAATCGTCACGCAACAAGACTCTATGGACACAGAAATATGTCGCTTTGTACAATTACAACATGCCCATTTCACCTAAAATGGTTGCCAATTTCTTCATTGATCGCGCTCGCGAAGCGGGCGACGATATCACGCAGATGAAGCTGCAAAAGCTCGTCTATTTCGCGCACGGATGGTACCTTGCGCTCACCAATGGGCAGCCCCTCATCAACGAACAGGTTGAAGCCTGGCGCCATGGGCCAGTCATTCGATCACTCTACCGGGAGTTCCGCGAATTCGGCAATAAGCCGATCGATCGAAGGGCACTTAAGTACGACGTTCGGCACGATGACGGGATAAAGTTCTCTGTATCAGAGCCCAGCATTTCCGACCTGGACGAGTCACAGCGACTTACGCTTTCGAAGTTCCTGAATCGCATATGGGAGGTTTACAGAGGGTTCTCTGCCGTGCAGTTGTCCATCATGACGCACAGCCCAGGATCGCCGTGGCACCAAACATGGCAGCCGATGGCAGAGAATCCCATCAAGGGGACGGACATTCCTAATGACTTAATCCGGCGATACTTCCAAGAGCAGTCAGAGCATTAGGGAAGCAAGGAAATGGAGTCGCCGACCCCGGAGCTTGACGTATCTAGCATTGCGCCCCCAAAACAGCCCCCTCCCGACACCCCGGACTCTAATTCAACCGGGGAGATGGAATACCTGGAGCGGGCGGAGGCAATGGCGAAGATGACGCCGACAGCGAGGCACTTGGCCGTCCACGAGCATTTGGTGTCTTACCTCAAAACGCAGTGTTCCACGTCTCAGTATCGCGCTAATTCCCTCCAGGGCGAGTTGGACAAACTCCGTCCTGCCTATTCATCTCTCCATCAGCAAAGCAAGAACTCAAGCTGGTATACCGTCATCGCCACGATTGCAATGGCCTTCGGGGCCGTGTTGGTGGGCGACCCGGACCGGATTTCTTGGTTTTCCCAAGCGTCTACCGTCGGGTGCGGCTGGGGATTTCTTGGCCTCGGGTGTCTATTGCTAGTCTCCTCATGCTGGCTGGGTTGGCCGCCATCCGAGCATTAGCCCAGCAACACACTCTTAGGACACTACCCTCGCTTGCGTTAGGTGGGATGCCTCGCTTGCGTTAGGTGGGGCGCTCCGTGCTCCCGTGGTATCATAAGGGCTACCCCCCTTCCTGATCCCGCCTGGAGCCTCGCCATGTTTCGCTTGCTGCGCGCTGCGCTTGCTGGATGTTTGGTTGCCTTGCCCCCGGTCGTCTCGGCGGCGGAAGACCATGTGGCGGCGCTGTTCGTGGCTCCCGACGGCAGCGACGAGCACCCCGGCACGATCGAACAGCCGCTACGCACGCTCGCCGCGGCCCAAAAGCGGCTGCGGGAAAAGATCGCCTCCGGCGCAAGCGGCCGTCTGCGCGTGCTCTTGTGGGGCGGGGTCTATCGGCTGCCAGAGCCGCTCCGCTTCGGTCCCGAAGACGCGGCTCCCGAAGGCTCGACCCTAACTTACGCTGCCTATCCCGGTGAAGAAGCCGTCCTCAGCGGCGGCGAAGTCGTCACCGGCTGGCGCCAGGTCGGCGAGGTGCTCGAAACGACGCTGCCCGCGCCGCTGCGCGGCACGCGAGAACTGTTCATCAATGGCCGCCGCGCCACGCGCGCGCGCACGCCCAACGCCGGCTACTTTCGCGTCGAAGCTCCCGGACCCGACCGCCGCACGGCCTTCACGTTCCAAAATCAGGACCTTCAAGATTGGCCCGACGCGCGGCAGGGCGAAGTCGTCTACCTCCACGACTGGTCGGTTTCGCGCATCGGCATCGAAGGGATTGATCCCCAGCAACGGACCGTGCTGCTGCGTAATCCCATCGGCGATGCTCGCCCCTATTTCAGCATCGGCCACTTCGAGCCGCACCCGCGCTACTACATCGAAAACATTCCGGCGCTGCTCGACGAGCCGGGCGAATGGGTGCTCGACGCCCGGAGCGGACGGTTGCGGTACTGGCCGCGCGAGGGCGAATCGGCCGCTTCGATCGAGGCCGTGGTGCCCCGCCGCGAACTGCTTTTGCACATTCGCGGCGAGCGGGCCGAGAATCGGCTGGTGCGCGGCCTGCGGTTCGAGCGGCTGGTCTTCCGCCATTGCCGCTGGACCGCGCCCGTGGACGGCTACGCGGGCGCGCAGGCCACGTTTCACGACAATCGCAGCACGGCGGACAGAATGGATCGCGTGCCCGTGCCGTCGGCGATTCGCTTTGAGCTGGCCGAGCGCTGCGCGCTGGAGGACTGCACGATCGAAATGCTCGGTGGGTCAGCGGTCGAACTGGGCGAGACGTGCCGCGCCAATGAAATCCTCCGTTGTCGAATCCGAGACATCGCCGGCAACGGCGTTAACCTCGGCGAGCCGTTTACGCGCGGCCCTCTGCATGGGCAGGAAAAAAGCCTGGATGAAATTCTGGTGGCGACCGGCAACCGCGTGGCCGATTGCACGATCGAGCGCTGCGGCGTCGTCTATCATGGCGCGGTCGGCATTTGGATCGGCATCGCGGCGGGAACGGAAATCGTCCACAACGAACTGCGCGAGCTGCCGTACTCCGGCATCTCCGTCGGCTGGCGTTGGAGCGATGGCCCGAGCGGCTGCCGCGAGAATCTCATCGCCCACAACCATATCCATGACATCATGCAGAGGCTTTCCGACGGTGGCGGCATTTACACGCTCGGCCGCCAACCGGGCACCGTCTTGCGCGGTAATCGCATCCACGCCATGCCGGTCAATGCCGGCCGTGCCGAAAGCAACGGGATCTTTATGGACGAAGGCTCAACCGAGATCCTTGTCGAGGGGAACACGATCTACGCCATCGCCCGCAGCCCCATTCGCTTTCATCGGGCCGGTGTGAACGTGGTGCGCAACAACGTTCTCGTCTCAGCCCCAGGCGTGCCGAGCCTCCGCTATAACGCCACGCCGGAGCATATGGTGCTCGCAAACAATGCGACGATAGTAGCCAGCGATTGGCAGCCTTCAAAGGACGATCCCACCGCCGAGAGCGGCCCGCGCCGCTAGCGCAGTCTTCCTTTTGCTGGAACTAGTGCGCCTTTTGTTTAACGGTAGTGTCTCTTGCTCCCCCTTTTTCGCCCGAGGCCGCCAGGCCGGTTCGCCGCCTGGCCGCTCTAGCTACGTAAAGCCTGCTCTCTAGATAGAGTTGCGTGATCTTGGGAATCTTCTCATCCGCCGTGAGCACGGACGAGCGGACCATCATCGGTCGCCAGCAAAACCCGTCCTTCCCGCGCAGGCGGGAATCTAGACCCAGACGGCCGGGGCTTCCGCTTGCGCCGTGCGTCCCCCATCCACCATTCAAAATCCACCATCCACCATCACCCACCGGGGGCTTCTGCTGTCTCGGTGCGCCCCCGCCACCCGTCGCCTACGCGGGAAGGACGTTCCCGATTTCCGCCTGCGCGGGAAGGACGCTGTGCGCGAAACGATTTGTCGCTACAGTTATCTGAAATGCGCATTAGGGGCTACCAGAAGCGAGCAAACCGAAACCTTGGCCTTTAGGATCTAGTGCGATGGGTACGGCACTCGTTACCGGCGCTTCAAGCGGTATCGGCTATGAACTGGCGAAGTGCTTCGCAGCCGATCGGCATGATGTGATTCTCGTCGCGCGGCGGATGGAGGAGTTGGAGCGGTTGGCCGGTGCGCTGCGCGATCGTCACGGCGTTGCCGCGCGCGTGATGCCGAGCGACCTCAGCCAGACCGACGCGCCGCGTGCGATCTACGAGCAACTCCAATCCGAGGGGGTGACGGTTGACTTCTTGGTGAACAACGCCGGCTTCGGCGAGTATGGCAAGTTCGCCGATACGGACTGGAATCGCGAGTCGCAGATGATTCTGGTCAACGTGCATGCGCTGACGCATCTGACGAAGCGGTTCCTGCCCGACATGATCCGCCGCGGCGCGGGCAAGATCTTGAACGTCGCCAGCACGGCGGCCTTTCAGCCCGGCCCGTGGATGGCGGTGTACTTCGCCACCAAGGCTTACGTGCTCTCGCTTTCGGAAGCCTTGGCCCACGAGGTGCGCGGCACTGGCGTAACCGTCACGGCCCTTTGTCCCGGCCCCACGCATTCCGGCTTTCAGCAGGCGGCCCAGATGCACCACGCTGGACTGTTTCACCGCCGCGCAGTCGCCTCCTCGGCCGACGTTGCCCGCTACGGCTATCGCGCGATGCAGCGCGGGAAGACCGTCGCCGTGCCGGGGCTGGTGAACAAGCTGCTCGTCCAGGCAACACGGATCGGCCCCCGCTCGGTCGTGACCGACATTGCCGGCCAGATGTCCCGCCCGGTCAAGCTCCGCTAGCCAACGCGGCCACGCGCGCCGTCAAGCAGAGGGCGCGCACCGGGAATAAATGGTCCCGCGTCGTTCAGCCGGCAGCGGTCAGCGATTAGCGATTAGCAAAACAGGTCCTTCCCGCGCAGGCGGGCTTCCTTGTCCTGGGCTGGGTTTTGAGATATAAAGACATCTAAATAGACGAATGGCGGAGGCTGGCAGGCGGGGGGGGGGGCGGATGCGTGCGGGGCGCGCCGGGGCTGGTCTGGAGGGCCGGCGGTTGATCGTAAAGCATGAAGCAATAAGTGCTTGGGCACTGCGCTGAAGGATCGTTCCGTGGCACGCGGGGCGCAGCGCCCCGTGGGACTCCTGCGTGCTCGCCGCAAGCCGTGTCTGTCGCTAGCCTTAAGGAGATGGGGCGCGCCGAGCAGTTGAAAAAGCGCCTCATTTTGTCTCATTCTGTCTCATCGGCGACGTAGGGCTGCTACTCGGTCAGCCGTTAGCTAAAGCCGTCCTTCGCGCGCAGTTGGCGGTCCAGCGCCCGACGTGCTCCGGTCCCCTGGCCCCGGTTCCCAATCCACCATCCAAGATCCAAACTTGCTGGCCTCTGTCCTCTCCGCCTGCGCGGGAGGGGCGTTTCGGCGAGGCAGGCTTGAGGATCAGAGCCGTTGGCATAGGAACTGCATTACGGAGAAGCGGTGCGCGTTATTGCGCGACACGAACGAACGCGAGGGGGCCGTGCGCGGCTCGACTGGAACGAGGGCGGGGAAATGAGACGCATGACGATGAAATTCTGGGCGGTGGCGCTGGCGTGCGCCGGTGTGTTGGTGACGACTTCCGCTCTGCGAGCGCAGGAGTACGGGCCGGAACTGTTGCCCGAGCCGGCGGCGGACGATGCGGTGGAGGTTTTGGCGCGGGGGCCGATTCATGAAGCCTTCGCCGAGGTGATTACGTTTGATCCGGTTCCCGGTCTGGTGGTGGCGGAGCAGCCGCCGGAACTGATCGACGAGCTTCCCCCGAGCGTCAAGCCCGAGGGGGAGAACGTCGTCTGGATTCCCGGCTATTGGGGCTGGGATGCCGAGCGGGAAGCGTTCATCTGGATTAGCGGCGTGTGGCGCAACATTCCGCCC
>CAYZVT010000273.1:0-6484 GCA_964481585.1 uncultured Pirellulales bacterium
AGAACTACTTCAGGCACTGCGGATACCGCTACACATAAAATGGAAACGCACTAGCTTCACCGTACGCGGAGGCCTTGGGGCAGGCTTTCGCCGAAGACGAGGCCGGCTTCGGTGGCTTCGAGTTCGCCGCCTTCGGCGATTAGCTCGATGAAATGCGGCGGGGCCTCGTGCGTGCGGAGCCAGTCGAGCAGCCGCTCGCGCACGGCGTCGGGCAGGTCGCGGTAGCGGTCGTGCGTGCGACGGCCAAGCTGCATCAGCGCTAGCGGCGTCGTGTCGGCGGGCGGCTGAAGGTCGAGGATGCCGTCGGCCCAGGTGGCAGCCGTTTCAGCCGGCACGACCGTATTGAGCGGCCCATAGAGCGGCACCCGCGCGCCGAGCCGACCGAGTGCCCAGACGGCGGCGTTGCGGACCTGGGCATCCTTCTCGCGCGGCGTCAGCGCGAGCAGCAGGTTGCCGAGTTCGGTCTTCATGCCGATCGAAAGCAGTTCGAGCGAGCCGAGCAGCCGGCGCTGTTCGGCGGCTTCGTGCGCGCCGAGTTGGAAGTCGACACCACGCCCCTTCTTCTTCGCCCGCACGCGGCTGCGCAGATCGGCGACGAGCGGTTCGGCCAGTGCCCGTTGCTGCCCGGCGGGCAGGCCGCCGGCGATCCGCCGCCAGAGAATCCACCACTCGGCGCGGGTCGAAGGGTTGTTGTGCGCCAGGCCCTGCAACAGCCGCCGCGTCTGCGCCACGCGCCAGTCGTCGACCGCCATGCCATAGCCCGGCCGCAGCGCGAAGCCGAGCAGGCTGAGCCAACGGGCTTCATGCGTTGGGCTGAGGCGGCGGCCCGGCTCGACTCCAATGAGCGTTTCCCATAGCTCGCGCAACAGCGACGGCGGCCAGTCGTGGCGCGGAAGCCCGATCACCTCCGCCAACTGGCTCATCAGTTGCTTCGGCTGTTCCTTGTCGCGCGGCGCGGCGGGGCCGAAGGTGTCGCGGATCAGCGTGCGGCACGCCTGGAGCACTGCTTCATCGACGATGCCGGCCCGCTCCCCGGCCCCTTCATGACCGGCCAGATCGGTGCGCGTGGCGGCGCGCACGTCGAATTGCAGCCGCCACGTGCGTTCGCCGTCGCGTTCGCTGCACCACAGTTCCAGCGTGCCGATCTCGGTGAGCCGCGCATGAAGCTGGACCGGCACGCTCTGCGCGGCGGCGGTTTTTTTTCGGGTTTGCAGCACGGTGCGGATTGGCGGCAACGCGGTCATCTGTTCGGGATCGACCGGCACCAAGTCCCCGGCGCGGGCGACAAGCTGGGTGCTCGAAACGTAGAGCGGGAACTCGACCGGCTGATGAATCAGCAGCTCGAAGCGGCGCTCCAGATCAATCGACTCGCCTTCCTCCGTACCCGCCGGAACGAGACAGACCGCCGCCGGTTCTCCTTCGTCCGTCACCGCGCCGAGGTAGTACGACCGCGCCAGCCCGGCCGCGATTCGCACGCCCAGGCCACGGCGGACCATGCCGTAGTAGGCCGCACCGTGAGCGACGGCCAGATCGCGCCGCTGGTTTTCTAAAACCTGCGGTTGCCAATCGCCACGCTGCCCAGCGAACCAAGCGCGAATGACCTGGAGCAACCGCTCGCGGAGCACGGCCGCATCGAACACGCCGCCGTTAAAGAGGACGACATCGGGCCGCGCCGGGTCGTGATCTTCCGGCGGCGGGGCGTCCGGCTCCAAGGCGATGAAGCGATGGGTAGTTAAAAACGCCGCCAGATAGCGCGTGATCGCCGCATCGGGCGCGTAGGGTAGGCCGAACTCCTGAAAGCCGCTGCGGCGCGCCAGCGGCCGCGCGTCGAGCGGCACTGGCGGAAAAAAGCCCTCGACGAGCAGCGCTTGCACTTCCTCGCGCGTCAGTTCGACTTGCAGTGCGCCGCCGATCAGCTTGGATCCCGAGCCGGGCAGACTGAGCGTGAGCGAGGGCGGCGCGTCCTCGCTCAACAGCGTCTCTTTCGCACGCCGCGCGCTTTGCACGAGCACGGCCCACTGGCGCGGCTGGAGTTTCCCTTCGCCGACGAGCTTCCGCTCGACATGGTGGGCCAGCGCCAGATCGAGATTGTCGCCGCCGAGAATCAAGTGCTCGCCGACGGCGACGCGGTGGAACTGCGTCTTGCCTTGGCTATCGCGGCCGACGCGGATCAGCGTAAAGTCGGAGGTGCCGCCGCCGACGTCGCAAATCAAAATCTTTTGCCCGGGCTGAACGCGGTCTTGCCAATCGTCGTGATGGGCGTAGATCCACTGGTAGATCGCCGCCTGCGGTTCCTCGATCAGCACGACGCGCGGCAGACCCGCTTGCGCGGCGGCTTTCACGGTCAACTCGCGGGCGACTTCATCGAACGACGCCGGCAGCGTGAGGACCAGCTCCTGCTCCTCGAGCGGGTGCTTGCGGAACTGCGCGTTCCAGGCCGCACGCAGATGGCCGAGATAGCGGGCGCTGACTTCGACGGGCGAGAGCCGTTCGACATCGGCCGCGCCATGCCAGGGGAGCAAGTCGGCGAGCCGATCGACGCCGCCGTGTGACAGCCACGACTTGGCCGAGGCAATCAGCCGCCCCGGCACGAGCGCTCCCTGCTCGCGCGCCAAAACGCCGACCGCGTAGCGCGGCTCCTCCTGCGACCACGGCAGCCGCAGCGCGCCGGCGGCAAACTCGCCCTCCGCCCGTTCGTAATGAAACGATGGGAGCGTCTCCCGCGCCTCGACCACGCTCGGCGCGACAAGCTGCGGCACGGCGAAGGTCCGCACCTGCCAGGCACCGGCCTCGGTATCGACGTAGCCGACCGCCGAATTCGTCGTGCCCAGGTCAATGCCGACGACGTAGCGGCTCGGCGCTTCGAGTTGGTCGTCGTGCTGGGACATGGGAGGAGGGATTGAGGGCTAAGGACAGGTCGCTCATTCGGTTTCACGTCACTCCGCGTCTTCGCGGACGCTGAATTCGAGCTTCCAGCGGTGGTCAGAGTTCGTGCTGACGCACCACAGTTCAAACACGCCCAGTTCGGTGATACGGGAGTGGAACCGCACCGGCACGTACTCGTCTTCCAAATCTTCGACCGGCGGCAGCGTCGCTTCGAGCGAATCGGTTTCTTCGATCTCCTGCTCGCTCCACGAGCTAACCAGATCGCCGGGCTGATCTTGTTTGCGAATGGCCGAGCTAAAGAAGCGAAAGAAGGCTTGCTCACCAACGACCAATCCAATCTCGCCGCCGGGCACGTCGGCTTCGGTCCCTTCTTCCATGCCGAAGGGAACCACGCACAGCGCGCGGAGCGGGCGGACCGCGCCGGGAATCGCCAAGCCCGCCGTCTCGATGCCGACGTAGTACGAGCGGGCCGTGCCGCCGCGAATGCGAATGCCGCGGCCTTGCTTCGCCAGCCCATAGTAGGCCGCGCCGCGGGCCACGGCGAGGTCGAGATCGCGGTTGCCTTCCAGCCCATCGACATTCGCGGCGGGGAACCAGCGATCGACGACGCCCAGCAGTCGCTCGCGGAGCAGATCGGCTTTGAAGACGCCGCCGTTAAAGAGCACATGCGTCGGCCGCGCCGGTCCGCTGCCCGGCTCGCCGTGGGCAGATAGAAAGGCCGACAAGTGCCGCGTGATGGCCGTGTCCGACTCGAACGGAAGACCCAGTTCCCGAAACCCGCTCGCGCGGCGGCGGGCGGGCTTTTCTTCGAGCGTGGTCACGGGGAAAAAGCCTTCGAGCAACAGATCGCTCGCCGCTTGGCGGTCGAGTTCGACGGTGATCGTGCCGCCGATCAACTTGCTGCCACGGCCGAGGATTGAGATCGGATGCGTTTCGGGGCCACCGGCGGCAAAGAGCATTTCCTTCGCCGCGCGGCAGGCGTGCCAGAGCGACACCGACTGCCAAGGATCAAGCTCGACGTTCTTTTGTTCTTTGAACAGCCCCGTCACATGATGGGCCAGCGCCAAGTCCATGTTGTCGCCGCCGACCAGGATATGGCTGCCGACAGCGATGCGGCGCAGGGCGAGTTGGCCTTCTTCTTCGGTCACGCCGACGAGCGTCAGATCGGTCGTGCCGCCGCCGACATCGCAAACCAGCAGCGTGTCGCCGACTTTCAGTTCCTTCCGCCAGCGGTCGCCGCGATCGGCGAGCCAGGCGTAGACGGCGGCCTGGGGTTCTTCGAGCAGAACGAGGTTCTCTGGCAGCCCGGCGGTAATCGCCGCTTCGCGCGTCAATTCCCGCGCGCTGGCGTCAAACGAAGCCGGCACGGTGAGAATGACTTGCTGTTCACGGATCGGCGCGTCGCCGTGCGCCGCTTCCCAGGCTGCGACGAGATGCTGCAAGTACCGCCGCGAGGCCGCGACGGGCGAAATCTTCGGCACCTCCTCGGGCGCGGCGAAGGGGAGCAGCGCTTGGTGACGGTCGACGCGGCTGTGGGCGAGCCAGCTTTTGGCGGCCACGACCGTGCGCGTCGGCACGTCGGCCGCTTGCCGCCGCGCCAGCTCGCCGACGACGTACTCGCTCCCCTGCTCCCACGGCAGATCGTACGCGCCGCTGCTGCGCTCGACTTCGGGAATCAGATACAGAAACGAAGGGAGCGCCGGGCGGGCTTCGACCTGCGAAGGCGCGACCAACTGCGGGATCGGCAGAATTTGCACTTCGCCCTGCTCCTCACCGAGCGGAGCATAGGCAAGCACACTGTTGGTCGTGCCGAGGTCGATGCCGACGACAAACTTAGCAGCCATACTCATTCCTTGAGTCTTTGTAACACGTTAGCCGATTGCAGCGTTAGGGGATTTCCTGCACTGTTTCGCGGCGCTCGCAACGCGGGCGCGCGTTGGAAAACGGCTAAAAAACTCGCGGGACGTAGTCCCGCCGCAAAACCAACGGCATTCGGCTAAACCGTTACGAGTCTTTCTACTTCAATTCCACTTCGGCCGGGGCGACGACGAGGAGCGATTTTTCGCCTCCGGTCCAAGCAGGCAACTCGCAGCGCGTGGCCTGCCAGCCGTGGTGGCACAGCCGGCCGCGAAACGGCGGCTGCCCGGTGACGTTGCCCACCAGCCGCACGCGGGCGGGATCGAAGCCTGCGGCGACGGTGATCTCCGCCCCTTCGGCGGCCTCCTCGACCGGCTGGAGCGCAAAGAGCCGCGCGATCACAGCCGCGCAGTCGCGGTGGATGTCGCGGACTGCCGCGCCAATTTGGGCATCGCTATAGTCGGCGATCGGCTCTTGCACAAAATCGACGAACCGCGCCTCGCGCTGCAGCGCCGCCAAGAGCGTCAGCGCGTCGCTCCGCGCCGGGGCCGCCTTGGGCGGCGCGAGCGGCTTTTCCGCAGCCGGTGCCGCCGGCGGCGCGGCGGGCTGGTCGCTCAGCACCCGCTCCACCTGGTCGGCCAACGTCGAGTCAAGAAAAACGCGGAAGAAAACGCGAAAAGCCAGCAAAATCCGGTGCATAGCTGCCCTGCCCAAGCGGTGTTACGAGCACGATCCACGGCAGTGGATGGTCGCACACCAGCGGGCAAAGTCAAGGGGCACGGGGATTGGGGATTCGGGAGGGTGAATGTAGCCTGCCAGAGGCTGTTCGCGGCCCCGATCCCCAATTCGACACCCAAAATCCCACACTACGAACAAGGGCAGGTGTGGTCTTTGACCCCCGTCCTCTGCTCACCGCTCCATCGGCCCTTCGTTTTCCGGCTGGTCTTCCAGACGCGTCAGGTAGTCGTCCAGCGCGCGGCGCTTCGCTTTGAGCTGCGCTTGCGTCTCGTCGATTTCGAGGCGCAGCCGTTCGATGCGATCCTCTTGGTCGCTGAATTTTTTGACGTACCGCTGGTAAAGCTGCGAGTTGCGGTCGAGCCGCGCCATGTTCTCCCGAATGCGGCTTTGCTCCTGGGTGATTTCGTTGATCTCTTGCTGACGGCGGTTGACCTCGTTTTGCAGCCGCGTGAGTTCTTGTTTCTGCTGGACGATGTTGCGGAGCTTCTGCTTCGTCGCTTCCTCAATCTCCGGGGCGTTGATGTAAACGGCGATGGTATCCTCGGTCAAATTCGTCAGCGCGATCTGCTGCGCGATCGTTCGCTCCTCGCGGACGAGAAGCTTTTCGGTTTCGTCGGCGGGCGGGGTGACGACGAAGCGATAAGCCTCCCGCGTCTTTTCCGCCGGCTCCTCCGGCTGGACGAGCTTCCAGTTCGGGTCGCGTGGCTGCTGGATCAGCACCTTTTGTTCCTGATCCGCCGAGTTCTTGATCGTGTAGGTCGTTTCGCGAATTTGCTTGTGGATAATCAGCAGCGTGCCATTGTAGATGCGGACCGACACCAGGTCTTGCGGCTGGTGTTTGCTCTCGGGCGAAACTTCCACGTCGAGGTCAAGCGCGTAGCTGATGAGCCGCTCCTGACCGGGCGCGAGATCGCCGATCAGCGCTTCGCCGGCGTAGGTGCCGTCGTCAAAGACGGTGATCGGGCCTTGCAGCAGGTGCTTGTCGGTCGTGTTCTTCAGCCTC
>CAYZVT010000274.1:0-6476 GCA_964481585.1 uncultured Pirellulales bacterium
CCACGCCGCAGACGCCGCCGGTGTTCCTGTTCCACACGAGTGAAGACAAAGCGGTGCCACCGCAAAACAGCCTGCTGTTCTACAACGCCTGCCAACAGGCGGGCGTGCCGGCCGAGTTGCACATCTACGAAAAAGGGGGGCACGGCTTGGGCCTGGCGCCGAAAACGCCCGGCACCGCCGACTGGCCCGACCGCTGCGCGGCGTGGCTGAAGGTTCGCGGCCTCATTCCTTGAGCCTTGTTGTTGGCGACGCGCAAGCGGGGATGAGCCTGATGAGCGAAGCACTGCAAGCCGGCGAGGACCGCTGGCGAACGCTAGAAGTAGACGGCCTGCTGCGCAGCTACCTGGTCCACGTGCCTTCCTCGTACACAGAGCATCAGCCCGTGCCGGTCGTGCTCGCCTTCCACGGCGGCGGCAGCACGCCCGAGCAGATGGTCGGCTTTTGTGGGCTGAACTACATAGCCAACCGCGCGGGCTTCGTCGTCGTCTATCCCAAGGGGACGGGGCGAACCGAGCAATACTCCTCCTTCAATGGCGGGAACTGCTGCGGCTACGCCGTGCGGTTTGGCGTCGATGATGTGAAGTTCACCCGCCTGCTGCTTGATGATTTGCAGCAGGTGCTGAACGTCGACCGGCGGCGCGTTTTCGCCACGGGCATGTCCAACGGCGGCGTGATGGCCTACCGCCTCGCCAACGAACTCTCCGATCGCATCGCCGCGATCGCGCCGGTCTGCGGCACGATCGGCACGGAAAGCTGCGCGCCGCAGCGGCCCGTCTCGATCCTGCACTTTCATGGCACGCGCGACGAGTATGTTCCGCTCGAAGGGGGCAAAGGGCGGCGCAGTTTGAGCCGCGTCAACTTTTACTCCGTGCAGCATGCGCTCGAATGTTGGGTGGCTGCCAACGGCTGCCCCCGCGAACCGGAAGTGACCGAACTGCCCGATGCGCTCGATGAAGGAATGCCGGTGACGCGCTCCGTCTGGGCGCCCGGCCAAGAAGGGAGTGAAGTGGTGCTTTACGTCATCCACGGCGGCGGCCACACCTGGCCCGGCCGCGCGCCAACGCTCCCGATGCTCGGCCGCTCGACGTTGAATGTCTCGGCCAACGATCTGATGTGGGAGTTTTTCCAGCGCCATCCAATGTCGTAAAAAGCGGAAAGCGGAAAGCGGGCGCTCGCGCGTTTCGCATCACCAATCAGTGCCGCCTCATGCGCCAGCATCCGCTTTCCGCTTTCCGCTTTCCGCTCTTAAAAATCCGCCCTCCGCCTTCCGATGTCCGACCTCGCTCTCGAACTTTCCTGCCCTGCCTGCACCTGGCACCTCGTCTGCGCGGACGCGGCGGATTGGGAGCGGTGGTTGCGCGGGGGCGGCTTTTTGCTCGACCGCAAAGCGCCGAGCGCCGCAGCGCTGCGGGAGCTTTTGCTCAGTAGCGGGTCGCGGCTGAGTTGCCCGGAGTGTGGTTGCGAAGGACTGGACGTGAAGCCCCATCACGCGGGCGAAGGGGACTGGCAGGAAGCCGTTACCTGCGAGGTCTGCCGCAAGCCGATTCCTCTGGAACGGCTCGCAGCCCTGCCTGGCGTGCGGCGCTGCGTTGGCTGTCAGCAGGAAGCCGAGTCGGGCCGCGCGCGCGAGGAGCCGGAGTACTGCCCGAAATGCGGCGCGCCGCTCGTGCTCCGCGTCAGCCAGGGCGGCGGCACGACGCGCTACAAGCTCTTTTGCACCGGCTCCCCCCCGTGCCGGCTGTAGACTCTCAGCGAATCGCCCGCACGACGCCGCCGTAGACGCGCTCCTGACCGGACGCCGTTTGGATGAGAAGCGCTCCGTCCAGATCGGTCCCCGCGCAGGAGCCGGCGATTTGGCGGGTGCCAAGATCGATTTCCACATGGCGGCCGCGCAGCACGCAGAGCGCCTGCCAAGCGCTCGAGAGGCGCGCGTCGTGCGTGGCGAGCTGGGCAAGGCGCATCTCCATCCCCGAGAGCAGTTCGCACAGCACGTCGGTCAGATCATGCTCGCTGCCCGTCAGGTCGCGAAGCGAGGTGCCGACGGCTTGCAGTTCGGGGGGGGCCGCGTGCCAAGAGTTGTTCACGTTCACGCCCACGCCGACGATGATCCGTCGCTCGCCGCTTGCCGCGGCGCCGGGCACTTCGACCAAGATGCCGGAAATCTTGCGGCCGTCGGCGTGCACGTCGTTCGGCCACTTCACGCCCAGCCGCACGCCGGGGCCCAGCACTTCGAGCGCCGAGGCGACCGCAACGGCGGTAGCGAGCGAGAGCTGCGGCCAGCGCTCGGCGGGAAGCCGAAGCTGCGCCGGATCAAGCACGAGCGAAAAGGTCAGCGCCCCTTTGGCGGCCCACCAGCGGTTGGCCCCACGGCCACGCCCGGCGGTCTGCTGCTCGGCGAGCACCAGCGCCGGCGTTTTCAGGTGCGGATCGGCGGCCAACTGCAGCGCCCGATCGTTCGTCGAGGGAAGCGCGGCGTGGTGTTCCAGGCGAGCCAGGAACGGATGGGCCGCAAGCTGCGCGAGGTCAAACATAGGCCGCTTCTCAGCACTTCGCAGCAGGCAACGACTTCTCAGCCCCAACGGGGCAATCGCAGCAGGCCAGGCCTTCTCGCCCCAACGGGGCGAGATTCGATAGCCCAGGGCGCAGCCCTGGGGGGCAGGGGACGCCACCAACAATGATCGAAAAACCACCAGCGCCGAGCAAGGCCCAAAGGGCCGCTACCCAAACATCCTCGCGTCACGGCCCGTTGGGCCTGCCTCAATCCAGCGCCCTGACAAGCTTCTTGCGCCTGGCGTTTTTCCCAGGACTGCGCCCTGGGGCCGCTTTAGCCTAGCTGGATCACGAGATCGCCGGTCTCGACTTGGCTGCCGGATTTGACGAGCACGTCGGCGATCTTTGCATCGCGTTCGGCGTAGAGCGTGGTCTCCATTTTCATCGCTTCCATCGTCAGCAGCTTTTGTCCCTTGGCGACCTTGTCGCCTGACTTGACCGCCACGGTGACGACGAGGCCCGGCATCGGTGCGGCGACTTGATTGGGGTCGGCCGGGTCGGCCTTCACCCGCACGGCGGCGGTGCTTTGCAGCGAGCGGTCGGTGATCGTGATGTTGCGCGGCTGGCCGTTCAGCTCGAAGAAAACCGTGCGTGTGCCGTCGGGGTGCGGATCACCCACGGTGAGGAACTTGATGAACAGCCGTTTGCCTGGCTCGATATCGACACTGATTTCCTCGCCCGGCTCCAGTCCATAGAAGAAGTTCGGCGTCGGCAGGATGCTGGTGTCGGAGTAGGCTTGCTGGTGTTGGGCAAAATCTTCGAAGACGCGGTCGTAGAGCAGCCAGGCGAGCACTTCTTCGTGCGACACTTCGCGGCCGAGCTTTTCTTGTAGTCCGGCTGCGGCCGCTTTGAAATCGGCCGGCGGCATGCTGTCGCCGGGACGCCCGACGAGCGGCTCCTCGCCACGCAGCACGACCTTTTGCACTTGCTCGGGAAAACCGCCCGGCGGCTGGCCCATCCGGCCGGCGAGCAGATCCTTGACCGATTGCGGAAACGCCAGCTCGCGCTGCGGATCGAGCACGTCGTCCACGGTCAGATCGTTCGTGACCATGAACAGCGCCATGTCGCCGACGGCCTTCGAGCTGGGCGTTACCTTCACAATATCGCCGAGCAGTTCGTTGCAGACGGCGTAGGTGCGCGTCACCTCATGCCAGCGTAGCGCCAGCCCGATCGCCTGGGCTTGCTGGAAGAGATTGGTGTACTGCCCGCCCGGCATTTCATGGCGATAGACATCGGCCGTACTCGACATCAGGCCGCTTTCAAACGGCGTGTAGAACGCCCGCACCGCTTCCCAATACTCGGCGAAGGTTTGCAGCGCGTCGTACTTCAGTTGCGTGTCGCGCTCGGTGTAGCGCAGCGCCTCGACGATCGAGTCGAGAATCGGTTGCGAAGTCGATCCGGACAAGGGGCCGGAGGCGGCGTCGGCAATGTCCAGTCCCGCTTCGGCCCCCTTGAGCACGGCGGCGGCCGAGACGCCGGAGGTGTCGTGCGTATGGAAGTGGACCGGGATGCCGACTTCTTGCTTGAGCGTGTGTACGAGCTTATGGGCGGCGTAGGGCTTGCACAGGCCGGCCATGTCCTTGATGGCGAGAATGTGCGCCCCCATCTTCTCCAGCTGCTTGGCGAGATCGACGTAGTATTTCAGGTCGTACTTCGTCCGCTTCTTGTCGAGGATGTCGCCCGTGTAGCAGATCGCCGCTTCGCAGATGGCGCCCGTGCGATGCACGGCTTCCATCGCCACGCGCATGTTGTCGACCCAGTTGAGCGAGTCGAAGATGCGGAAGATGTCCATGCCCGCCCGCGCCGACTCGTAGACGAACTCCTCGACCACGTTGTCGGGATAGCTCGCGTAGCCGACAGCGTTCGAGGCCCGCAGCAGCATTTGGAACAGAATGTTGGGGATCGCCTCGCGCAGCTGCGAGAGCCGCTCCCAGGGCGACTCTTTCAAGAACCGCATGGAGGTATCGAACGTCGCCCCGCCCCACATCTCGATCGAAAACAACTCCGGCGCGAGCCGGGCGTAGGCCGGGGCGATGCGCAGCATGTCGTCGGTGCGCATGCGGGTGGCGAGCAGCGATTGGTGCGCGTCGCGGAACGTCGTGTCCGTGATGAGCAGCCGTTTCTGGTCGAGAATCCACCTGCTGAATTTTTCGGGGCCGAGCCGTTGCAGCAGTTGCCGGGTGCCTTCGGGCGGGGCTTGGGTCGTGTCGAGCTTCGGCACCGGCGCCGGCTCGCGGCGCACGTGGGCGGGCTTGACCGGCACGAGCGGATGGCCGTTCACAAGCACATCGGCCAGATACCGGCAGAGCTTCGTGGCCCGGTTCTGCCGGGGCGGAAGGATGAACAGTTCGGGCGTCTCGTCGATAAACTTCGTCGTAAAGCCCCCCTCCAGAAAGTGAGGGTGCGTGACGAGGTTGATCAGAAACGGAATGTTCGTCTTCACGCCGCGAATACGGAACTCTTGCAGGCAGCGCTCCATCCGCCGCGCGGCTTCCTCGAAGTGTCGGCCTTGCGTCGTGGCCTTCACCAGCAGCGAATCGTAGTACGGCGTGACCACCGCGCCCGAAAAGGCCGAGCCGGCATCGAGCCGCACGCCCGTCCCGCCGGCCGAGCGGTAGTGCGAAATCTGGCCGTAGTCGGGCATGAACTGGTTGTCGGGCGCTTCGGTCGTCACACGGCACTGCATGGCATAGCCGTGCACCTGCACGACCTCTTGCGAGGGCAGCCCAATTTCCGGGTCCGAGAGCGGCAGACCCTGCGCGACGAGAATCTGGCACTTCACGATGTCGTAGCCGGTCACTTGTTCGGTGACGGTGTGCTCGACTTGGATACGCGGATTGACTTCGATGAAGTAAAACTTGTTCGTGTCGGTATCGACAAGGAACTCGACCGTGCCCGCGTTCTCGTAGCGGACCTGATTGCCGATGTCGATTGCCGCATCGCAAATCTGCTGCCGCAGCGCGGGGTCGAGCTTCAAGGCCGGGGCGATTTCGACGACCTTCTGATAACGCCGCTGGAGCGAGCAGTCGCGCTCGTACAGGTGGACCAGATTGCCGTGGCTGTCGCCCAAGAGTTGCACTTCGATGTGGCGGGGCCGCTGGATGAATTTTTCGAGAAAGACCTCAGGGCTGCCGAAGGCGGCGTTCGCCTCGCGCTGGGCTTGTTCGAGCGCCCCGGCCAACTCTTGCGGCTTATGGACCACCCGCATCCCGCGCCCGCCGCCCCCATGAGCGGCCTTTAGTAGCACCGGATAGCCGAGTTTGTCGGCCAGCTCGGCTGCTTCGTTTGCGTCTTTGAGCGGGTTTTCGCTCCCCGAGAGGACCGGCGCGCCGGCTTTGACGGCAATCTTGCGGGCCGAAACTTTGTCGCCCAGTTGTTCGAGGTGCTCGACGCGCGGGCCGACGAACTTGATCCCGGCGGCCGCGCAAGCGCGGGCGAGATTGGCGTTTTCGGAGAGAAAGCCGTAGCCGGGGTGGATGGCATCGACGTTTTGCTCCTTCGCCAAAGCAACGATGCCGTCGATGTCGAGATAGGAGCGGATCGGCTCGCCCGCTTTGCCGATGCGGTAGGCTTCGTCCGCTTTGAAGCGGTGCAGGGCGTAGCGGTCTTCGGCCGAATAGATGCCGATCGTACGGATACCCAGTTCGTGGGCGGTGCGAAAGACGCGGATTGCGATCTCGCCGCGATTGGCGACCAGCAGCCGTGCGAACTTCTCGTGTGCCATCGTGACCTATCGGAACAAATGGAGCGGGGCCGATGCCAGAGACTACCCAATGTACCAGCTACCTTTCGGCACGATAAGGGGCACCGCTCCACCCGCATCGGCCGTCGCCAGGGGTGGCGGGGGCGCACCGCGGGGAGCGGTGCGCCCCCGGGGCCGGCTGCGGTTGCTCGCGGCGAGAGAGACTGGCCGCCCACGATTTGTC
>CAYZVT010000275.1:0-6464 GCA_964481585.1 uncultured Pirellulales bacterium
ACCCGGCCGACGTTCGCCGCCGGCTCGGGCGCGTTCAACTCACCAACGGCGACCTCCCGCATCATCGGCCCGCGCACGTGGTCCCCGGAGCCGTCGCCGTCGGAGTCGCCGAGCCGAAAGACGCCCTGTTGGGCGGCGATCCGTTGGCGTGAAGCCGCGCGGCGCTCGATGCGAGTCGTGAATCGCTCCGGCGCCGCGCGGCTGGCGAGCATCTGGGGATGCTCCGTTACAAAACGGACCGCCGCGCCCGAGCGCAAGGCGATCGGCGCGGCATCCGGCGCGGCGGCGCGCGGATACGCTTGGGCGACTCCCGCAAACATACAGATGTCCGTTGCCCCATCGGCGGCGACTTCGACCCCGAACGAGGTGCCCAGGTCGACAATCTCGACCGACGGCGTAATCACCCGGAACCCGGTCGCGTCCGGCGGCACTTCGCAGAAGGCCGCGCCGTAATCGAGTTGCAGCGTGTTGGAGTCCTGCACGGCAAGCCGCACCGGACCTTCGAGCAAAGTGGTGGCGCCCCGCAGCAGCGTGATCTCGGCCGTGCCCGAAATCAGCTCCCACGGTTCACCCTCTCGGAAATAAACCGGCGGCGCTTGCTCGTCGGCCAGCCGCCATTGCGCGTCGCGCGTCCCACTCAGCCGCGCTACCCGCTGCGGCCGATCCGTACTTGTCGGCGACGGGGCGAAGCTCGGCATGTGAATGACCGCTAACGTCACCAACACCGCGAAGGTGAACAGGCCGGCTGCCAAGAGCGACAGAAACTGTGGCGACCTCAGCAGACCGCTCCCGCGAAGCGGCGTGCTGAGCGGCATCGCCGAGTCAGGCTCGGGCGCGGCATCCGGCAGCGCATCGCCAGCACGGTCCAGCAACGGCCCAGCCGGCGCAAGTTCCGTCAGCTCCCAAGCGAGACAGGCTTCGAAATGAGCCCAGTGCAACACGCGGCGGCGCAGCGCGCGATCCTCGGCCAATTGCCGTTCTAGCTGCGCCACGGCTTCTGGCGCGGCCGCGCCGCGCCGCATCGCGTCGAGCAATTCCGCCAGTGGCTCGTCCACGGTCTCGTCGGCAGGCTGAGCGCCGTCAGGATCGGGTTTCATAGTCGCTCCTTGCGCCTTCGTCCGTTTGCCGGAGTTTTCGCCGCACGCAGCCTTGCAACTGGCGGCGAATCCGCCGCAGCGAGTGATAGAGCGAATTGAGCGGCCGATCGAGCCGTTGGGCGAGTTGCGCGGGAGTGCAACCGGCCAGGTATTGATGCCGCAGCAGTTCGCGATCCGTGGCCCGCAGCCGCTCCAAGCACAGCGACAAGGCCCGCTGGCGCGCTTCGTAATAGGCCAGGTCGTCGCGATAGTCGTCGGCTAGTTGGGCGAGCATCTCCTCGCTGAACTGCTGCGGCCGCCGCACACACCGCTTGCGGTGGGCCAACACCCGATTCCGCGCAATCGCCGCCGCCCAAGCGGAAAAGTTCGTGCCCGGCTCAAATTCGTCGAAGTGCTGCCACAGCGCGATGCACGTCTCTTGAAACACCTCGTCGGCATCTTCGCGCGTCAGTAGCAGCGTGCGAATCAAGGCGTACAGCCGCGGGTGCTCCGAGTGGTAGAGCGCCAAAAAACGCTCGGTTTTTCCGGTTTCGTCACAACTGGCGTGCATCGGCCTCCACCCCCGCGTTGGTGGTGAAAAGGGAATTCCTTCGCGCATTGCTTTCCTACTGTACAGTGCCGCCGAACACGAAAGTGGTGTCCAAAAAACGGAAAAAACGGAAATTGCGGCCCCGCGCGGCTGCCGCGGCACCGCTACGACCTGCTCAAGGAATGGACGCTGCAGAGCGATAAGCTAAGTAGTTGACAGAGGTTTTGTCGGTCGAGGTGGAGTTTCTTCCGTCTCGCGGCCGATCTACAACGTCAGCGGCTTTTCGCTTGCCGGGGAGGAACTGCGCGCTGTGAGCCTGGGGCTTCAGACTACTTTTGAACTCCTGACCGAGACGCCGAACGAGGCGGCCGTGAGCGTGCTGATTGCGGCGCTCGACTCGCCTCATGCGGCGATTCAACAGGGGGCGCTGCGCGCGATCCTCAAGCGCCGCAGCCCGACCGGCAAGCGCGAGGTGCTGCGCCGGCTCGATCGTCTCGGCCCGCTGTGGCGCGACGTGCTGGCCGAATACCGGGGCCGGATGACGGCCACCTTGCGCGATGCCGTGCTCGGCAGCGACGGGGCGATGTGCGCCAACGGCTGTCAAGCGATCCTCTGGTTCGGCGAGTACGATCTGATGCCGGCGCTGATTACCGCCGCCGAGGATACGGCCAGCCCGAACGCCCCGCGCGCGGCCGCGACTCTGCTGGAACTGGCCGAGCAGCTTTATCAGGAACTGGCCGCGCCGCGCGACTACCGCAACCGCCGCGATCCGCGGCTCGTGCGGCAGCATGTGATCAGCAGCCTGGAACTTTCGCTCAAACGTTTCAAGCAACACAAACGGCACGAGATAATCGAGGCGTCGCTGCTGCTGATGAGCCGCGACAACGCGACGCTGAAAAAGATCCTGCAAGATCCGCATGACGGCTCGTATCTGGCCGTGCTCGATGTGCTCCGTCATAGTTCGCGCTCCGGCGTGGTGCGGCTGTTGCTTGGGTATCTGGAAGACCCCCAAGCGCCGATGGCGGCGCTGCAGGTGCTCGCCCATCGCAGCGACGCCAAATTCCTCAAGCATCTGCTCCGCAAGATCGGCTACGAACCGTCGAGCATTGCTGGGCAAAACCTGCGGCGCATCACGCAGGTTACGTGGCTGCAAGGCGACCTGGAGGAAGTCGGCGAACTGGACGACCAAGGGCAACATGCCGCCGTGCAAGTGGCGCTGGCTTCGGGCATGAAGCGGCTTGAAGTCTTTCAGGTGCTCGCGCACTTGCTGCGCGGCGGAAAACCCGGCGGACGCCGCGCGGCGGCGGCGGCGCTGGTCGAGTTTCATGGGGCCGAGGCCAATCAGCTTATCATCGACGCGCTGGACGATCCCGATCCACGCGTCCAGGCCCACGTGCTGGGGCAACTGCGGCAGCGCGGGATTCCCGGCGGCGTGCAGCGGCTGCTGCAAATGATCGACAGCCCGCACGAAGTCGTGCGCGAGGCCGTGCGGGGCGCGCTGAGCGAATTTAGCTTCGACCGCTACGCGGCCACCTTCGAGATGCTCAGTGACGAGGTGCGGCGGAGCACCGGCGCGCTGGTGCGGAAGCTCGATCCGCAGAGCGTCCCCACCCTGGCCGCCGAGATGCAGCAGTCCTCGCGCACGCGGCGGCTGCGTGCCATTGAAATTGCCGAAGCGCTGCAGGTCGTGCCGGAGCTAGAGCCGGCGCTGGTCGAACTGCTCGGCTCGGAGGACCACATGATCCGCGCGGCGGCGGCCCGCGCGCTGGGTGAGGGCGCCAGCGCGGCGAGCGGAGAGGCCCTGGCCACAGCGCGGCAGGACCGGAGCGTCGTCGTGCAAGAAGCGGCCGAAGCTAGCCTACGCCGCCGCACGTTGCGCGAGCACCCGCGCCGAGGCGAAGGGGGGACCCCATGAACGGCAGCCTCACGCAGCTATTGCTGCTGGCCGATGCCAACCGCTTTCGCAGTCTCGGCAACCACTTTCGCGGGCGACGGGCCGAGGTCGATGGAGGCGATCTGCTGACCGGGCTGATTCTGCTCGGCTGCGTGGTGCTGGTCGGCTATCTCCTCTCGCGTCTGTTGGCCCGTCAGGAGCGGCAGCGCAGCTACAACAAGCCCGCCGCGCTGTTTCGACAGCTCTGCAAGGCGCACCAGCTCGATCGGTATCAGCGCCGTTTGCTCCGCGAGTTGGCGGCGGCGCAGCAAGTCGAGCCGGCAGCGCGGCTGTTTCTGGAGCCGGAACACTTTCAGCCCAGCCACCTCGGCTCCTTGGTCGAGGCGGAAGAGATTCTCCTGCTGCGCGACCGGCTGTTCGCCGTGCCGTTGCCGGCCGCTTCCGCCGAAAGCCAAGCGTCGGCCGCCTCCGAAGCCCGCTCCGACGCGAGCGAGCCGAGCGCGGTGCATTAGCGCCGCCGCGCGTTTTCGGCTCTTCTCGTTTCTCAAAACGAGACTTCTGGCAGCGCCTACTCAGCGCGTGCGGTTCTACCCGCTATGGTGTAGCTGGGGAAAGTGTGACGATTATGTCCCCGCTGCAGCGGCATATGATTTGCTCGCAGAAGCGGCGCTGGCCGCACGGCCGAGCCGCAAGGAAGGAGGGGGATGCGAAAAAGCAGCGTGCAATGCGCGTCAAAGGCTCATGGCCCGGCTCGCCGGTGGCGGACACGTTGTCCGGTGCGCGGCCACTCCTGTCGCTGTCTTTCGCTTTCGTGGAGCGTGGACGAGGCTTCGGCCTGATGCACCTTGGATTCTAGTTTCTGTTGCGAGTAACTCTTTGTCAGGAGGAAAGACGATGCCAACGATGGAGAAGGCGATCCATCATGTCCGCCGCTCAAGCGCGATGCTGTCCGCAGCCCTGGTGCTGCTGGCGGCGAGCCAGGTGGGGGCTGCCCAGTGCGGCGGCTGCGCTTCGGCCGCCTGTAATACTTGCGCACCGGCTGCGGTCGAGTGTGGACCCACCTACGTCCAGAAGACAGTCTACGTCCCCCAGTGGATTACCCAGAGCCGCACGATCACCGAAACGCGCTATCGCCCGCAGCAGCGCAGCCGCACGGTAACGATGTTTCGCTGCGTCCCCGAGACGCGGGCGGTCGAGCGCCGCTACACGGTGATGGTGCCCCAGGTCCGCACGCGCACGGTGAACTACACGGTCAACGTGCCGGTGTGGAATGAAGTCGAGCAATCGTACCAAGTGGCCGTGCCGCGTTATGAAAACGTCCAGCAGCAGTTCACCGTGATGGTGCCGCAGCAAGTGACCCGCACGGCGACGCGCACGGTTTGCCAGATGGTTCCGCAAACCGTGACCCACACCGTCTGCCGCGATCGCGGCCACTGGGAACAGCGCGCCTATCCGTCGCCTTGCGGCGGCTGTGCGAGCGCCTGTGGCGCGGGCGGATGCGCGACGGCCTGCGGCAGTTGCGGCGGAGCCGGCATGATTACCTGCACGCGACGCGTGTGGGTGCCGAACCCCGTGCAGGAACAAGTCCAGCGCACGGTTTACCGTCCGAATTACGTGCAGCAGCCGTACCAGTACACGATGACCGTCTGCCGTCCCGAAGTCCGCACGCGTACGGTGCAGGTCTGCCGGTATGAAACCCAAACCCGCACGCGCACGGTGCGCGTCTGCAACTATCGGCCGCAGCAGCGGTCGCGCGAGGTGCAGTACACCGTCTGCGTACCAGAAGAGCGCGTCAAGACGCTGCACCTGACGAGCTACCGCCGGGTGCCGGAAGAAAAGACCATCAACTATACCGTGATGGTTCCGTATCAGGCCCAGCGCGAGGTGCCGGTGCGGGTCTGCCAGATGGTGCCCAAGACCGTCAGCGTGCCCGTCTCGCCGTACTGCGGCGGCGGCTGCCCAAGTTGCCGGTAACCGAGGGCCGATGGCCTAAGCGAAAGGCTGCCCGCTGAAGATCGAGCGGGCAGCCTTTTTTTGTACGGGCATGGCCGCAGCGGTGCGCCGGCATGGGAGAGGTATGCCGGCATGGGTGGCGGCATGGGTGGCGGGGGCGCACGCACAGCGAAGCCCCCGGAGGGCCGGCTGTCAGTGGTCAACCGTCAGCAGAATACGTCCTTCCCACGCAGGCGCAGTCCAGACCAACGCGGTCGGGGGCTTCCACTAGCGTGGTGCGCCGTGCGCCACTCCCATCCACCATTCAAAATCCACCATCCACCATCCCCCACCGGGGGCTTCCGCTTTCGCGGTGCGCCGTGCGCCACCCGTCGCCAATTTTAGAAGGTCGAGAGCGGACGCTTGCGCGGTTGGAAGTCGGTGGACGTGCTGCCGTAGGGCGGACGCTGGGCACCCACGGGGAAGCGGGCACGGAAGTCTTTGGACTTGGCTCCTCGTCCTAGCTGCACCGTCCGATTGTCGGGGTGCCAGCCCATCTGGTCGACAAAACGATCGACCGAAATGGTTTCCACGCCCAGCTCCCGCGCTTCGTCCTGAGCACGCGAAAACAACTCGATCGCCCGGTTGTTCTTTTCCGTCGCTTCCGGCGGAGTGCCGAGAACGAGATAGCGCGTGCCGAGAGTGATCTTGCCCTGCACTTCGCCGTTGTCGAGCAGTTCCATGTCGATCTTGCCGCCGTTCAGCGCGATCACGTCGCGGATCTGATCCCGGTCGCTGCGGTCGTCGCCGTTGATGTCCATGAAGCCGACCAGGGCGAACGAGTCCGGCTGGCCTGGCCGCCAGACCGAGGAGTGAATCTTGTCGCCCGGCAAGATCGGATTGACTGGATCGTCCTGGACGATCCGGGCTTCGGCCATGCCGTCATCGAGAATCCGGGTGACTTCGATGCTCCCTTTCTTCTCATCCAGTGCCAGACCATTCGAGTCGACCG
>CAYZVT010000276.1:0-6455 GCA_964481585.1 uncultured Pirellulales bacterium
CGATGCCGATCCCGACGCGGAGCGGTCTGGTCGATGTGCTGGTCGGCCTGTACGGCGGAATCGAAACGCGGTTCTACTGCGAGCCGCACAGCGGCGATCTGATCGGGCTGGAAATGTTCTCGGCCGAGGACAGCGATCCCTGCGAGATTTACTTCGACGACTACCGCGAGGTCGAAGGTCGCTGGCTGCCCCACCGCTGGGACATCCGTTACGGCGACGGCACGTTCGCCGTGCTGGAACTCAGCACGTTCCGTCTCCACAAGCCGGCGGAGAACTAGGCCGTGCTCACACCGCTTCAACATTTCATACGGCTTTGCATGTTGGCCGGCTTGCTGGTGGCGCTCGTGGCCGCGCCGGTCGCGGCAGCCGAGCCGCATCCCGGCTCGTTTGCCGAAGTCGTCGAGCGCGTACAGCCGAAGATGGTCAAAATCTACGGTGCCGGCGGCGTGCGCGGACTGGAAGCCTATCAAAGCGGCTTTCTCATTTCGGACACCGGGCACGTGCTCACGGTCTGGAGCCATGTGCTCGACAGCGACGAAATCACGGTCACGCTCCATGATGGCCGGCGATTCGAGGCCGAAATCGTGGGAGCCGATCCCGCAATCCAGATCGCCGTCTTAAAAATCGACGGCCAGGGGCTGCCGCACTTCGAGTTGGCCGAAGCGACTTCGGCGGAGACGGGCATGCGCATCCTGGCGTTCAGCAATCTGTTTGGCGTAGCCACGGGCAATGAGCCGGTCAGCTTGTTGCACGGCTCCATCGCCGCCCGCGCGCCGCTCGACGCGCGTAGCGGCGCGTTCGAGTCGCCCTATCGGGGACCGGCGTATGTGCTCGATGCGATCACCAATAATCCCGGCGCTGCCGGCGGGGCGCTCACCGATCGAGAGGGACAGTTGCTGGGGCTGCTCGGCAAGGAGATGAAAAACGCCCGCAACCATACTTGGCTCAACTACGCTATTCCCATTGCGGAGCTAGCCGGTTCGGTCGAGGACCTTCTCGCCGGCAAGTCGGTGCCGCGTGGGCGTGAGGAGCAAGTCCGCCCCGACCAGCCGCTGGAATTGGCCGCGCTGGGCATCGTGCTCGTGCCCGACGTGCTCGACCGCACGCCGCCGTACATCGACTACGTGCGCGGCGCCAGCGCCGCCGCCGAGGCGGGGCTGCGCGCGGACGATTTGATTATCTTCGTCAACGATCGGCTTGTGCAATCGTGCCGCCTGCTGCGCCAGTCGCTCCAGACGATCGAACACGACGCCCAGATCAAGCTGACGGTAATGCGCGATCAAGAAATGCTCGAATTCACGCTCCGCGCGGGCGACTGAGCGGCACGGGGCACGCTGAGCTTCGACGATTCCCCCTGACAATGCTGGCTAAATTCGCATGAACGACTGCCAAAGAATCTTGCACCCACTGCTATTTGCTGCTGTCATCGTGGTGCTACTGATCGCGCCAGCCCAGCTCGCGCCGGCGGACGAGCAGCGCGATCTGGTCGCGCTCGAAGAACAGGCGATGCGGGCGGCGGTGGAGCGCGTCGCGCCGGCGGTGGTGCGGATCGAGACGATTGGCGGCAAAGCGAAAGTCGGCGACGTGCTGATCGGCACCGGCCCCACGACCGGCGTGGTGGTCGATCCGCAAGGGTACATCATTTCCAGCGCGTTCAACTTTGTGCAGGAACCAAGCTCGATTCTGGTGACGCTTCCCGGCGGCGAGCGGCAGCCGGCCGAGATCGTGGCCCGCGACGAAAGCCGGTTGCTTGTGCTGCTCAAGGTCGAGAGCGAGGAAGCATTGCCCGTCGCCGAGGCCGCGCCGCTTGATTCGGTGCGGGTGGGGCAATGGGCGATTGCCGTGGGCCGCACCTTTCCGGGCGAACAGCCGAACCTTTCGGTCGGCATCGTCAGCGCGCTCGACCGCATGTTTGGCCGTGCGATCCAGACCGATGCCAAGATCTCGCCGAACAACTACGGCGGCCCGCTGGTTGATATTCACGGTCGCATCCTCGGCGTGCTCGTACCGATGTCGCCGCAAGGCGGCAGCGAAGTGGCCGGCGTCGAGTGGTACGACGGCGGGATCGGCTTCGCCGTGCCCTGGGAGGCGATTCTCCAGCGGCTGCCCGATTTGAAGACCGGAAAAGATCTGCAAGCCGGCCTGCTCGGCATCACGCTCGCGCCGGGCGATCCGTATGCCGAGCCGGCCACCGTCGCCACGGTCGCCCCCAACTCGCCGGCTTACGAGGCCGGCCTGCGGGCGGGCGATCGGATCATCGAAGTCGAAGGGCAGCCGATCGCAACGCAGATGCAACTCAAAATCCAACTCGGCCGCTACTACGCGGGCGATAAGCTCCAAATGGTCGTGCTGCGTGATGAAAAGCGCCTGCCGCATGAAGTCGAACTCGTGGCGAAGCTCCCGCCCGTGGAGCACGCCTTTCTCGGCCTGCTCCCGATGCGCGGCCCCAAGGAGGCGGACGCGCCGGCTGGCATCACGATCCGCTATGTTTTTCCTGATAGCCCTGCGGCCAAGGCCGACATGCAGCCGGGCGACCGGGTGACGAAGATCGGCGAGCAGGAAGTTGGCAGCTATGCCGAGGCGATCAAGGCACTGAGCACCGCGCAGCCCGGCAGCGAAGTCACGGTCGAAGTGGCGCGCGGCGATCAGTCGCGGCAAGTGGAACTCATCGCGGCGAGTCTGCCGACGGCGATTCCTGGCGAGCTTCCGCCGGCCCATGAAAAGCTGGAACCGCCGACCGAAAAGCTGCCGGCGGTGGGAACAAGCGAAGTCCGCTTGCCGGAGTTCAAAAACCCTTATCAGCTTTACGTCCCGGAGAACTACCACCCGCGTCTGCGGTACGGCCTGCTCGTATGGCTGCATGGGCCGGGGAGCGAGGAGGAGCAGCAGACGTTCGACCGCTGGAAGGCGCTCTGCAAGCTGCAGGATCTGATTCTCGTCGCTCCCGGCTCCAACGCGCCGAACCAGTGGGAACGGACTGAGGCCGACTACATTGCCCGGGTTCTGGCTGACGTGCAGACGCGCTACGCGATTGATCCGGCGCGGGTAGTGGTGCATGGCTATCAGGCCGGCGGAGCGATGGCGTATCTTGTTGGGCTGCAAGACCGCGAAACGATCGCGGCGGTGGCGGCGGTCGATGCACCGCTGCCGGCGAGGATCGAACTGCCGGAAAACGACCCGCTCCGCCGCTTGGCGGTTTTTAGTGCCCAGAGCGACACGTCGCGCTTCGCCGACCGGATCGAGCAAGGAATCGCAGCCTTGCAGCAAGCGGCGTATCCGGTGACGGAGTTCGACCTGGGACGCGAGGTGCGGTATCTCAAGCCGGAGGAGCTGGTTGATCTGGCGCGGTGGATCGACGCCCTCGACCGCTTTTAGGCTGCGGGCTGCGAGCTGCGAGCTACGGGCTGTAGGCTGGACGCTGTAGGCTCTAGGCCGGGGGCGAAAAGCTTATTGCACTCGCTATTCGTGATGGACTTTTACAAGCTCGCTCTCAACCCGCCAGATACGTTCTCTCGATGCACCGTCCTACCGTTGGCCTGATCGGAGCGGCACTGTTGGCGGGCTGGATTGCGCTGTGGATATGGCCGCTGGCCTGGAGCGGCAGCGACGCGCTGCAAGGGGCGTTTCTGCGGGTGGGCGTGGTGATGCTGGCCATCTGGGCGGCGCAGCCGCAGCTCAAGCGCGTGCCGCCGTGGCTGTTTTCGCTCGCCGGCGTGCTGGCGATCGTCGTGGCGCTGCGGCCCCGCTGGGCGATCATCGCCGTGCCGCTGCTGGTGGCCCTATGGTTTCTGCGGCCACGCAAGTAGCCCTGATGCTACTTCTCGGCGATCTTTTGCTTGAGCACTTGCAGCAGCCGGATGGCATGGCCGATCTCGCTCTTTTGCCGTTCCGGTTCTTGGGGGATCTCGCGTTCGACGGTGAGCGGGCCGGTGTAGCCGACTTCGCCGAGCGTGATGAGATACCGCTCCATGCCGACGTCGCCCTCGCCGAGCGGCATCTCGGTGCCCCATTCCTGCCCAGGGTTCGCCGCCCACTTGGCGTCTTTGCAGTGGCAGCTTCGCACGTAGGGGCCGAGTTTGCGGAGCGCCTCGATCGGCTCGCCCGATCCGTAGAGAATCATGTTCGCCGGGTCGAAGTTGACGAACAGGTTGTCGCGCCCCGTGTCCTCCAGAAATTGGAGCAGCCCGTCGGCACTTTCTTGGCCGGTTTCCAAATGCAGGTTTTGGCCGTTCTGCCCCACATAATCGCATAGCTCGCGGGTCACTTGCAGCACGTCCTGATAGAGCGGATCGCTCTTGTCGTGCGGCACGAAACCCAGGTGCAGCGCCACCACATCGCAGCCGAGCAACTCGGCGTAGTCGGAAATTTCTTTCATCTCGGCCAGCCGCTCCGCCCGCGTCTCCGGCGGCACAAGACCAACGGTGCGGGTGACGGTCGGAATATCGGCATAGCTTTCGCCTTCAAAGCCGCCAAAGACCGCCGTGATGCGGATGCCCATCTCGCCGAGCCGTGCGAGCGACTCGTCGGCGACCTGTTTGGTGCGCGACGCCTTGTGCGGCGCGTGGATCTGGATCGTCGGCACGCCCAGTTCCCGGAGCACTTCGAGCTTCACCCCCAGCCCCGCATCAATGCTGGCGAACACGCCCAGCGGCCATTTTTCCACGTCGTCGGCTCCTTGAGGTTAGGGGAAGGGCTTGAGGCTGTGCGCTGTAAGCTGCGAGCTACAGGCCGCGAGCTGCGGGTAGCGGGTCATCGCTTCGGCCGTAGCCCGTAGCCTGCAGCCCGTAGCTTGTCGCCCACTTCCGCTTTCCGCTTTCGGACGCATGATACCCCGACCGTAGCGCGGTCGCAACGCCGCGCATGCGCCGCTACACGCTCGGCTGCTGCTGCGTCAGGCAGTGAAAAGCGCCCAGGCCCCAGATCAATTCGCGGCAGTCGATGGCGACGATGCGGCGGTCGGGGAAGATCTTTTGCAGAATCTTCTCGGCTAAAGAGTCGTTCGGGTCGTTGAAGGCCGGCAACAGCACGACGCGGTTGGCAATGTAAAAGTTCGCGTAACTCGCCGGCAGCCGCAGTCCTTCGCGCACGATCGGGGCCGGCATCGGCAGTTGGAGCACCCGTAGCGGCTGATCGCCGGGAAGCCGCATGAGTTCCAGCCGGCGCAGGTTTTCCTTGAGCGGCTCGTAATTCACCTCCCGCGGATCTTCTTCGACGACTGTCACGACCGTGTCGGCGCTGACAAACCGGGTGAGATCATCCACGTGGCCGTCGGTATCATCGCCAGCGATTCCCTCGCCGAGCCAAAGCACCTGCCGCACGCCAAGATAATCCTTCAGCGCCCGCTCGATCGTTTCGCGGCTGGCTTCGGGATTGCGGTTCGGGTTGAGCAGACACGACTCGGTGGTGAGCACGGTGCCTCGGCCGTTCACGTCGAGCGATCCGCCCTCCATGACGAGTCCGGGGTAGTAGACCGGCAAATCGAGCCATTCCGCCACGCGCGTCGGCACTACGTCGTCGAGATCGTAGGGCGGGTACTTGCCGCCCCAGGCGTTGTACTTCCAGTCGACGACGGCCAGCTTCGGCGCTTCGGCACGGGCAAGGAACATGGGTCCGTGGTCGCGGCACCACGGCTCGTTCGTCGGAATCGGCAGGAACCGCACCTGCTCGCGCGCGGCGGCGGAGAGGTAGCCGGCGATTTCCGCCGCCTGCTCGTCACTCTCCACGTTGATGCAGACCGCTTCACTCGTGGCGAGCGCCTCGACCATCGCCACAAGCGCCGGCAGGACGCGGTGGTACGAGTCGGGGAAGCTGATACCGGCCTTGCGAGGCCAGGAGAGCCACGTCGCCGCGTGCGGCTCCCACTCAGCCGGAAAGCGATACCCGAGCCGGGCGGGCGGCTGTGGTTGCGTCGGGTGCATCGTTGGTCTCAATCAATCAGTCGCCGCGTGATGTCGGCGTAAGCGTCGATCCGCCGGTCGCGGAGAAACGGCCAGTGCACGCGCTGCGCGTCGATCGCCGCCAGATCGACCTCGACCACCAACACCTCTTCGCTGTCGCTACTCGCGCGGGCGAGGATCTCGCCCGACGGATCGGCGAGGAAGCTCTGCCCCCAAAACTCGATCCCCTCGCCGCCAGAGGGGGCTTCGTGGCCGATGCGATTTGGCGCGGCGACGAACACGCCGTTGGCGATGGCATGGCTTCGCTGGATCGTCTCCCAGGAGTTGTGCTGCCGCGCGCCGAACTCCGCCTTCTCGTGCGGGTGCCAGCCAATCGCGGTCGGATAGAAGAGAATCTGCGCCCCGCGCAGGGCGGTGAGCCGGGCGGCTTCGGGATACCATTGATCCCAGCAAATGCAGACGCCGATTTTGCCGTAGCGCGTCTCCCACGCCTGAAAGCCCAAGTCGCCGGGCGTGAAGTAGAACTTCTCGTAGTAAAGCGGATCGTCGGGAATGTGC
>CAYZVT010000277.1:0-6442 GCA_964481585.1 uncultured Pirellulales bacterium
CGGCGCGCTGTCGCCAGCAGCGGTGGGAACTGAGTTTACTTCTCGTGGAAATCGACCACTTCGCCGACTGGGTGGTCCGCGCCGGAGGCGAAGCCGCGCAGCGCGTGGCGCTGTTGCTCAAGGCCGCCTGTCAGGGCGTCGATCATCCGCACCTGGTCCTCTTGCAGCCGCGCGAAGGCTACTGCGCCTTGCTGCTGCCCGACTGCGACCGGCGGCTAGCGGTCGAATTGGCCGGGCATACCCGCCGCACGCTCCAGCGCTTCGGCGAAGCCGCCTTTCGCAGCAGCCCGCTGCCGCTCTCGGTCAGCGTCGGCGCGGCGACGGTCGCCGTCGTACCGCGCAACTTCCCGCCCCACGATCTGTTCGACAGCGCGCAGCGATGTCTGCACGCTGCGCAAGCCTGCGGCGGCGCGGCGGTGAAGAGTATTGAGATTTAGGCTGTAGACTACAGGCTACAGGCTGCGAGTTACGGCAGCGTGGGCACTTCTCCTCCGCCGCGCGTGGCGAGCGCGCGCCAGGTGTCGAGGGCGATGCCGTCGCTGAGGAAGTGGACGCTGCCGTCGCAGTAGAGGGCGGAGACGCCGCCGGGGTGGCGGCTGCGGGCGGCAGTGAGTCCGTAGGCGCGGCTGGAATGGTTGCAGTCGTAGGTGGCGGAGTTGGGCGCGTAAAAGTGGTTGTACAGCGCGTAGCCATACGAGCCTTGAATCCAGCGCACGCCGCGCTCGGCCCACCATGCGCCGCTCCCCGCCTCGCAGGCGGACGCTGTGAACGAGCTGGCCTCGCCAGAGAGCGTGAGCACGTAGCCGCTCGTCGGATTGGGCTTCGTGGTCGGCTCGCTGCCGCCGGCACCGAACGTACTTTCGCTCAGGGCGATCGTGTTGGAGGAGCCGTCGCGCAGGTCTTGGAACCCGACACGCGAGTTCTCCCAAAACACGCCATCGGCGGCCGCGTCGGCGGCTTTGATGGAGCCGTTTTGGACCAGCCCGGTGCCGGTGTTGGCGAAGTAATTCGTGCCGCCAAAATCGGTGCCGGGCAGTTGGGCCACGTCGCTCGGACACTGATAAACCGCCAGCGGCGTCCGCGCCGCCCGTGCATTGCCCCAACTCTCTGAGTCGGCATCCGTGAAGCTGACACTGAAATCGACCAGCTTATGTAGGTTCGTCTGCTCCATGTACGGCAGCAACAGCGCCTGCGCCGAGTACGGATACGGCCACGCCATGCGGGCTGGCGGAAACACGCGCAGCGCCGATTGATAGTTGTGCAGCGCCAGCCCGATTTGCTTGAGGTTGTTACTACACTGCGTCCGCCGCGCCGCCTCGCGCGCGGCCTGCACGGCAGGCAAGAGCAGCGAAACCAAAATACCAATGATCGCGATCACGACCAGAAGTTCGACCAGAGTGAAGGCTTTTGGGGGGGATTTCATGGTTGATCCGGGAGCGGAAGGAAGGCGGAGGGCGGAAGGATGGGTTGGGGTGGCGGGGGCGCACCGCGAGGAGCGGAAGCCCCCGGAAGGTCAGGCGTAGTGTCACGTCCTTCCCGCGCAGGCGGGAATCTAGTAGGGCAAAGCGAACGGTCTGGATTTTCGCCTGCGCGGGAAGGACGTGTTTTGCTGACCGCTGACCGCTGACCGCTAATCGCAGCAAGGGCAAAGCTGAGGGACATAAACGACGAGCGTGGCGCTGTACTTCGTCAGCTCGTAGCCTGCGCCTTGTTCGTCCGGCTCGGTGACGTGGGCGACGATCAGGTGGTAATCGCCTTCGGTCGGTTCGAAGCTCGCGCGGCCTTTGGCGTCGGTGGTGCGCTCGTAGCGCGGGTCGAAGTCCTCGGCGAGCGTGGCGCTGCGGGGGATGAAGCTGACGCGCTCGTTCGCACGCGGCTTGCCGTGGTAGAGCAGCTCGACGGTGATCGTCTGCCCCGGGCCGAGCGGCGCGACCGGGTTCGTGACCGGCACGATTTCCAGCGCGTGCCCCAGCGGTTGCTCAAAACCGGCTTCCGGCACTTCGGGATTGTCGAGTTGATCGCTCACGAGGAAGTAGGTCTTGCCGCTTTTGATCGTCCGCTTGGTGCGAAAGACCGAATCGACCGTGTGCGCGACGCAGTGTAGGCCGGCCCTGCCGGCGACGAAGCGGGCGGTCCAAAAGCCTTCCTTCGGCATGTAGCCGGTGTCGGTCAAGTTGGGCTTGAGATCGTAGCGCTTGCCGTCGGGGCTGAGCACGTCGAGCGTAGCCCTGGCCGGGTCGAGCTTGCTGGCGAGCCGGTAATCGCGGTGGTCATTGCCGTGATTGCCGAGCATCAGATCGACGTGCACCAGGTCGCCCGTCCGTACCAGATTCGTGTTCGTTTGCACCCACGTATCATGGGCGTGGGTCGTCGTCGCGAGCGCAAGCAGCGCGCCGAGCGCAAGGAGAGCGCGTAGCATGAGAGTTCCTCCGCAAGAAACATGAAAGGCTCCCGCGCGAGCGCAGCGCTTGCCTCCCCTGCGGCGCAGCAAGGGACTATCTGCGCAACATGGGATATACGGCAGCTCGCGCGGTGGAAACAGCAGCGAGTTAGACGCTGGCCGCTGCGCGCGGAGGAGGAACGGGCGGCACGGCGGCAATCGCCTGCGCCGTCTCGCTCATTAGGTCGAGCCGGTCCACGCAGGGCGGCACGACCGAGGGGAGTTTGACAAGCGGCGGGACAACTCCCGGCTCGCAAAGAAGCCAGCCGGTCGCTTGGCCCCGGCAGCGCTGCGCGCGGAGGCCCGACTGCCAGACGACTTTCGTCGCGGACTTCGCCACGGAGCGCGGCTGGCAGCAGCTTTTCGCGGCCGGTGTTGCACAACAGGCGTGGGTTGTGCGCTGGGCGCTACAGCACGACTTGGGCGGCGCTTGCTGCGCGAGCAGGCGGGCCGGTGGGGTGATGCCGTTGCGCCGCGCCCAAGCGAGCTTCTGCTCGTGCGTAAAGCAGCAGCACTGTCGCCAGCAATGCTCGGCGTCGGGGCAACCGCAGCCGTGCCCCTGGCAGGGGAAACGCTCCTGGGACGCGGCCGTCTGAACTGTTGGTAGCGGCAAGCCGGCCGAGCTTGCCAGATAGACGGTAAGCGCCAACCAAACGAGCGGTCGCAGCGGCATTCGCAACAGGCGGGGCGACATCGGCGGGGGGCGAAACGGCAGGGGAGGCTCGCAGGGGGGAATGTACCGACTTTACGCTCCGCGCCCGGTGGCTGTCAAATTGCCGTGGCGCTACAATGAACCAAGCTATGGAAAAGGCGGAGGGCGGAAGGCGGAGGAACGGCGGAAGGCCCTGCGGGAAGGACGTGTTGTACTGACCGCTGACGGCTGATCGCTGACAGCTTCCAACTCCTTGTGGTATGCTGCCAGAGATGAACGAATCGCACCGGCCTAGCTCTGAACCCAACGCGCCGCGTGACGCTTCGCCGCCAGCCGACAGCCCGCTCGAGGGCGTCAACGGCCACGATCCGTCCTCGCTTGCGACCGGAGCCGCCGCCGAGTCGCTACCGGAGCGATTGGCCCGCGAGCCGCTGCCGCGTCAGCGGCGGGTGGTGCTGCCGATTATGCTGTTCATCGCCACCTGCTTCTCGACGTTCTACGTCGGGGCGACGAATTGGATGCCGCTGGCCTTTCTCGACAATCCGGTCGCCATGCGGATTCAACTCGGCAGCAATTTTTTGCAGGGCCTGACCTATATGGGCGCCGTGCTGGCAATTCTGCTCACGCACGAGATGGGGCATTTTGTTACGACGCTCATCTATCGCATCCCGTCGAGCTTTCCCTACTGCATCCCCGTTCCCGTCAACGCCATTGGGACGATGGGAGCGGTGATCGGCATGGACGGGCTGAAAGCCAACCGCCGCGAGATGTTCGATCTCGGGCTTTCCGGCCCCTTGGCCGGGCTGGTCGTCGCCGTGCCGGTTTTGTGGGTCGGCATCCTCCAACTCGACCTCAGCCAGCCGGGCTACGGGCTGGGATTCTACAACCCGCTGCTGATCCAAATCATGATCGAGTGGCTCCGCCCCGACCTCGGCGCGGTCGAAGTCGTCCGCACCAGCCAGCTCAACGCCTTCTTCATGGCCGGCTGGGTCGGGCTGCTCATCACGGGCCTGAACATGATGCCGATCAGCCAACTCGACGGAGGGCATGTGATCTATGCCCTCTTTCGCCGCCGCGCCCACACCATCGCCCGGCTGTTTCTGATCGGGGCGATCGTGTTCATCGTCGCTGAGGAGGTTTACTTCTGGATCGTAATGCTCACGCTCGTGATCCTGATCGGCACGGACCACCCCCCCACGTCCGACGACCACGTTCCAATTGGCCCCGTGCGGTGGGGCATCGGCATTGCCTCGCTCGTCATTCCGGTGCTCTGCTTCCCGCCCTACGGGTTTGTGATGTAGAGGGAGCGGGGACTGGGGATCGGGGAGATCCTTTTCGCCCCCGGCCGCCAAACCTCCTTAGCCGCTCTGGCGCTACCGGGAAACGCACCCCCCTCAAGCGATTAGGGGACCTCCTGATCGACTCTGCGCCGAATGTCTCGTTTTGTCTCGGTTAACGCGGTTTTGCCCGCCAAGGGCTAATTTCTCGGGGTTTTCCGCGTTTCTGGTGCCAAAAATGTCTCGTTTTGTCACGGTTTGTCAAAATAAGGCACCCTCTGCCGTGACATTTCGTGCCACGCCGGCGGCACGTGCAGGCGTGAGGGGCAGAGAGCAGGATTCGTTTCCTTGGTTTCAAATATATTCAAAATGTACCAAGTATGGAATAAAAAGTAAACAAAATAAATCGTTCCCGTTCCTCCCCTCCGCCACCACCTCCGCATGGCGCAGCGATCCTCGCCGTAAGGCCATTCCGGGCAAGTAATTATGTTGCTTTCCGGCTCGTTGGCTTGGGGCGGGGCTAGGTGGGCTGCTCGTGGTGCGTAAAATTAGTGTCCGCCGAAGTTTACCGCACGCTGCGACCTGCCCCTGGTTTTCGGGCTAAGGTTTGGCAGTCGCAGCCGCCGAAAGGGCCTGCTGGCAGGCCGTGCTAGTTGTGGTTGCTGCGCAAACTTTGACGGGTAAAATCTAAGCTTCGATTGAACATTTCCCGCGCCGGTGGACGATTCGCTCTGTCGCGTCGACCTTCAGCTTCGACCCGTTCGCAAACCAGCCTCCTCACTGCCTTCGGCGGTTGAGAAGGTCCCCATCCTGCGCGCCTTGAACGATTTTTCCGGGAAGACGGTCATGCATACCCAAGTGCTCGTGCTAGGCGGCGGCCCAGGCGGCTACGCCGCGGCGTTCATGGCGGCCGATCTCGGCCTGCAAGTCACGCTCGTCGAAGCCGAACCTCGGCTGGGCGGAACCTGTCTGCTGCGCGGGTGCATTCCTTCCAAAGCCCTGCTGCACGTCGTCGCCGTCGTGGCCGAGGCCCAGCACATGCAAGAGTGGGGCGTCACGTTCGGTAAGCCCCAGTTCGACATCGATACGATGCGCGCCCGCAAAGAGAAGGTCATCGAGACGCTCTCCGGCGGGCTAAAGCAACTCGCCAAGCAGCGCAACGTCACGCTCATTCACGCGCGCGGCGTGTTCGTCGATTCAACGACGCTGCAACTCGAAGGGGGCGACGATCCGCAGTACGCCAACGGGCGGATCACGTTTGACCACTGCATTCTCGCCACCGGCTCGAAGCCCGCCATGCCCAAGGCCTTCGATCTGCCGACCGATCGCGTGATGGACTCCAGCGGCGCGCTGGCGCTGCAAGACGTGCCCGAGACGCTGCTCGTTGTCGGCGGCGGCTACATCGGCCTGGAGATGGGCACCGTCTACGCCGAGCTTGGCTCGCAGGTCACGGTCGTGGAACTGACCGACGGCCTGCTCCCCGGCGCGGACCGCGATCTGGTCAAGCCGCTGCACAAGAAGCTGGAAAAAAAATTCGCTTCGATTCTGCTCAACACGAAAGTCGCCGCGCTGAAAGACGCCGGCAACAAGGTCGAGGTCACGCTTGAAGGGCCGGAGAAAACCGAAACGGTCGCTTTCGACCGCGTGCTCGTCTCGATCGGCCGCCGCCCGGCGAGTTCGGGGCTCGGGCTGGAAAACACCAAGGTCAAGCTCGACCAGCGCGGCTTTGTCGTCGTCGATGAAACGCAGCGCACGAGCGATCCGCACCTTTTGGCGATTGGCGACGTGGCGGGCGAGCCGATGCTCGCGCACAAAGCCTCACACGAAGGCAAAGTCGCGGCCGAAGTGCTCGCCGGCGAGCCGGCCGTGTTCGAGCCGCTGGCGATTCCGGCCGTCGTCTTCACCGATCCGGAAATCGCCTGGGCCGGGCTGACCGCCGAAGGAGCCAAGCGCGAAGGGCGCGACGTGGCCATCGTGCAGTTCCCCTGGCAAGCCAGCGGCCGCGCCATCGCCATCGGCGCGACCAATGGGATGACGAAGTGGATCATCGACCCGGCCACCGACCGCGTGCTC
>CAYZVT010000278.1:0-6441 GCA_964481585.1 uncultured Pirellulales bacterium
AGCAGTGGCACTCGTAGGCTCACCACTTCAGGCCGAATTTCTCGCCGCCGCTCGGTCGGCTGATGCCGCCTTTGAGCGGGCCTTGCTGCTTTTTGGGCGGCTTGTTCGCAGCTTCGATTTCGGCAATCGCCTTCTCCTCGGCCTGCTGCTCTTTCGTCAGCGGCTCGGGCGCAAGCGCCTTGAGCGAGAGGCTGATCCGCTGCGATTGCTTATCGACGGAGAGGATCTTTACGTCGACCTGCTGCCCTTCGCTTACCACGTCGCTCACGCGGCGGACGCGCTGATGGGCGAGTTCGGAAATGTGGATCAAGCCTTCGATGCCCGGCTCCAGCCGCACGAACGCGCCGAAGTCGGTGATCTTGGAGACGGTGCCGCGATGGGTCGAGTGCGGCGGGTACTTGGCGTCCACGTCTTCCCAGGGATTCTTAAAATTCTCGCGGTAGGAGAGGCCGATCTTGCCCGTCTCGGGGTTGATCTTCTCGACCTTCACCTTGATCCGCTGGCCCAGTTGCAGCACTTCGCTCGGATGCCGGACGCGCTCCCAGCTAAGCTGGCTGATGTGGATCAATCCATCGACGCCGCCGAGATCGACGAACGCGCCAAAGTCCTGCAGGCTGCGCACTACGCCCTCGCGCGTCTGGCCGGGGGCGAGTTCTTCGAGCAGCTTTTCCTTCGCTTCGGCTTGCTCGCGTTCGAGCACCGCGCGGCGGCTGAGGACGAGATTACGCCGCTCGGGGTTGGCTTCCGTGACGAGCGATGGGAAGCTCTGCCCGACGAATTCTTCCAAGTCCTCGACGCGATAGAGCGAGACTTGGCTGACCGGCATGAAGCCGCGAAGGTTGCCGACCTTGCATTCCAGGCCGCCTTTGTTGTGGCCGGTCACACTCGTATCGACGATCGACCCTTCGGCAATATCGCTCCAGTCCTCCACGTCGATCGCGGCGCCGGGGCGAGTACACTCGTACAGCCCTTCCTCGGCTTGGTAGCGCGTGACGATCAGTTCAAACGTCTGGCCCTGCTCGGGGTTCTCCGCGAACTGCCGCAGCGGCACGACGCCTTGCACCGGGCCGCCGAGGTCAAAGAACACGTCCTCACGATGCACGGCGACGACGGCGCCGGTGACGCGCGTGTCGGGTTCGAGTTCGCCGGTGGCGGCGCGCTGGCCCTTGTCGGCGAGCACTTCGTCGACCGACATCTCGCCGAGCGCCGCCTCGATCTCTTGCTCCAGTTCCGGCGAGATGCGCGTGACGCGCGGCGGCGGGTAACTGCTCTTAGCTGGCGTGGGCGGCGCGGCCGGCTTATCGCTCGGGGCGGCCCCACCTTCGCCCGCCGCGCGGCCACGGAGCGAACCGACATGGGCGGACAGCCCTTCGAGCACTTGCGGCTTGTTGCGGCGGCGCTGATCGCGATTGCCGCGCGACGACTGCCCGCTCGGCGCGGACTGGCGCGCCGGCCGAGCCTGCGGCTCGTTCTCCCGCGCGGGTTGCTCGGCCGGCGGCTCGGCAGCGGAAGGCGGCTCGGCGGGGTTTTGCGACGGATCGGACGACGGTTCGTTCATACCAGCAGCACTCACTAAAAACTTTTCGAGGTAATAGGTTAGGGCACAAGCCGCAACCGCCAAGTGTACCAGCGCCGCCGGAGCCAATGCAACGCACTGGCCGCGGACTCGCCGCCAGATTTCCGCCGCTTTTCCCCGGCCCAAACTGTTGCTCTCGGCTCGCCCCTGCGGTAGCTTGCGTGCCGCTAGTTCAAGCTCGCCGGGTGGCGGGGGACAGTTCGGCTTCGCAGGCGAACGCTCGATGAGTCTCGAACTGCGAAGCTTAGTCCACACATCAGAGACGGTTAGGGCACTGCTGGACCAAGCCAGAGCGAGACGCTGCGGGGCGCTGCGCCTCATATGGCCAAGCCGCCCGTGCGGCAAGTGCTGCCCGCCGCAGCAGTTGGGGCAAACGGGGCGCGCGGCGCTTGGCAAAAGCGCCCCAAAGCGCCTCATTGGGAGACGCATGCGAGGTCAATGAGTGCCGGGGGCGATGTTCGTGACATAACCTAGAGGGTCGGCAACCTCAGCTTGCGGAGCGCGTTCATGGGTAAAAAAAGGTGGAGGGGATCGTCCTTTAGCGCCAGAAAACCGTACTTCTCGTAAAAGCGCCTCGCTGTTCTGCTGAGGGCCTCTACTTCGACCGCGCGAATGCCGATCGCGTGCGCTAGATGCTCTGCCCGCCGGAGGGCGTTGAGAAGCAACAACTCGCCCAAGCCCTGGCCTTGCACCGAACGATCCACAGCCAACCGCCCAATCAGGACGGCGGGTACGTCGATCTGTGGCAGTCCCTTCGCCTGATCCTCTGGCAGAGCCTCGTAAACAACGGTGTGATTAGAAAGAGAATAGTATCCTTTGATGATCGTCTGGTCCCGCTCAGTCAGCACATAGGTCCGCGCGAGATCCTTCTTCTGAAACTGGCTGACCTTCGTCGCAATCCAATCATTCAAGGCGGCGGCGCCACAGTCGAACTCGGTGCGGTCATGCCGACGCCGGTCGAAGGATTCGATCGCCCACGCCACGCCGGCCACCTCAGCCCATTCGCTTCTTATACCGCCGCGCCGCCGCCTTCAAAGCTTCATTCGGCTTGGCAGTAGTATCGTCCAACGCAGCAAGAAAAAGGTCGCGATCCCGGTTCGTCAGTTTGGTAATTCGCGCGTCCTGAAGGACTTGACGTGCCTCTCGAAGCACGGTCGAGACAGTGAACTCGCTCACGCTCTGTCCGAGAGCCGCCGCCGCTTGCTCAACCGTTTGCTTTAATTCGCGTGGTAGCCGCACGTTAATCCGGGCATCGCTTCTATCGTCGGTAGCCACTTGCCCAACTCCTGCTCGGAAAAAAAAGGTACTCAAAGTGGCAATCTGCCACATCCATTTTACCAACTCGGGAAGAGAAGACAATCGTGATGCGTCACAGGTGGTTTGCTCGGTCCTTCCCCCGCAAAAACGCACTCAGCCGCTCGACGTCATCGCTGCCGAGGCGGACGGGCTTTTGGCGGTAGTGGATCTCAACGCAGTCGTAGCCGGAGAGGTTGTAGACCCAGCCGCGGCCGGGCGTGTAGTGGATGCCCCAGCCGTCGGTCCAGGTCGTGCGGCTCGGCGCGGCGGCGGTGATCTGGTCGTAGCGGAAGCGCTTCGACACCAGCGGCAGCGGTCCGTAGCGGAGAGCAAGATGTTCCCCTTCGTCGCGGATCGTCAGTTGGGCGAAGGCGGCGGCCAGCAAGAGACAGATAACTGCCGCGGCCGCGCAGATCCAGAACACGATGGGCACCTGCTGCCCGACCGCCCAGCCGATTATCAGTTCCACAGCGGCGGCGGCGATCAGGACGTAGTGCAGGCGGCCGTGCTGCGTGTGTTCGTACTCGGGGACGTGACTGGATGCCGCCATGGCAGGAGCTACCGGAGTGGACGAAGCGGGACGCGAAGCCGTTCGCGGTCGAGTCGCGCGACGAGAAACTCCACCGCCGGTCGGGCCATGCGGGAGTAGTACTCGAAGCTATGCCCTCCGCCGGTCGTTTCCAGATCGCACTCGTAGGGAATACCCAGCGCGCCGAGCTTCATTTGCAGCCGTTCGGCCGAGGGGTGCCAGCGGTCGGTCGGATCGCAGCAGAACCAGAGGTTGCGCGGCCAGTAGAGCGGATGGATGTGCAGAATCGCCGTGTCCTGCCGGGCCGCTTCCGGCTCGGGGTACATCGTCGGCAGCGTCTCGTCCCCTTCGTTCCAGCGCAGGTGGTAGTCGATCGCCGGCGAGATCGCCGCCACGAGCGGAAAGGCGTCGGGATGCTTGAATGCCAGCCGCAGTGCTCCCTGCCCGCCCATGCTCGTTCCCAGCAGCGCGATGCGCGGCGGACGGGCGCCGAAGTGCTCGGCCAAGTGGGGCAGCACGCAGTCGAGCACGTGCCGTTCGGCGGTCACGGCCGAGTCGAACTCGGGGCAAATCTTGTCGGTCCACCAGCTTCGCTGCGTCACCGGCCCCACGACCGGCAGCCCATGCCGCTCAAACTCCTCCGTGAACGCCGGGTGGTTGCGGAGATTGCCCAGGTGAACGCCGTGCAGATAGAGCACCAGATAGCCGTGCTCGTTGCGCCGCGCCGGCTGGAACAGATTGGCCGCGTGGCCGCCGATCTCGATTTCGCTCCAACCCATCGCCGCCCGGCTCGCAAAAAGTGGGAACACCAACTCCCGCGCTCTCAGTCTATCCCCGGCAGGCGAGCCGGGCTACCGCGCCGAGAGCAACGCTTTTATAGACGTCTCCTTCTTACGGCCGATAGCCGGCGAGCAACGCTCGCCGGTTCGGACAATTGGGTGGCGGGGGCGCACGCGCAGCGAAGCTCCCGAGGCTGCCGTCCTTCCCGCGCAGGCGGGAATCCAATCCAACACGGCCGGGGGCTTCCGCTCCTCGCGGTGCGCCCCCGCCACCCAGAGTTGCTCGGCACCCGTCCGCCCTTGCAGTTGCCAGCGAACCGGGCGGCGCCCGCCGCGTTGGCCATTTCGAGCTTAGGTGACATTCAAGGGCCAATTGCGCTAGAATGAGAGCCGCAAGCTCCCCGCCCGCGAGGGACGACAAAACGGAGCACGAGCTAGAAGACAGGCCGCAAGGAAACGCCGTGAAAAAGCTGCTGACCGAAGACGACATTCGCCAGGGCGTGGCGCGTTTGGCGCGCGAAGTGGCCGAGCACTACCACGACCAGCCGCTGACGATTATCGGCGTGCTGACCGGCTGCGTCGTACTCGTGTCGGACCTGGTTCGCCAGCTGGAAATGCCGCTGCAAATCGCTTTCGTCCAGGCCAGCAGCTATCGCGGCGAGACGACCACGCGCGGCGCGCTGCGGATCAACCTCGACATGCTGCCGCCCGTTCGCGGTCGGCATGTGCTCTTGGTCGACGACATTTTTGACACGGGGCATACGCTCCGCCAGGTAATGCTGCAACTCGGCAAGCTCCAGCCCGCCTCCTTGCGCTCGGCCGTGCTGCTGCGGAAGCGCGAGCGGCAAGAGGTGGACTTGCAGCCGGACCATGTGGTGTTCGACATTCCGAACGAGTTCGTCGTCGGTTACGGGCTCGATTACAACGACCACTACCGCAACCTGCCCTATCTGGCAGTGCTTGAAGAGTCCGACTTGGGCGGGACGCCGCCGGCCTAAAGCCGCTGCGGCTCGTTGGCGAGCATCCGAGATAAAAGCACCATGCCGATTCGCATTCTCCACATCATCCCCTCGCTCGACCGCGCGGGCGCTGAAAAGCAGCTTGTGCTGCTCGCGCGCGGCTTGCCGCGCGACGAGTTCGAGGTGCATGTCTGCGCGCTGACTCGCGGCGGGCCGCTGGAAGCGGAGCTGCGCGAGGCAGGCGTCCCGGTCACGGTGATCGGCAAGCGGTGGAAGTTCGACCCGCTCGCGTATCTGCGGCTGAAGCAGTACATCCGCCAACTCCGGCCGGCGGTGGTGCAAACCTGGATGTTCGCCGCCAACGCCTACGGCCGCGCGGCGGCGCGGGCGGCCGGCGTGCCGCATCTGGTAGCCGGCGAGCGGTGCGTCGATCGCTGGAAGGCCCCCTATCAGTTCGCCATTGACCGGCACTTGATGCAGTACACCAACCGCGTGGTGGTCAACGCCCCGGCGATCCGCGATTTCTGCGCCCGGCACGGCTTGCCGGCCGACAGGTTCGAGATCATCGCCAACGGCGTGCTTCCGGCGCGTCCGAGCCGGTATTCGCGCGCGGAACTGCTGCAAGAGCTGGAACTGCCCGACGACGCGCGACTCGTCGGCGCGGTCGGTCGGCTGTGGCCGCAAAAGCGGATGAAGGACGTGATTTGGGCGTTCGCGCTCGTTTACGTTTTGCATCCCGGCACGAAGCTGCTGGTGATCGGTGAGGGACCGCAACGGACGCTGCTGGAACAGTTCGTCCGCGATCTGAAGGCCGAGGAGCATGTGCGGTTGCTGGGCCATCGGGAGGATGTGCCCGATCTGCTGCCGCATCTGGACTTGCTCTGGTCGGGGAGCGAATATGAAGGCATGCCCAACGCGCTGCTGGAAGCGATGGCGGCCGGCGTGCCGGTCGTGGCGACCGACATTCCCGGCCATCGCGAGCTGATCGCGCCCGGCGAAACGGGCGCGCTGGTGCCCATCGCCGACCGCGCCGGCTTCGCCCGCGAAACCGACCGCCTGCTCAGCGATCCCGCCCTCGCACGCCAACTTGGCGCAGCCGGGCAGCGCCGCGTGCTCGACCAGTACAGCGCCGAGCGGATGGTGGAGCAGCACGTGAGGCTGTATCGAGAGATCCTCGAATGAAAAGCGGAAAGCGGAAAGCGGAAAGCGGGCGCTCGCGCGTTACTCATTGCCAAGCAGCTATCCCCCATGCGCCAGCATCCGCTTTCCGCTTTCCGCTTTCCGCTTTCTTCATCATCCTCG
>CAYZVT010000279.1:0-6414 GCA_964481585.1 uncultured Pirellulales bacterium
TCAAGAGCGGCTAAGTGCGTTGCTGCCAGCAAATCGTCTCCACGGCGTGCGCGAGAACCTGTACCGGCTCCCGCGGCAGCCGCAAAAGGCTTCGCTCCTGGCCGAGTCCGATTTCATCGTCTGCCTGGGACTGTTCGACTACCTCGAAGACGAGGACGCGGTGGCGATGCTCCGGCTCTTCGGGCAAAGCCTGCGGCCGGGCGGGACGCTTCTTGTCGGCAACTTCGCTCCGCACACGCAGTCGCGGGCGTACATGGAGTGGATCGGCAATTGGTACTTGATCTACCGCACCCGGGAGCAGCTCGCGGAACTCGCTCAGCGTGCGGGCCTTGTCCAGGAAAGCTACTCGATCGAGGCCGAGCCGAGCGGCATTGATTTATTGCTGAAAGCTGAGCGATGAGAGCGGCGGGAAGAAGGCGGTGAACGCGGGAATCGCAAGTTCTGGCTCTCGGCTCTCAAATTCTATTCTGGCGACGAAACGCGCGCGGGCTGACGCCGGTCAGCTGCTTAAAGCGGTTGGAAAAGTATTTGGCGTCGCAAAAGCCGAGCGATTCGGCGATCACGTCGAGTTTCTGCCCCGTCATCCGCAGCAGTTGTTGTGCCCGTTCGATGCGTAGGCGCTCGAGGTACTGCATCGGCGACTGGCCCAGTTGGCGCTTAAACAGGAGCGACAACATCGAACGGGACACGTGCGCCGCGCGTGCAATCTGCACGACCGTGAGCGGCTGCCCCAGGTTGCTGCTCATGAACTCGAGTGCCCGCTGGAGACGAGCATCAAGAGAAGGTTCCTTGTTGCCCCGTGCGGCGGTGCACCACAGCAAGATCTGTTCGAGCAGATTGAATTGCAGTTCGGTGCGACGCAAAAGGCTGGAATTGAAGATCGCGATCATCTGTCTGAGACAACGGTGAATGCGACGTGGAACACGGCTGTCGTCGAACTGCAACTTGCTGTAGTGCGGATAGATTTCGGGGTAATCAAGCAGCGGCGCGAGGCGAGCGGGCGCTTGAAAGATGGCGAACGAGCAGGAGAAGCCCTCCGCCCGCCCACGCGGATGGGCATCGGTCGTCCAGGTATGCATCGTCTGCGGCCGCATCAGGACGACTTCGCCCGCTTGGGCCGCCACGCCGCTGGGGGGAGCGGCTCCAATGTGATAGCCCCCGCGCTCGATGAAAATCAGCGCCCACTGGTGATGGAAGAGTCGATCGACGCTGCCCGGCGGCACCACCTGGCGAGAGCAGACAATATCCGCCACGCGCAGCTCGCCGCTCACGTCGTACCACGGCCCCGGATCACACCAATCAGGAATGGACAATCGCACACCTTTTTTGGGCAAGGACACACCGGGTTTATCAGGCCGGCATCTTTAATAGCCCGGGATGAACGGTGTTTGGCCATCTTTCTCAAGTGCTTGGTGGTGACATTTTACACACCTGCCAAGCGTCGCAATAGCGGCCTCGCGATCGGCTCCTTGGAGGTCGCAAGCGAGGCAGCGCAATCCCACAACGCCCAGTGAGTTTCCACCCTTCGGGCCTTCCGGGAGCGCCCAGGTGCGCGATCCCTTGGCGCTCCGCAACCTTTTCGCAAGAGCCTCTCGCCAGCCTTCGCGCGCCGGCTCCCAGAGTTGGCGCGATGATCCTTCTTAGGAGACAGCAGCCATGACGTTTTGCGGTCCTTCTATGAACCGCCGGGGTTTTTTAGCTACGGTCGCAGCCGGTGCTCTCGGTTCGGCCGCGCTACCGACGGTGGCGGCGGAGGCGACCCAGCGCGCCCCGAGCTTCGGCAAGTACCGCATATGCTACGACAACTTTGCCGCACATCTGCTCAACGCGTACAACCCGAACGTCTTTTATCCGAAGCTGCCTTACCGCTGGCGCGATTCACAGTGGCGGGCGATGATCGACATGCTGGCGGATTTCGGCTTCAACGTTTTTCAGTACTGGTTGCCGCCTCGACTTTTTTGCCGCGACGGCTTGAGTTCTGAAGCGGGGCGTGAGTTCACGCGGCAGATGAACGAGCTGATCGCCTACGCCAAGACCAAGAGCGTGCGCGTGCATGGTTTCATGGCATTAGCCACCGTGGGGCCCGACTGGATTACGCTCTGTCCCAACAAGTCGGACGACTGGGCTGAACTTCGGCGTCTTTGGGACGCCTGGACCAGACGGCTGCCGGAGCAGGACATCTGGGGCATCTTTCCGGGCGACCCCGGTGGATGCTCCCGCCATGGCTGCACGGCGATGACCTTCATTGATCGGGCGCTCGAGATTGCCCAGCAGGTTCGCCAGAATTGCCCGAGGGCAAAGGTCGAACTGAACACCTGGGGCCCGCCGTTTTTTGGCTGGGGGAACATCCAGGCGCCTCCCGATTGGCAGGGGGAATTCGATCCGGCGCTCGTGGCCTCTGCATGGAGCTCGACCCAGCAACGGACGGCGGCCAGCATGACGCACTTGGTAAAGCGCCTGCCGGAGTTCCCGTCCGAGACGCTGGTGTCTCTCAATCTCGGTTTCAATCCCGATGGCATCCCAGAGGGCAGCGCCGATGCCCGCATGTGGGCCCGCGAGATCGCCAAGACGAACGACGCCTTGACGTGGGACTTCAGCCTTACCGAAGGGGAAAACGCCATTGTGCCGCACGGCCGCTTCCGCCGACTCTTCGGCCGACGCCTGGAGGAGCGGACAGTCGGGGCTTACTCCGGCGGGATCTGCTTTACGATGACTCCGATGTTGAACCAGTGTTCACTCTACTGCAGCGCGCAGTCGTTCCAGCGTCCCGACGCCGACCCGCTTGCGGTCGCCGGCGAGTTCTTCGCCAAGCTGTACGGGCCGGAAGGAGCGCAGCTCGGCCGTTACTTGCCCTTGTTCGAGTTAGTGCGGGACTGGGGCTGCCATGTGGAGGTGCTGCTCGACAAGGACGCCTATCATGAGCGCATGCAGGAGATGGTCACGATCCTCAACGATCTGCGGCCCAGCTTGCGCGAGTCGATGGTGCTCCACCCGTCGCCGGTCAAGTATCATGCGGAACTGCATTTCTTCGCCGAGTTGTTCCGCGATTTGTCTGGACCGAATCCTGACTTCGAAGCTTGTTCCAAGGCGTACTGGAACCGGGTGTACGCCATCTACAACGAGCTTCCCGCCCATGTCGATCCGCGCCCGCGGCACGCGACAAACAGTCTCGTCAACACGTTTCGAAAGAATTGGCCAGCGACACGCGATGCGCAGTCCACTGCCTGGACGCGCGGGTGATGTCGAAGCTTCAAACGGGCTGGTGCTTTCCTTCTCCCAGGAGTACGAAATCATGATGCTACGAATCGCGGCACTGACCGTCCTGCTCGCCGGCGCGGCATCGTCGGTCGAGGCGGCGGTCATCACCTCGACCTTGCAGGCCTCGCGCGATACGCAGCTGCTTGGCTACGGTCCCTACCAAGACGACAATTTCGGTGGCCGTGAGTTTATGGGGGTCGGAACGGCGACCGGCGCGAGAAGCAACGCGATCGTGGCCTTCGATCTCTCAGGTCTTGACCTACGAGGAGAACTGCTTTCGGTCACGCTGCGGCTGCATCATTACAACCTCAGCAGCGGCGGAGTCATTCCCGTCGAGGTCTACGAAATTACCGCCGCCAACGCGAACTGGGTGGAGGGAACCGCCTTTGGTCTGGCAGATCCCGACGACGGAGCCAACTGGGTGGACCGCGACGGCAGCGGACCGTTGGGAGCGTGGACCGGCGCTGCCGGCCTCGAGTCCGCCGGCACGGCGTACCATACGCCTAGCTTGGCCGTTAAGTCGATTTCAAGCTCGACCGCCGACCAAGCGATCGTTGATTTTGATCTTGGCCCCGGTCGCTTTTCTGACTTGCAGGCCATGCTTACCAGTTGGCAGAGTACTATGCCAGGATTATTGCTCCGCATGCCGACGGGTTTTTCCACCGGCGGACGCATTACCTTTTACGCCCGAGAAGACCTGGCGCCCGCGGAGGATCTGGGGCCACAGCTCATCATCACCACTGCGGTGCCCGAGCCGGGCACGTTCGTCTTGCTGGCGCTCGCAGGACTCGCAATGGTGTGGCCGCTGCGACGGCGCGGCAAGCTGGGCCGAGGGTGAAATCGCTACTACAGGGAGAGTTCGCTAGAGTTCTACGGTGACTGAACATGAACAAGCCATTGCGAAGCCTCCGCACAGGCTTTAGCTCCAGAAAGCGCACCGAATCTTCCCGGCCCCTACATGGTTTCACGCTGGTGGAACTTTTGGTCGTGATCGCCATTGTCGGCATCCTGATCGCGCTGCTCCTGCCGGCGGTCCAAGCGGCGCGCGAGGCGGCGCGGCGCGTGGATTGCAGCAATCGCATCAAACAAATCGCCTTGGCGGTACTCAACTACGAAACGGCTCACGGCACCCTTCCCAGTGGGCTGTATAGCCCGACGTTTGATACGAGCGACGGCTGCAAGGCCAGCCCGGCCGAACAGTTGGGGGCGCCTTGGTCGGTGCGGATCTTGCCGTTTCTAGAGGACGGGCCGCGCTATGGTGCGTTCGACCACAGCGGCGGCTTCCAGGGCCTTTACGTCGATGGCGGCAACACCGTGACGGTGAACCGGGAAGAGCAGTTTCGCCCAAATCCAAAATTCCAATGCCCCAGCGCCCCCGCATTCGGGAGCGACAGCCCGCACTCGAATTACTTGGCCGTGGGGGGCGGGGGAATTGACAACGCCGGGGGGAGCGATGATGAAGTCTGGTGCAGAACGGCCGACGCCTGCTGCCGCGAGCGCGTGATGTTTAACAACGGCCTGTTCTACGTCAACTCGCTGGTGCGTCCAGCCCAGGTGCGCGACGGGCTTTCCCACGTCTTTATGATTGCCGAGTCCAAATACCAGCAATTAATGTCTGGCGCCATCGCTGGGGGGCGTCCCGGTCAGTACACCACCTGGTCCGCCACGCTGCGGGCACCGGCGATTTCCTTTGACTGCTGCACGTCGACCACCACCATCACCCACGCGGTCGACGCGATCAATTCGGCCACGGTCGATCCCGCCCGCGAATTTGGCTCCGCACGGTACGTCCCGCGTCTGTTCGGCAGCGCCCACCCCGGCGGCTGCCAGGTCAGCATGGCCGACGGCTCGGTCCATTTTCTCAGCGAAGAGATGGATCTTCAGGTCTACCGCGACCTCGCCGCTCGTAGCGACAATGCGCCGCTCGGCGGATTGCCCTAACACTTCCGCCGTTGGAAGTACTCCAACGAGAAAAAGTGAGAAAGCCTGAGGAAGTTTTTCCCTCCAAGCGGAATCGACGGGGATTGATCTGCTGCTACGGGCAACGCGGCCCGGAGTTTACCGCTGCGTCGAGAAACCTTGTGCGGTGAGCATCTCGGCCAGTAGCTCCATCGGCAGGCCGACGACATTTGACTCGCTTCCTTGGAGTACGTGAACCCAGCCGAGCCGGTCTTGGTAGCCGAAGGCGCCGGCTTTGCCCTCCCACTGGCCGCTTTCCAGATATTCTTCAAGCTGCTTGTCGCTCAGCGGGTCCATGCGTAGCGTGGTCTGCGCGACGCGCACCTGGGGCTCGCCGCCGGGAATGGGCCAGAGGCAGACGCCGCTGTAGACGCGGTGCTCGCGTCCGCTCAGCCGAGTGAGCATTTCGCGGGCGTGCTGAAGCGAAGCGGGTTTACCGAGAATCTGTCCACCGCATTCGGCGACGGTGTCGGCGGCGAGGATGATCTTGGGGGAAACCGTGGGGCGTTGCCCCACGGCTAGAGGATCGTTGTTAGAAATCTTCCGCACCACGTCGGCCGCTTTGCGGTAGGCGAGTTCGGCCACGAGGGCAGCGGGGCCTTCGCTGCTGCATACGCCGCACTCGGCCTCGTCGGAAGGAACGACGACCTTAAAGTCATACCCAGCCTCCGTCAAAAGCTCCCGGCGACGGGGAGAGCCGCTAGCGAGGATGAGCTTCATTTCTCTAAATCCTGTAGTCCATTAGACCCTAGCCGTGGGGCAACGCCCCACGGTCCTAAAAGGCATTAGACGGTGAAGAAATAGCAGGGCATCGCGCTGACTCCAGATTAGGTCAGGACGCGCAGGGATCGAGTGTGTAGCATAGCGTAGACGTGACGGAAGAGGAACGGTGGGGACCATGGGACGTTGTCCCACGGCTATACGTGGCGGTTGGTCGATTTGGTGGTTTGGATGACGCGTGCTGCTTGGCCGATTTTGTATGAGGACAATCACCTGCTGGTGGTGGTCAAGCCGGCGATGCTGCCCACGATGGGAGTCGGCGCCGGGCGGGAGAGTCTGCTCGACCAGGCGAAGGAGTACGTCCGGCAAAAGTACCGAAAGCCGGGCAACGTCTATCTTGGAATTGTCAGCCGACTCGATGTTCCGGTGACGTGCGTGCTCGTCTTGGCTCGCACTTCGAAAGCGGCCTCCCGGCTG
>CAYZVT010000280.1:0-6410 GCA_964481585.1 uncultured Pirellulales bacterium
AAGCAAAACACGTCGGTATTGCAGACCGGCTTTGCGCCCAAGCCCGTGCCGAGCGGATCGCGGATCACGCCGCCGATGCCCGTATTCGCGCCGCCGTACGGCTCCAAGGCCGACGGGTGGTTGTGCGTCTCGACCTTGAAGCAAATGTTGTTCTCGTCGTCGAAGCGGACGATGCCGGCGTTGTCTTTGAAGACGCTCACGCACCAATCCTGCTCGCCAAGCTCGCGGCGGATTTCCATCGTGGCCGCGAAGATCGTTTCCTTGAGCATGCTGTCGAACTGCCGCTCGGTCCGATCGTCGCGGTAGGCGATCCGCCCGGCGAGCGTTTTATGGCTACAGTGTTCGCTCCACGTTTGGGCGAGCGTCTCCAGCTCAATATCGGTCGGGTCGCGGCCGAGTTCTTGGTAGTAGCGGCGGATCGTCTGCATTTCGGCCGGTTGCAGATAAAGCTGCCCCTCGCGGCTGAGCCGGTTTAGCGCGTCGTCGTCCAGTTCGCGGATCGGCACGGTTTGCAGCTTGAATTGGTAGCTCGATCCCACTTCCAGCTTGTCAAACGGCAGCGGGCCGACGATGACTTGTTCAATGGCGTCGTTGGCGAGCACTTTGGCGGCGAGCACGCCCAGTTGCTCGTCGCTCAAATCGCCGAACCAGTATTTGCGAAACGTCCGCACGGCGTCGGCCACCAGGCCCAGGTCCGCGATCGCCCGCTGCGTGCTCAGCGCGACCGGGTCCATCACGCCCGGCTTGGGCAGAACGTAGACGAGCCGCGCCAAGCCCGCCGGCGGCTGCGTTAGAACCGCATCGCCGACCGGCGCGAAGATCGTCTGCTCGACAATCTCGTCGGCCAGCAGTTCTCCCACGACCCGCGAAACGTCGTCCGCCGAGAGCTGCGCGCCTTGGACCAGATACCCATGCCCGGCACGCACGGCGAAGTTTCCCTCGCCGCCCCACGCATCGAGCAGGCCCAGATCGTGGGCCATCGTGGTGATGGCGCGGGCGGCGCGGTCGGGCTGGCCAGCGGCAGAATAGATGTCAACTTCCCAAAGCATCTCGCGTCCGTTTCGCTTTTATAAGAAGGAGTTCCAGTTGAGCCGGGTCCGCCGCTTCCAGCGCCGTTTGCAGAGCGGCCAGTTCTTCTTGCAGGCGGCCGAGGCTGTGCAGGACCGGCTCGCGGTTGTCGAGCAAAATTTGCTGCCACAGTTGCGGATCGCCGGCGGCAATCCGCGTCGTATCGAGCCAGCCGCTGGCCACCAAAGCAGCGTACTGCTTCGGCGTGGCGGCCGCAATCGCCGCCGCCGCCAGGTGCGGCATGTGACTCGTTGCGGCGAGCGCTTCGTCGTGTTCTTCGGCCGTCATCCGCGCGACGCGAGCGCCAAGGCTGCTCCAAAACGCCTCAAGCTCGGCCACCTGATCGGGCATGCTGGCGCTGGTCGGCGTAAGCACCACCACGCGCCCGTCGAACAAGTCCGCCCGTCCGTGCTCGGGGCCGGAGTTTTCACTGCCGGCGAGTGGATGGCTGCCGATGAATCGCGGCTCGTTTTGGAGGGCCGTGACGATCGAACGCTTCGTGCTGCCGGCGTCCGTGAGGAGGCACGACTTCGGGCAGGCGGCCGCGACGGCTTGCACCGTGGGCACGATGGCCGCGACCGGCGTGGCGACGACTGCCAGTTGAGCCTCGGCCACGCCCGTCGCAATGTCGGTCGTCGTTTCCGTCACCGCGCCGCGCTGACGGGCGGTGTCGAGCGTGCTCGAGCGGCGGCCGATGCCGACGACGTGCCGGGCCAGCCCCCGCTGGCGAAGGGCCAGTCCGATCGAGGCTCCGATCAGCCCCACGCCGACAATCGCGACTCGGTCGTACCGCTGCATTGTTCGCACAGGTCCCGCTTCGGTAAAGCTGGGCATTGTACCAAACGGCGGGGCAGGGGACGAGGGGCCGCCCTCGGACGGGACGAATCGCTTGGGTGGCGGGGCTACTGCACGAGCTGCACCTGCGGCGCGTCGAGCAGATGCTCCAAAAGCTGCCGCAACTCGGCCGTCTGGTCCGGCGGCGTGGGGCCGCTCATCAGCACGAACGGCTCGGGAGCACCCGCTTGGCGGGCAAGCCGCGTCAGAAAATCACGCTCCGCCGCGCGCCCGACCGCCACCGGATCGAGCAGATAGCCGCGCCGCACCATGCGGTCGGCTTGCACGAGCGCCGCGTCAGCCGCCTCGGCACTGCCGTCGTAATGAGGACTGGGATGCCGCTTGCGGTAACGGGCAACGTCCGCCGGATCGCTGATGAACAAATCCGGCGCGCCGCAACTCCACAGCACGACGATCTTCGTCGCTCCCGGTCGGCCGGCGGCTGCGGGGCCGGTGAGGTGTTGTTCGGCCACGCTCAACCCCGCTTCGGTGGCTCGCGATGCCCCCTTGTCGCCGCTTGCCTGAAGCAGCGCGCAGGCACGCATCGCCGCCTGATAGTCGCTCGTCAGCGGTTGTTCGACGACCGGCCCTCCGCGCGTGAGCGAATCGAAGCTGATTACCGCCACCCAATCGCGCTGCTTGGGATTAGCAATCGCCGCGTTGCGTGCTTCCAGTTCCGCAAGCGCCGCACACAGCGCGCGCCGCGCTGTGTGCATTGGCTGCGTCCGTGGCGGAAAGCGGAACGTGCCGCCGGGCGTGGTTTCCGAATGGAGCGGACAGTCGGGGCTAAAGCGCGAAAGCGGCGTGTAATGCCTGCCGTCGGGACGGCTCTGCCGACCGTGATCCAGCAGGAAGTTCAAGTACGTCGCATAGCCGAGCCGGTTGCGCCACGCCTTCGTGCCGCTGGCCCCAGCGCCGGAGTTACAAAATCCGTCGATGCGGTCCGCGTCCTGGCTCGGCGGGAGCCAGCCGCGCGGCGTCTCGCCGCCCCAGATGACGTAATCGAGATACTTTTCCCAATAGCCATAGTGCAGCCCGCTGTCGAGAGCCGGCTGAGCATTCGGCATCAGCGCGGCAAGCTGCCGATCAATGATCCAGCCGTAGGCTTTGCGCTTGCGCTCCGCTTCCGAATCTCCGGCCTCGATGCGATAGCGCGGCTCGATCTGTTCGCCAGTAAGCGGCCCACCGTCGGCCGTCAGCTCGGCGTAGGCGTGCGGCGTGTCGGCGATTCCCAGCGGCGCACCAATCGTTTCGCTCTGGCCGGGAAAACTTTCAAAGCCGAGATCGTAGTAAAGATCCTGCATCATCGCCGTCTCGGCCGATTCGCTCATGGCCGGCAGCGCGACTGGCTCGCTCTCATCGTTCATCGCTCCCGAAAGATCGACCAGCAGCACGATGTCACGCGGGGTCGAACGGGCGACCGCCGACGTGCTAACCGGCAGCGTCTCGCGCCCCAGCAATCGCGCCAGATAAAGGCCGGAGGGGGCGTCGCTGGTGATCTTGTGGCGCGTGGTGATGCGCACCGCATTGCTGGGCGTATCGGTGGGCACAAAGCTGCGCGTCGCTTCGTCCCAGATGCCAAACTCCACGTCTTGCGGCTGGAGCTGAACGCGCTCGCCCTCGGCGACGAACGAGCCGGCTTCCGTGCAAGCTGCTTGGCGCAGCGCCGGCACCGATTCGCCGAGCCGTCGCGCCGTCGCCAGCGCGGTCGCATCGGCGGAGGCTTGAAGCTGGGCACGCACAAATACGACATAGCCCACGTCATGCGCGAAAACGAACAGCACCACGGAAAGCGCCAGCGCCGCCAAGAGCACCACCGAGCCGGTGCGCCGGCTGCGAAACCCGTTCTGGTTGTGGTTCGGTGGCATCGTGGACGGGTGCTTCGGCTTTCGTCTGCGGCCTGCTCGCGCGAGGAATCTTCCGCAGCGCAGACGCAGCAGATAGGTATAGAGACGGCATCCGAACTTTGCGTCAGAAAACCGCTCTGGTCAAACGCCGCCGGCAGTTCCGCTACCGCCCGCACAACCGGCAGAATCGCGTGCAGCGGTGCCAGTTGCTATTGCGAACGCGCCGCGCGGAGGGCTTGCTCGGCGATGTCGAGGCCGACCAGATCGTTCCACGCCGAGAGCAATTTACGGAAGACTTCGCCGGGCGCTGCCGACCCGACGGGACGGCCGTTACAGCGAACGACCGGCTGCACGCAGATGGAGGTGCTGGTGAGCATCAGTTCATCGGCGGAGTTCAACTCGGCGGGGCGAACGTCGCGGTGCGTGAAGGCGATTCGCTGCTCGGCGGCGAGTTCTTTCAGCACCATCAGGCTAATGCCCGGCAGGATTTTCTCGCTCGGCGGACAGACCAGCCCTTCCTCGCGGCGGTAGAGGACGAGATTGGCGGTCGTCGCTTCGCTCACAAAGCCGTCCTGGTCGAGCAGAATCGCCCGCGCGGCCGGGTCTTTTTGACGTGCATCTCGATCGGCGAGGAAGTAGTGCATGCGGCTGCGGCATTTCAGCTCCGGCGGCCAGCACTGCGGCGGCACTTGCTGCACGTCGCTCACCACGATCGCTTCGCCGCTGACGAACTTTTCCGCCCAGTAGCGAAACGGAAGCCGATTCGAGTAAACGCAGACCGTCGGGCCGGGCCGCGCCCCATCGGCGAAGTGCGCGTAAGGACCGGGCGTAACGAACATGCCCAGGCCGAGATCTTCGCCGGCCGCAAGGAGGGGATAGTTCCGCTCGACGACCTGCCGCGCAATCTCCGCAAGCTCGGCCCGGTCCAGCCCCGGCTCGACGCCCACGATCTCCAGTGAGTGAAACAGTCGGTCCAGATGCGCGTCGAGCCGAAACAGCCGGCCGTGGAACGTGCGCAATTGTTCAGCGACGGTCGTGCCGAGCACAAACCCCGCGTCGTAGACCGGCACGGCCAGTTGCGAAAACGGCATCCACTGGCCATTGAGATAAGCAATCGGTTCGCTCATGGCCCCATTATGACACTGCCGCGCCGCAGAGGGTAGGGCGGACGAGCGGGCGTCTTTCGCGCGCAGGCGGGAAGGGATTTTGAATGGTGGATGTTGGATATTGGATGGTGAATTGGGGACTGGGGATGAGAGCGCAGTGCGTTTTAATTGCAGCGCCCTGCCTGCACCTTTTTCGCCCGTGGCCGCCAGGGGAGGTTAGCCGGTCTGGCGCTAGAGCTACGTGAAGCCTGCTCGGCATTCCCGCCTGCGCGGGAAGGACGTGTGCCGGAAGGTCTGCGCGCCCGCAGGCATTTTTCGCCATTACGGCGCGAGAGTCATCGACGGCGCGAGCGTCGTCCAGGCGGCACCCATCAATCGCGGACTCGCCAGGTAACGGCGCAGGTCGTGTTCCTCGCCGACGATGCAGCAGGCGTCCATCTGCGAGACTTTTTCCGCCGCGATGCCTAGCCTGTAGGGTCCGGCGAATCCGGTGTAGCCGAGCGCGTCGGGCGACCCGCAACGGGTGACCAGGTGGTAATGCTTGAGCGCTCGGTCGCAGGAGTTGTTGATGAGCAACATCGCTTCGACCGGATCGAGTGCTTGGCCGTGGTAACGGCCCGGCAGCAGCCAGTAGTTGTGCAGCGCCGCGGCCATCAGCACGACGCGGATCGGCGGCCGCTTGGCGAGGGGCGTCGCCGACAAGGTGTAGCCGCCCATGTGACCTCCGCCGAGCAGATGGAGCGCGCCGGTTGTAATGCGTGCTCCAAAGCTGTAGCCCCACAGGCCCACCGGCGTGGTGGGATCGAGCTGATTGACGACACAGGCCAGATAGTAGCCGTCGGCGTTGGTGCGGGCGGCTTTGGCGCGGATGTCGCGGATCTGCCCTTTCACCTTTTCGCTCGGCCAGGACCAGATGACAAAGCGCACCGGCGCCGTCGGCGGCGCTTGTTGCAGGAGTGCCCGATAAGCGGACACGCCATAATCCACCGCGAGAGCCGGCGAGACGCGGTTGCCATGCACGAAGAAGATCGTGAGCATACTCGGCTCAGCGCTCAAAAATTCGGCCATCGTCGACCACTGCCAATGGCCGCAACCCGAAGCGCGCTGCACGGGCAGGTGGCCGCACTCGCACCCTCCCCCGCCGCGCCGCGTGCTGATGAGCCACAGCTCGTCGTGCTCGCGTCCCGGCAAGAGCGTCAGCGGAAGGGCCGGCGGTGACGGCGACTGCGCCGCTGGCTGCGGAGCGATTAGCTCCGGCGCAGCATTCTCCGCCATCGCGAGTGATGCCAGCGATAGCGAAAGGAGCAGCGCCAGCGCGAGCGAGCGTGCGAGGAGTGATGCCGGGCGCGTCATGGAAGCAAGTTCAGGCTGTGGTCGAGCGCGGGGAAGATCCATTCCCGCAACCGCTGACACTTGCACAGTTCAGGGAGCCGATCCACCGGCTCCGTGGGAGCTTCGTTTGCCCCCTTCTCGCAATCCCTAGCCGGCGAGCAACTACCTGTTTAGCCCGCTGGCATTTAGGTACCGAGCAGTTGGGTGGCGGGGGCGCACCGCG
>CAYZVT010000281.1:0-6399 GCA_964481585.1 uncultured Pirellulales bacterium
GTCCGGCTTTGCTTCACGCCCTAGACTAGTGGGTGGTAGGCGAGCGGTTTTTCCTGTTTCCCGGTGCGGTCGTGGTCATGGCTTTGGACGAGGAAGACATCTATCACGAGCACGTCCTCGACCACTACGAGGACCCGTTTCACCGCGGGCACTGCGCGCAGCCGACGCACACGCACGAGGACAAGAACCCGCTCTGCGGCGATCGGGTGAAGATCGAGTTGGAATTGGCCGACGACGGCACGATCGCCGACATCTATTTCAACGGCGAAGGCTGCTGCATCAGCCAAGCCTCGGCGTCGATGCTGGCCGAAGCCGTACATGGCAAGACGGTCGAGGAGGTCAAGAACTTCTCCGCCCGCGAAATGCTCGACCTGTTCGGCGCGCGGCTCACGCCCAACCGCCAAAAGTGTTGTCTGCTGGCGTGGCGCGTGTTGCAGATCGCGCTCCACTCGCCGGTGGGCGGAAGCGCCGCCTGAGACGGCACGGCTGGTCCATCTCTCTTTCGCCGCGGCCGAAAGGCGTCGCGGCAGCCTGACGAGGAACCGCTATGAGTTCAACCGAGCAGCACAAGCCGCTCGACGTGTACACGCTCCGCCAGGATTTTCCGATTCTGGAAACGGTGCTCCACCGCGACAAACCGCTTGTCTACCTCGACAACGCAGCCAGCACGCAGCGCACGCGCCAAGTCACCCAGGCGATGGTCGACGTGGATCAGCAGTACTACGCCAACGTCCATCGCGGCATCCACTGGCTGAGCGAGCGGAGCACTGAGCTTTATGAGCAAGCCCGCGAAAAGCTACAGGCGCTGATCGGTGCCCGTGCGGCCGAAGAAATTATCTTCACCCAGGGCACGACCGCCAGCATCAACACCGTCGCCCGCAGTTGGGGCGATGCGAACGTGCGCCCGGGCGACGAGATCATCCTTTCGGTCATGGAGCACCACTCGAATCTCGTCCCCTGGCTGCAACTGGCCGAGCGGACCGGGGCCGTGCTGCGTTACATCCCCATCACCGACGATGGCCGGCTGGTGATCGAAGAATACGACCGGCTGCTGAGCGAAAGGACCAAGCTCGTCGCCATCGCGGCGGTGTCGAACGTGCTCGGCACGGTCAATCCGATCGAAGAAATCGCGCGCAAAGCCCACGCTGCTGGCGCGCTGGTGCTGGTTGATGCGGCGCAAAGCGTGCCCCATCTGCGTACCGACGTGCAAGCGCTCGATGTCGATTTTCTTGCCTTCAGCGGCCATAAAATGCTCGGCCCCTCGGGCATCGGCGTACTCTATGGCCGCGAAGAACTGCTCGAAGCAATGCCGCCGTTTTTGGGCGGCGGGAGCATGATTAACACGGTCGAGCTAGACCACTTCACGCCGGCCGCGCTACCCGCTAAGTTTGAAGCCGGCACGCCCCCGATTGCGCAGGCGATCGGTCTGGGGGCGGCGGTCGAGTATCTCTTGGCGGTCGGCCTCGACACGATCCATGAGCACGAGATGCTCCTGACCCGCTACGCGCACGACATGCTCGATGGCATCGCGGGCGTGGAAACGATCGGCCCGACGCTCGAACACAAGACCGGCATCATCACCTTCACGCTCGACGGCATCCATCCGCACGACGTTTCGCACATGCTCGACCGGCAAGGCGTCGCCGTGCGTGCCGGGCATCATTGCACGCAGCCGCTCCACGCCCGGCTCGGGCTAACCGCCAGCACCCGCGCCAGCTTCTATCTCTACAACACGTTGGAAGAAGTCGAGCAACTCGGCGACGCGATTGTCGAGACGCAAAAGAAGTTCCGCCGCCGCTAAGCGACGGATGAGAACCTTTCTTCGACGGGTGGCGGGAGCGCACTGAGTAGGGTGGCGGGCGAAAAGATTTGTGGGTTTACTCGAATAGCAAATATCCAAACCCTTCGGGTCTAATCTTTACGCCGGCCGGTTGCGTCCAGCTTTGAAAGCCGACGCCGGGGACGAGGCGCTGCACGCCAGCGGCCCAGACGTGGCCGGCTGCGGGGCGGGTGCCGGTCAGTTCCGCAAGCGGAATCGCCGCTTCGGCCGTCCAGCTTTCGCGCGTGCTAGAGTGGGCGACGTACCAGGTCGGGTTCCACGTCGCATCGCCCCAACAGGCTTCGCCGGTCCAGCCGCGATGGTCGACGGTCAGCGCGTAATAGGTGGTGTAATCGCGGTCCAAGTCGAGCAGCACGCTCACGCGATCGTGCTGCGCCAAATCGCCATCGCGCGGCCGCGGCGCGGTCGAGGCGGCATATTCCACGCCGGGAGCTTTGCGGCACTCGATGCCCAGATACAAAAACTGCCCGTCGTAAGCCAATCGCGCCACGGCGGGCCAGGCTGCATCCTCGCCGATCAGGCTCTTTAGCTCCACCGGCCGCGCGACGCGCCAAAACGCTTCATCCAGCGCGCCATCAAGATGCGGCTTGCGATCGGCAGCCCGCGCGGTCCAGAGCGGCTTGGGCGGCAGTCCCGTCCGCTCGCCGAGCCAGCGCTCGCCCTGGGCCGCGTCCCACCAGGCGTCTTCGGTCCGCGTGCGGCGGAGCGAAAGATAAAACCGGCTGGCCTCATTGCCGTAGCCGAGCTTGCGATGCGCCGACGCAAGCGGAAAGCCAATGCTCGGCTCTGCATACAAGGTCGGCCGCGTGCGTTCCAGCTCTTTGCCGATCTGGTTCGCTTTGCCGAGCCGCTCGTCAAGCTGCGCCCGCTCGCTTCCAACGGCAGTGCGTCTGCCTTGCATGGGCAGAGCCGCACTTGCCGGCACGACGCCCTGCGCCGGAAAACCGCCGGTCGATTGCTGCGCGACGGCCGAGGAACTTTGCCGCACGCGCCAAGCCGCTTCGCCGCTGGCGTAGTAGTGCAGCAACCAGACCTGAGCCGAGTGGGCGAGCGGGTGCTGCGGGTGGCGCTCGACGAGCGCTTCGTAGGTTCCGGCGGCGAGTTCCCAGTTGCCGCGCTGCAAATACTGCCCGGCAAGCTGATAGAGAAGCTGGCTCGAACTCGATTCATCCAGGCCCGACGTTAGATCGCCCAGTTGCCCCAGCCAAACCGACGGCAGGAACAAGTCCTGCTTTGCGCCGTAGCGGATCAGCTCTTGCATGTTCCGCCGCTTCTGGGCTACCCGGCGGAGTTGTTCAATCGACTCGCCGAGCGTCTCGCTCAGCATCCGTCGCGCGTCGCTCCCCGGCGGGATCGCAATCCCGCTATAAAAATCCTCGCGGCCCCGGTCCTGGGGAACGCGGTCCAGAAGCAGACGAAAGCCGACCTCGACCGGCACCGGCTCATAACTCTCGGCCACCAGCCCCCGCGCCGCGCCGGCCCGATCGCCGACCGAGCAGCCGAGTCGCGGCTCAAGCTGCACGGTGTTGACCGACAGCGTGCCGGTGTCGCCCGCCCGCGTGGTGCTAAAGACCTTCCGCACCTGCCAGGGCCGCAGCCCGGCGACCGTGGCGAGATCGACGTGGCTGGTCGGATCGGCCGCCTGACGGACCGCTCGCAGCACCAGCTGATTAACCAAATGCCCAAACGGCTCTTCCCCGCGCAGGCTGGCTGGATGCGTCACGAGCACATCCGGCCGCCAGAGACGAATCGCCCGCACGATCGAGGCTTCGAGTTTTTCCAGCGCCTGGCCGTCGTTTGCACGGTCTAGGCCGGTGAGGATCTGATCGACCGACAGGCTCAAACCCTCCTGCCGTAGCGGGAACTGCCAAGCGGCGCTCGCGCCGCAGCCGCCGACAGCCACAAGCGCGTCGTGGGCGCGCTGCGGGAGATCGTCTTTCACCCCGGCTTGCGGATCGAACTCGCGGCGGCCGAGCAGTTTGACGGCGCTCAAGTATCCCTGTCCGCCGGAGAGATGCGCGAACAGTTCGAGCGGCACTGCGCCCGCTTCGCTGAAGACGCCCAATAGTGCCGCACGGCTGCCGCCGGCGCGCTGCACCTGCCAAGACTCGCCACCGTCGCGCGTGGCGAGAATCGTTCCCAGCGCCCCGACCGCCCAGCCGTGCCGGGCGTCGACAAAGGCGAGGCTATGCAGCGGTGCGGTGCAGCCGGTGTCATGGCTGGTCCAACTCGCGCCGCCGTCGCGCGTGCGAAAGATGCGCGTGCCGGGCGTGCCGGCGGTCCAGCAATTTTCTTGGACCACGGCCAATGCGTGCAGATCGAAATGCCGTGCGGCATCGTCGGGAAGTTCGCCCGCCGTGCTTTGCCAGCTCTTGCCCAGATCGGCCGTCTTCATCACCAGTCCACCGTCGCCGACCATCCAGCCGGAAGTCGGCGCGCGGAGTTCCAGGCGATGAATTGTCCGCAGCCCCAAGTCGGCGGTCCGCGCCGGTTCGAGCGTGCGGCGGCGAACCGTCACCGGCGCGCCGCGGCCGGCCAGCGCGCCGCTGAGCGGATCGACAAAGTCGCCGGCAAACCACGTCTGCCCCTCGGCGGCGGGCACGGTCGTCCAACTCCGCCCGCCGTCCTCGCTCGTAAAGACACCGGAAGGAAAAAGAGCCGACGGCGCGCCGAAGGCGACACCCTGCTGCGAAGTGAAAAACTTGATGCGGTAAAACGTCGGCACCAGCAGACGCGGCACCTGCTGCCAACTCGCGCCGCCGTCGCGCGTGACCAGCACGATCCCTTCGGGCACATGCGTAAAAGGCACCGTTCGCCCCCCCGCCGCCCAGCCGTGCTGCGGGTCGAGAAAAAAGACCGAGTTGAGCCGGCAGGTGACCGGCGACGGTTGCTGCTGCCAGGACTGGCCGCCGTTGCGCGTATGCCAGATCACGCCCCGGTCGCCGACCGCCCAGCCGGTTTGGGCATCGACAAAGCAGACATCCCAAAGCTGGGCGTCGCGGCGGAGGATTTCCAGCGCCTGGGGGGAAGGCTCTGCGGCCTGGCAAGGTGCCAGCATCGCTAGCCCTACTAGCACGCCCCACCAGCTTCGTCCAGGAAGCGTCATCGGCAGTCCTAACAGCAGATTTTCGACGGAAAATGCGGCTCCAGCGGCCGATTGTACCGCGCCGCGCCGCTTTCCCCCAAGGTCGGTCCGCACCCGCCCGAGGCGGTAAACCGTAAGCTACGCTTACACTGCCCAGGATTCGGCCTCCCCTGGAGCACATTTCTGGCGGCACGATCGGCCTCGCGTGGCACCGCTGATGAGCGACTCCTCTCCAGAACGACTCGATCTGCTCGCCGCGCGGGCGGGCAACCTGTACACGCTGCCGGCGGTGGCGATGCAGGTCTTGCAGTTGACGGGCCATCCGAAGGTCGACACGGCCGCGCTGAAGCAATGCCTCGAAAACGACCCGGCACTGACCAGCCGCGTGCTGAAGGTCGTCAACAGCTCGCTCTTTGGCCTTAGCCGCGAAGTGGTCGATCTGAACCAAGCGCTGGCGCTATTGGGCACCAAGCCGCTCAAACTGCTGGTGCTCGGCTTCTCGCTTCCCGAGCGGCTGTTCACCGGCGTCGGCAGTAAGGCGCTCGGCTACTACTGGCGGCACACGCTTACCAAGGCCGTCGCCGCGCGGGAGATGAGCGAGCGGTTCTTCGACCAGCCCGGCGACGAGGCCTTCATCGCGGGGCTGCTCAGCGACCTGGGAACGCTCGTGCTGCTGCAAGATTTGGGACAACCGTACGCAGAGTTTTTGCACCGCAGCATCGACGGCGGCGGCGATCTGCTCGCGCTGGAGCGCTCCGCGCTCGGCTTCGACCATACGCAGCTGAGCGCGCGTCTGCTCGCCAGCTGGGGATTGCCCCAATCGCTGGTCGAAGCGGTGGCCGCGCCGAAGCAAGTTGAAGTCCTTCTCCACGATCCGCTGCCGCATGGGCTGCTGCCGCGCTTGCTCCACTTGGCCGAGTTGCTCGCCCAGGTAGTAACGGATCATCGCTTAAGCGCGCTACCCGAACTGCTCGAAGCGGCCGACGCCTACTGCGGCGTCAAGCGCGAGCCGATCAAGCAGCTTGTGGCCGTGCTCGATGAGAAAGTGGCCGCGCTGGCCGAAGTGCTCTCGCTCCAACTGCCCGACGGGCGGGCGTACCACGAGGTCTTGCAGGAAGCCCATCACCGGCTCGCCGATGTCGCGGCCGATGTGGCCAAGCATCTGCTCCGTGCGGACCAGGACGAGCTACTCCACAACGAGCTACTAGCACAGACCCGCGCCCTTGGCGCGGCTGCCGCGCGGCTTGCTCATGTCGCGCCAGTGCAATGCGGCGCGGCCGCCGTCGTGGCCAGCGCCGCTGCAAAGCCGTCCGCCGCGCGGCAAGAATCGGAGGATGCAAAAGCCTCCGTCTGGCGCTGCCCGCCGGTGCGGCGCCGGGGGCGTTCACTCGCCGTACAGCCCGACGCGCACTTTTCCGCCGAACTGGCCGCTGCGGCGGCGAACCCCGGCTTCCGGCGCGCGCTCAAGTTCTTC
>CAYZVT010000282.1:0-6391 GCA_964481585.1 uncultured Pirellulales bacterium
CCGACGCCCAATAGGAGGGCAAATAGGCCCAGCACCAATCGACGGTTCAGAGAGAGACGGTTCACAGGTTGCTCCTTAAGAAAGAAAAACAAAACGCCGGATTCCGGGTCGTCGAACGCTGCTACTGCTTCTGGTAACGTCGAGGTCGAAGTGCCTCCCGAGATGCTCCTTTTCCGGTGATTGTCCAGGCAGCCAAAAAGAGAAAGATTGACGCTAAGCCGGTGCGGTCCGGCAGGTGCGCAATGAACGACGTATCACTGCGGCAAGTCGTGGGGGTTGTAGTATTTGATCGTCGCGGTCATCACGGGAATGCTGTCTCGGACGAACTTCGTGGTATCAATGTTAAGCTGCACCGCCTGCGAATGGCTGATCAGCCCACGGGTGGCCTCGCTCGTCAATTGCTGTCGGAGCGCCGCCAGATTCTTGGGATTGTCGTCGGGGAATTTTCCTTCCGCCAGGATCTGCAGATCCTCGGCTTCGTCCGTCAGCAGATCGGCAGAGATTTTGGGAGCCACCTTCCGCTCGGGAAAAACGCTGACCGAAATCGTTCCGACAAATTCCCCGTAGTCGATTTCCTTGCTTTTCGACTCGCTTGCGGACATGACGCGGAACGGTTCGAGCGCATCCTTGTCCGGGAAGTAGTAGCCTTGAAAGCCCCAAATGTTTTGGTCCGGTTCGAGCACCCAAACTTGACACTGTGCGTCGGGCAGCGTCTGGCGCTGCAGCGTGCTCTCGCCGTTGACTTTGAGCACCAATCCTAACCGCTGCGTGGCGGAGGGTCTGCGCTTCACGATCAGAAAAACCTTCTGCCCCTCCTGCGGTTCCGGCACGAACGCGGCTCCTTCGCGGAACTCGATCGGCTGGACGACGTTGTCGTACTTGATTTCCAATTCGATGGGCGACTGCGGGTTGCTGCCCGAGAGAGGGTGGATCTTCGCTTGAGTCGGGGCCGTGTTGTTCGCAGTTTCGCTCTTCACCCGCAGCGACGTCTGGATTGCTTCTTCGGTCGCCCGATCTTTTCGCTCCTGGCTCGTCAGGGACAGACTCGCCTGATCGAAGACGCCGCGGACGGTGAAACTTTCGCCGCTCTCTAGCAAATCTTCCAAATCCGGTTGCATCTTGAACTTGGCCAGCGGCTCCAGCGATTGGCTCTCGCGATCGAACGCCAGGATGCCGACCGTCATCTGCCGCAGATCCTGGGAGATCAGCGCCACGCCGGTGAGAAACGCATCGGGAACCACTTTTTCTTCGCCCCAGGCCAGCGGGTATTGGGCAGTGAAGAACTTCTGCCGACCTTCTGGAGAAAGATGATTGGCCCCGTCGATGCCGGCGGCGACTTGCCCCGCTCCGCGCACGACGCCGATCGGATTGCGGATGTCATTGCCCACGACCAGCGCCAACTCCAGTTTCTCCGCCAAGCGCTGGTTGAGCGTGCCGACTTGATCGGAGACGGCCTGGTTGCCTTTCTTCACCCGGAACTTCAGCACGCCGACATTCTGATATCCCTTGTCGCGCAAGATGCGCATGACCTGAGGAATCTCTTGCAACAGTTTTTTTTCCAGATCGTCCGCCGCCTGCGCCATGCAGGCCGGCAAGAGCATCAGCAAAGCGGCCAAACCAAGACGTCCAGAAGAACGAGCCATACCTGTTTCTCCCAGCCCTGTGCGAAAGCGACGGGGCAGTCACTAAACTGAAAACGCGAAACGAGCGCAGCCTTCCCGTGGAAAAACTCATCCGCAACAAAACGGAACGCGAATCGAACCGTTGCGCCGGCCGCTTTTGGATTTCGCCACCTAGCCCCGATGGGGGCACAGACCACTTCCCGAAGATAGCAGCGCAAGCACGGTTCGGGAACCGTTTTTCTGCGGAATTAGGCGGCTTAGGATGACTCTGCGGCAGCCGATGTCCCAACAACTGGCAAAGCCCTGAGCTTCCTCGGCTGCGCTAGGGGAATTGGCAACTCAGCGGAAAAATGGCGAGCCTGTTAAGGCCGTAGATCTTGCAGATAGCGCCGCATCAGCGCAAAAAAAACGCCCCACAGGGAGGCGTTAAAGGTTGCTCGCGCGGAGCAGAGCCTTGCGCGGACAAAAGTCCCTTACTATGACTTGTGGGACAATCGTCGCTCAGATACACATGAAGGAGTCTAGCACTCCACCATAAGGGGTGCAAGCCTAAAGGACGAAAAAATGCTTCTTGGGAGGCGGCAGCCATGACCAATCGCTGGACGGACGGGATCGGACACTACCTGCTCGGGCTTGATCTAGGAACCACCTCCATTGGCTGGGCCGTCATCGCTTGTGACGATCAGGGCCGACCTGAGCGAATCGCCAACGCTGGCGTCCGCCGCTTCGATGCCGGCGTGCTGGGCGACATCGAATCGGGGAGAGACGAGTCTCGGGCGACCGAGCGGCGGGCCGCCCGCGGGCCACGGCGACAGACTTGGCGGCGGCAGTGGCGGCTGCGCAAGGTCTTCCGACTCCTTGCGCGACATGGCCTGTTGCCGCAGGCGGAAGACGCGCCCGAGGCCCGGCATCAGGCCCTGCTGGAGCTTGATGCCCAACTGCGGCGGGAGTTCCTGCCCGAGCAGGATCGCATCGCCCACCACCTGCTCCCGTATCATCTGCGTGCGGCGGCGCTCGATCGCCCGTTGCCGCCGTTGGCTTTGGGCCGAGCACTGTATCACTTGGCCCAACGGCGCGGATTCCTCTCCAATCGCAAAGCCAATCGCGATGACGAAGAACAGGGCGTGGTGAAGCAAGGCATCGCGGCCTTGGACACCAGCATGACTGAAACCGGCGCGCGCACGCTGGGCGAATACTTCTCCCGCCTCGATCCCGAAGAAGAACGCATCCGCGCCCGCTGGACCAGCCGCCGCATGTATCTGGACGAGTTCGAGAAAATCTGGGCGGAGCAATCCAAACACAGCCCCGACTTGACCGACGATCTGAAGCAAGCCCTGCACACGGCCATCTTTGAACAGCGCCCCCTCAAATCGCAGAAGGGGCTTATCGGCCGCTGTGATCTGGAGCCGGAGAAGCGCCGCGCGCTGCTGGCCTGCCTGCCAGCGCAGCGCTTTCGATTGCTGCAACGAGTGAACGACCTGATCGTCACCGCGCCCGATGGCGAAATTATCCGCTTCGGCTTACTGGCCCCGGACGAGGCTGGAAAGAACGCTCCCGCCACTTTTTCTCCGCAAGTCGCCCAGTGGCGGCAATTGCTGCTTCCGGCGCTAGAGCAGGAAGGAGATCTGACTTGGGCGGCGGTAAAAAAGCTGCTCGGCATGAAGAAGTCGAAGGAATATGGCCGGCACTGGGAGTTCAATTTCGAGACCGGCGGCGATAAAAAAATGGTCGGCAACCGCACGGCCGCCAAGATGCTGCGGCTGTTGGGCCAGCATTGGGCGGCGCTCTCCAGCGCCGACCAAGACCGGATGGTCGATGAAATTCTGTCCTTCGAGTCGGAATACGCCTTGGCCGAACGCCTGCAAAAGAGTTGGAAGATCCCCCCGGAAAAAGCGCTCGCCGTGGCCGAAGCCCGGCTCGAAGCGGGCTTCTTGTCACTATCCCGCAAGGCGATCAGCAAGCTGATGCCGGAACTCGAAAAAGGATACGCGCTGGCGACGGCCATCAGGCGCATCTATCCAGGCCGCCTCAGGTCCAGCGTCGTTTACGATCGCCTACCTCCGGTGCGTGCGCATCGTCATGCCGGCGGAGAGCCTAGCTGCCCCGGTGCTTTCACCCACTTGCGCAATCCGGCGGTGGAACGCGCGCTGAGCGAGCTGCGCAAGGTGGTGAACGAACTGCTGCGCCGCCTGGGAAGTAAGCCGCTCAAAATCACCGTCGAACTTGGCCGAGACTTGAAGCACTCGCGCGGCCAGCGTCAGGAACTGACCGACCGGCGAGACAGCAACACGAGAGCACGCGAGGCCGCCAAAGCACAGATTCTGGCGAAGATGGGTCAGCAAGAGCGCTCTGTGACCGCCGAAAACATCCTCAAGGTGCGTCTGGCCGAGGAGTGCGGCTGGGTTTGCCCTTACACGGGCAAGAGCATCGGCATGAAAGCGCTCGTTGGCGACGAACCGCAGTTCGACATCGAGCACATCATTCCCTTCAGCCGGTCCTTGGACAACTCCTTCGCCAACAAAACGCTCTGTTATCACGAGGAGAACCGCCGCAAGGGGAATCGCACCCCCTGGGAAGCCTACCACGATACCGACAAGTGGGACGAGATCATCGGCCGCGTGAAGCGTTTCAACAGCGATGCCCGCTCGCGCAAGCTGGCGCTGTTCCTCACGGAAAAGCCGCTCGATCAGACGGAACTCGCCAGCCGGCAACTGAACGATACGCGCTACATCTCCCGCCTGGCCGCGCAGTATCTGGGAATGCTTTACGGCGACAAGGTCGATACCGGCGGCTCGCTCCGCGTTCACGTCACCAAAGGGGGTGCAACCGCTTATCTTCGCCAACGCTGGAATCTGAACTCGATCATCGGCCACGACGATCAAAAAAATCGCGGCAACCACCGCCACCATGCCATTGACGCGATCGTCGTCGCCCTGACCAATGGCCGCGCCGTCCAGAAGCTGGCGGAAGCCGCCGAAGAAGCCGAGCGGCGCGGCATTGGCAAGCTCTTTGCCGACGTCGATCCCCCCTGGGAAGACTTTCTCGCTGAAGCCCGCACCGCCGTGCTCGGTCTCAACGTCTCGTATCGCGTCAATCACAAGCTCGCCGGCTCGCTCCATAAAGATACGAACCTGAGCAAGCCGCACGTCGAGCGGGAAAAAAAGTCCGGGAAGTCAGCCAAAGTTCACTACGTCCGCAAGAAGCTGGAGTCGATGTCCGCGAACGAGGTCGGGGCCATTGTCGATCCGGTGATCCGCAAGCTGGTCCAAGAGCGCGTGACCGCCTTGGGAGGCAATCCGCAAAAAGCCTTCGCCGACCGCAATAACCATCCGCATCTCTCCTCGCGCAGCGGACTGGTCATTCCCATCCACAAAGCCCGCATCCGCAAATCAGACAAACCGATGGCAATCGGCGACGGCAGCCACCGGCGCTATGTAAATCCCGGCTCCAATCATCACATGGCGATCATTGCCGAGTTGGATGAAGAAGGCCGTGAAAAGAAGTGGACGGGCGAACTCGTCTCACGCTTCGAAGCAGCCACGCGCAAACGCGCCGGAGAGCCGATTGTAAGGCGCGAACGCAGCCTCAAACGCAAGTTCAAATTTACCCTCGCCGGCGGCGACCACGTGCTGCTCTACGACCAGGGAAAAGATCAGCCGCCGCGCCTCGTCCGTGTCACGACCATCTCCGACGGGCAGCTTGAATTCGTCCTGCACGACGACGCCCGGCCGATCACCGACCGAAAAAAGATCCCCGGCGCACGAATCCGCCTCAGCCCCGAGGCAATGCGCAAGGCCAAAGCCCAGAAGATTCTCGTCTCGCCCCTGGGCGAGATTTCGCCCGCGAACGATTGAGCAGGATTTACGACACATAGAAAAAAGGGCTGGCCGACTAGGCGGGCGGGCAACACCTCAGTGTATCTGAGCGACGATTCCCTCTAGGCCACAGCTCAACGCTACCGATACGCGACATTCGGCACGTAGAACTAAGCCGACCAGCCCCAAGTTTTTCACGAGGTGGTATTGATTCTACCATCCTAATGGGCTAAATAAAGGGGGCCTCAATGCTACCGTAAATTTAGAGAGTAAATTAAAAATCCGCCCTGTGGCAAGGGTTTTAGCGGACGCGAGCCACAGGGCGGTAGTGCCGATACCGCCACAGGGGTCAGTATCATACGTCATGATACACCCTCGCTCGGTGCTTTCCTAGTGTGTGTTGCCCGTCCTGTGGTGGTGACGGGTAGTAAAGGAGCTTGCACTATGAGTGCAACTGTTGTGGGAACCCGTTACCGAACCGGAGAAATTTGTCAGTATTCCGGCGTCTACGCCTGGGACGGCTACACGGACGGCACACGCAGTCCGCTGCCCACTCCGGCGGAGATGAAAGCTCCGTTCAGCAAGAATGAGCGTTTCACGCCGATCCGTTCCGCCGGCAAAGCGTGTTGGTGGAAACTGATCCAACTCGCTTAGTGACCGGAGCTCTGGCTCGCGGGGTGCGGCGAATTTCTGGGTTCGCCGCACCCTTTTCCTTTGCCCTCCGCTTGATTGTCCCCTCTTGCCCAATTAGCCTCGAAAAAAGCCAGGACCGCTTCACTTGCGGCGCGAACCCTTTCGGCTCCTTCTGCGTGAGCCGCAGCCGCGCCGGGTGAAGCCCGTGCCAGGATGGTGTTCGTCATTTCCTTCTGACGACATCCGCCGCACGTGATCAATCGCATTCTCGACTTCTCCGACGCGCCTGCCCGGCTTTCGGTGCGGTACGACAATCTCCGC
>CAYZVT010000283.1:0-6323 GCA_964481585.1 uncultured Pirellulales bacterium
CTGCACTTTGGCCTGATTCCGCGCATGCACCGGGGCATCTTCGCCATGAACGAACTGCCCGAACTGGATGAGCTGGTGCAGGTCGGGCTGTTCAACATTCTCGAAGAGCGCGACGTGCAGATTCGCGGCTTTCCGATCAAGTTCGACATCGACGTGCTGATTCTTTTTTCCGCCAACCCCGCGACCTACAACCGTAGCGGCAAGGTCATTCCGCAACTGAAAGACCGCATCGGGTCGGTGATTCACACGCACTACCCACGCGAGCGCGATCTGGGCATCCAGATCATGGAGCAGGAGGCCAGCGTCTCGCTCGATGGGCAGTACCCGGTCGTCGTGCCGTACTTTATGAAGGAGATCATCGAGCAGATCAGCATTGCCGCACGCCGTTCCAAATACATCGATCAGCAGTCGGGCGTCAGCGCGCGGTTCTCGATCGCCAACTATCGCACGATGGTCGCCAGTGCCCGGCAGCGTGCGGCGATCCTCGGCGAACAACCGGCCGTAGCGCGGATCAGCGACTTAGGGCATCTTTACGCGTCGTCGCTCGGCAAGCTTGAACTCGACATGATGGGCAGCCATCAGATGAGCGAGCGACAGGTCTTGGATGCCGTGATTGCCGAGGCGATCCGCACCGTCTTCGACGAATACGTCGACCGGCATGGCTTGGAAAACATCGCCAAGATCTTTTCCGAGGGCGTGAAAATCGAAGTCGGCGACACGCTTCCCTCGCACGCCTACGCTGAACTCCTGAAGCGCGTGCCGCCGGTCTGGGACAAGGCCTTTGAAGTCAACGCCTCGGAAGACGCCGCTGTGCGAGCCTCCTGCATCGAATTCGTGCTCGCCGGCCTCTACGCCACCGACCGCATCTCCCGCAGCCAAACGCATGGGCGGATTGTGTATGAAACTTGATGGGGCAACCGAAGGTTAGCGCCGGATGCGAATCCGGTGCGGCTCGACCAATAGCAGCTTGCCGTGATAGCTGGCTTGGTTCATGTGGGCTGCAAGGTGAGCATTCAGCGTGGCGAGGATCGCACCCAGCGCCTCAGGATGATTTTTTACCTGTAACGCAACGATGCCAGAGAATAAGGCTGGCGGAAAAGCAACAATATCGCCGAAGTCGCCATTGAGAGATACTAAAATCGCGTCGAGTTGTTGAGCTTTTGCTATGACGTCTGGATCAGGGGCGTCGGGTGCAAGATGCTCCTTGGGATGGATTACCTCGTGCCCGTGTTGCAGGAGGTTCTGCCCCACCGAACGCGGCACGCACTGATCGAGAAAAAACTTCACGAGACGGAAATCTCAAAATCGGCCAGGTCGCGGGCGTAATCGAGACAGGCGGCGATTTGCTCCCGAGTCAGTTGCGGAAACTCGTCCAGAATCGCTTCCACGCCATGGCCGGCGGCCAGATACCCGAGCACCAGCGCGACGGGAATCCGCGTGCCCTGAAGACGCGGCTTTCCGCGCAAGACATCGGGCGTGCTCACCACGTGCTGCTGCCACTGCGATTGCATAGTACATCCCGTTTGCTCAGATCGCGTCAAAACGCGAGAAGCCTAGCAACTTGCCTCCCTGCAATTATGGAAGTGGGAACGAACCAAAGCAAGTTCAGCAGGAAGAGATGGCCATGACCACACGCGACAATCTTGGTGGGATCATTCATACCTATCAGCGGTACGATCCCCAAAAATTTCCCAGCCCGAACGAGCCGCCGCCCGATCTGGTATCGCCGGCGTTCGATCACATGCTCGCCTACGGCTCGATGCGCGAGCTGACCGAGGAGGAGTTGGCGCGCGCGGTGCGGCTTGATCCAAGTCAAATCGCGGGGCTGGGGCCGAGTATCGATGCGCTGCGGCAGTTGCTCGAAGAACGCAAGCGAAAGATTTTGGAGAAGTACGAGACGAAGCACGTGGAGAGGCTCGCGCGCCGCACGTTTCAGCAAGCCGCCCAAAAAGCTCAGCCGCCGCGACCGCTGCGCGAGCAGTTTGAGAAGGCCGTGCGGCAGGAGCAAATTCGTGATCTGGAACGGCTCTGGTACGCCGCCGAGGATGATAACTCCCCCTTTGCCCAGGCGATGATCGGGCTGATCGAGCACCTGGGCAACCAGTACCAGATCGACGAACTAGCGGCGAAGTACGCCTTCACCGGCCGCGAGCGGATGGATATTCCGCAGGCCCTGGCGGTCAAAGAAGAACTGGAAAAGATCGACGAGTTGCTCCAGCAACTTGCCGAAGCGGCCAAGACCGCCCAGATCGGCGTGATCGACATGGACGCCCTCGCCGAGTTCGCCGAGCCGGGCGATGTCGAGCGGCTCAGCGCCTTGCAACAACAGGTGCAAGACTATCTGCGGGAAATGGCCGAGCGGCAGGGGCTTGAGCAGCGCGGCCGAAACTTCCAGCTTACGCCGCAGGCCTATCGGCTCTTTCAGGGTAAGCTGCTCGAAAAGATTTTCAGCCAGCTTCAAGCATCGCGCACCGGCCGGCATCAAGGCCCTGTCGTGGGCGAAGGAGCGGTGGAGATCGAGCGGACGAAGCCCTACGAGTTCGGCGACTCGGTCACGCACATGGACATCCCCGGCACGTTCACCAACGCGCTGATCCGCGAAGGAGCCGGGCTGCCGATTCGCGTTAGGCAGGAAGATATTCAAATCCATCGCACCCGCAACACGCCCAAATGCGCGACGTGCGTGCTGATGGACATGAGCGGCTCGATGCGCTACGACGGGCAATACATCAACGTCAAGCGCATGGGGCTGGCGCTCGAAGGCTTGATCCGCCGCGAGTACCCCGGCGACTTTTTGCAGTTTCTGGAAGTTTTCACCTTCGCTAAGCCTCGGCACGCGAGCGAACTGGTCACGCTGATGCCCAAGCCGGTGACGATCTACGACCCCGTCGTGCGTTTGCGCGCGGACATGAGCCGGCCGGAAATCAGCGAGATGCAGATCCCGCCGCACTTCACGAACATCCAGCACGGGCTGGCGCTCGCCCGCAAGTTTCTCTCCACGCAGGACACGCCCAACCGGCAGGTGATTTTGATTACCGACGGACTGCCGACCGCGCATTTTGAGGGGGAGCAGCTTTTCATGCTCTACCCGCCCGACCCGCGCACCGAGTCGGCCACGATGCGCGAAGGGCAGCTTTGCCAGCGCGAGCGCATCACGATCAACATCTTTCTCGTCCCCAGTTGGTCCCAGTCGCGCGAAGACATCCGCTTCGCCCACCGACTCGCCGAATCGACCAAAGGCCGCGTCTTCTTCACCGGCGGCCGCGATCTCGACCGCTACGTCGTGTGGGATTACGTCCAACGCCGCCGCGAGATTGTGTCCTAGCGGGGACTGGGGATCGGGGGCCAGGGACAAGCGGTAAGAAACGATCTCGTCCCAGCCGCCAGGCCGGCTTTCCGCTTTCCGCTTTTTCCTTCCGCCCTCCGCCCTCCGCCTTCCCTACAACCCTCCCAGCCCGCCCCTCGGCAGAACTTTTGCAGCCCCGGCTGTCTTCCGCCGACCTACCTTTAAAGTGTCTCTTTCTCTTTCTCGGGCGTGGCGCGATGTCCTCGGTTGATTCAGCATTGAGCGGCTACTTGGCGGCCAAGGATGCGGCGGTGCAGAGCCAGATCGGCTTTGCTATCGCGGCGAAGCGGCTCGATGCCGCACAGCAGCAAGGCGACGCGGCGGTAGAGCTGCTCCAAGCGGCCGCCCAACTGAGCAAGTCGCTCGATCGCGGCGCCACGTTTGACGCCCTCGGCTAGCCGCCACCCTATTGGCCCCGCCACGCTGCCGGCCAAGTCGTGCGAGGCGGCTTAGAAGTGGTGTTCGAGCGCGCGGTCGGCGGTGATGTCGAGCGTTTGCCAGAGATACTGGCGGTCGGCGAGCAGGTCGGGGGCGAACTCGAAGTAGCGGCCGAGCACGGCTAGCTCTTTGGCCTTGGGCGGCATGTCGGGCGGGCGTCGCGCGGCTTTTGAGAGCAGCAGCACATGGTACTTGCCGGCGCGCGGGACTTGCAGCACGAACTCGCCTTGCCCGTCGCTCCGCCGATATTCGCCGCCGAGCGAGCGGAGCGCGCGGAGCGGCACGGCGTCGCCGTCGGGGGCTGGAGCGTGGGGAGCAAGCCCTTCGACCGCAATCTTCTCATCGGGCACGCTCTCCTCCGGCAGCACGATCACGACTGCCCCCGCATCGGCGGCTCCTGAGCCGTAGGTCAGCTTGCCGGTAATCTGTACCGGCCCGCTCGGCACCGCCGCGCGCTGCGCCGAGTCGCGGCCGGCTCCGCCGAGGAAGTAGCCGAGCAGGAAAGCCACCAGCGCCACCGTCGCGATGAGAGCACCTTGAGCATAGATCACCCGCCGCGAGATCACGACCGTCTCGCCCGCCTGCCCCTCGGGCGCTGCCGCCGGTTCAGAGTCGGCGCTGGGAACGGTGGTCCTCGCTTTACAGTTCGGGCAGCGCACGGCGCTGCCGGCTTGGCGGTCGCCGACGGTGAGCCGCCGGTGGCAAGTGTTACAGCGAAAGCGGATCGTCATTCTTCCCCGTCCAGCACGCGCGCGGACTCCAGAGTCTCTGTTCCAGGCTAGCAGCCGCCACTGTCGCCGGCCAGCGTGCGGCGCGGAAGCGGCGGCAAGCGGCTGCTACTCCGGCGGCAAATCGGGACGGCCCAGCGCCGCGAGCGTCAGCGCGAACAGCAGCAGCACCAGGTCGATCAGCCACAGCACCAGGCAGACCACGCTCAACCGATGGGTGAAAGCCTGTCCCGCGTCGTCGGCCATCGCTGCCAGCAGCAGCCCGACGAGAAACAGCACCGCCAGGGCAACCGGGAGCACGAGCGCTCCGATCAGAAGAATCAGCAAAACCCGGCGTGGTATCACCATCGGCACCCCCGGCGGTTTTTAGTGCGTCCTGGACGGCAAACGCGTTGTTGATGTGGGAGGCTGGGGATCGGGGGCTGCTTGCTGGTGGTCGGCAGGCGAAAATCCTGGAGTTGCTCCACATTTGACAAGCTGAATGAAGCGAGTGTCAACGGAGGGGGATTTCCCGATAGCGGCGCTGGCGGATTGCTTCAGGCGGAAATAACGTCCCGTTCTCGCCGCGAACTGGCGTAGGGACAGCACCGCCTACCCGCCGCCGCGAAGTTTGACATCCGGCCCCGCCGAGCCACAATGAACTAAAGGCTGCTGGCAGAAGTGGTTAGAAGGCTGCAAGCTACGGGCTACGAGCTATAGGCCGCAGGCGATGATGGAGAATCCGCAGCTTACAGCTTGTAGCCTGCAGCCTGAAGCCCGCCCCCCAATCCCCTCAAAGGCATTTTGCTCATGGATCGACTGCGACTAGGTGTTGGCGTCGCGCTCTGCGGCTTTTGGGTCGCGGTGTTGGCGTGCTCGCCAACCGCCTACGCGGCGAAGCTCACGCTGACCGACGGGCGGACGGTCGAAGGGGCGGTCGGGCAAGTCGCCGGCGTGGCCGAAGATCCGATGGCCAGCAGTGCCCCTTCGGGCGGCGTCGACGTACGGCCGATTTTGCTGCTCGACGATGGGCTGCGGCGGATGTTTCTCTCCAAGCGGCTGGTGCGCGAAGTAAACGAAGCGGCGGCTTCGGCCGTCGAGCGGATTCACATCCCGCAAAATGTCGCCGAAATTGGGCCGCGAATCGGCGCGGTCGGGCCGATCGTCCGCATCACCCCTTTCGATGAGTATGGCCGCCGCATCGTCTCGATGAAGGGGCCGGACGGCACCTTGCATGTCGTGCAAGGCATCACCGAAGTCACCCCAAGCTGGACGCGCGTGCAAGGACTCGACGGCCGCCGTTCCTACGTTTGGGAAATGCGCATCGCGACCAGTTCCATTCCGCGCGAGACGCTTACCAAAATCCTTGCCGGCGCGATCAATCCCCAAGACCTGAACGACCGGCTAAAAATCGTGCGGCTGTACATCCAGTCGGAACGCTACGAAGACGCACGGCTTGAGTTGGAATCGGTGGTGGGCGATTTTCCCGATGAAAAGGACTTGCAGGATTTGGTCCGTGCGCTGCGCCAGATGGGGTCGCGGCGGCTGCTGCAAGAAATCGAGATGCGCGCCGCCGCCGGCCAGCACCGCTTCGCCCAAAGCCTGCTCGCGCAGTTCCCGAGCGAAGGCGTGGCGGGCGAGACCCTGCAAAAGGTGCGCGAGATTCAAGAAAGCTACCGCACGCAACAAGAGCGCGGCGTGCGCGTGTTGAAATTGCTCGATCAGTATCTGGCCGAGATCGAGGATCAAACCCTGCGGCAGCAGGCGACGGCCGTGCGCGAAGAAATCGCCCGCGAGATGAACTACGCCACGCTCGACCGCTTCGCGGCGTT
>CAYZVT010000284.1:0-6316 GCA_964481585.1 uncultured Pirellulales bacterium
CCTCGATGGCGTCCGCTCCTTCCTCGCGTCCCGCGACCTTCCCCGGCCCGAAGGCCGCGACGGCGACCCTCCCGGGCTCGACACGGTCGTCGCGATCGGGACCCTGAAAGATCAGCGCTTCAACGAGCTGCTGGCCCAAGACGGGGTAGGGCAGTTCGTCACGCTCGGCGACCGCGACGCGTGGAACCTGTTGCGCTTGCCGCGCGACACGCCGCGCAAGGTGACGAATCATTTTGCCGTCGGCGCCACGTCGCCTTCGACCTTTACCATCACGCGCGGCACACTGGACGCGAGCGATGACGTGACGGTGCAGGAAGGGCAAGCCTGGATCAGCGTCACCTCGCCGCTCGAAGGGGTCAGCCGCGTGACCGCCTACGCGCCGGCCGTTCCGAACTGGGAACTGCGCAAATCGACCGGCACGATCCATTGGGTCGATGCCCAGTGGATCTTTCCGCCGCCGGCGATCAACCCCGTCGGCAGCCGCCACGTCTTTACCACGACCTTCTCGCGGCACACCAACAGCACGCCGCTGGCGGGTTGGATCGTGCGGTATGAGATCATCGGCGGTCCACCGGCCGGCTTTGCTCCCGACGGAGTTGAAGTGGTCGAGGTGCCGACCGACGCGGCCGGGCAGGCGAGCGTTGAGATTTTGCAAAAACAGCCGCAGGCCGGGACGAGCCGGATCGGCATCTCGATCATTCGTCCGCGCCAACCTCAGTCGGGCTTCGACCGGCCGCTGATTCTCGGCACCGGCACGGTGACGAAGACCTGGACCTCGCCCGACATCGCGCTGCGCGTGGCCGGCCCCGCGCAGGCCAGCGTCGGTTCGACCGTCACCTACGCGCTGCAAATCACCAACCCCGGCGATCTCCCGTCGCGCGGCGTAGTGGCGACGGCCGAAGTGCCGCCGGGGCTGACTTTCCTGAGCAGTAACCCGCCGGCCCAGCCCGGCGCGCGGCAACTTTCTTGGAATCTGGGCGATCTAGGCCCACGCGAAACCCGCGTGGTCGAGGTCCACCTGCGCGCGGAGCAGCCCGGCTCGGTGAACTTCTGCGGCTCCGTGCGGACCAGCGACAGTCTCACGGCGAGCGACTGCGCGGCGACGACGGTGGCGGTCCCGCAGCTTGAGGTGCGCGTCTCCGGCCCGCCGACCGCGACGGTCGGCGAGACGGTGCGCTACGAGGTGACGGTGACGAATCTGGGCCAAGTGGCCGCGACGGGCTTGGTGATTAAAGACACGTTCGATCCCGGCTTCGAGCACATCGCCGCGCGCAGTCCGATCGAACGCGACCTGGAGGATCTCGAACCGGGGCAGTCGCGGGCGATCTTCATCACCTTCCGCGTCGTGCAGCCCGGCGAGCTTTGCCACACGGTCGAAGTGGTCGGGCAGGGGGGACTCGCCGCGTCGGCGCGGGCCTGCTTGACCGCCGTGGAAGCTGCCGCGCCTCCCGTGCAGCCGCCGGCGGCTCAGCCAAGCCAACCGACTCAGCCGCAAGGGCAAGCCGCGATTGCCGTGACCAAGCATGGACCGCAGCAAAAGCAGGTCGGCGAGATCGCCGAGTTCGCAATCGAAGTCCGCAACACGGGCACGGCGCCGCTGACGAATCTGCGGATTGTCGACAGCTATGAACTGGCGCTCGACGCCGTGCAGGCTTCGCAAGGTTTTAAGCGCGTGCGGGAAGACCTGGTGTGGGAAGTGGCCGAGCTAGCGCCGGGGCAGAGCTTGCCGCTGCGGATCAACTGCCAGTGCGTGGCGCCGGCCGCGCGGGCTTGTAATCGGGTGACGGTCTACAGCGACCAGCGGCCGCCCGTCGCCGACGAAGCGTGTTTGACGATCGTGCCGCAGCCGGTTTCGCCCTCGGATCGGCCCGCACAGCCCGCAGCCCGACCCCTGCTCGGCATGACGATCGCGGATTTGAACGACCCGCTTCAGGTGGGACAAGAAGCGACCTACCGCGTCGTGCTCACGAACCAAGGGCAGGCGGCGCTGCGCGAGGTGGTCCTCTCGGTGACGTTGCCCCCGGAGCTAACGCCGCTGCCGGCGGGCACGAGCGGCCCAGTGCGCGCCGACTTTGCGGGGCAGACGATCCGCTTTCAGCCGGTCGCCGAGTTGCGGCCAGAAACCGAGCTACGCCCAGCCGACTCGCTCGTCTTCACCGTCCGCGCCCGCGCCACCCAGCCCGGCACCGCCCGCGTCCTCGCCGAAGCGGTTGCCCAAGGGCTGCCGCAGCCGGCGCGGGTAGAGGAACAGTCGCAGGTGTTGCCGTAGAGGGGCTGCGACGGGTGGCGGGGGCGCACCGCGCTAGCGGAAGCCCCCGGTGTTGGATGGTGGATGGTGGATGGTGGATGGTGAATGTTGAATGGTGAATGGTGAATGGTGAATGGTGAATGGTGAATGGTGAATGACGAGTGATCGGTGGCGCACCGCGCGTAGCGGAAGCCCGTCGGGACACGTCCTTCCCGCGCAGGCGGGAATCTAGACCGTGAAGATTCGCCCCGGTCCTTCGCCTGCGCGGGAAGTGGGCCGGCTCCAGCACCGCCACCTCCTGGTCCTGTCTCGCCGCGTGACAGGGGCGTGACACGGCCGTGCCATCGTGTCTCGCTTCGTCCCGGTTTGTCTCGCTTTGCCGTCGCGGTTTGTCGCCGTTTGTCCCGGAATGTCCCGCTGGAGGCGGTTTTTCCGCATCCGCCCCCACCGCGATCAGCCGCCGCTCCGACTCGCCCGCCCGCTGTACCGTCTTTCGCTCCTGTTGGCCTCTCTCCCCGGGTAGCGCTTGCCAATAAGTGATTTAAATGGATTTAATTATATCTATTTCGGGGTCGAGATCAACGGTTTTGTCCGGCGGGACGCGCTGCAAGCTACCTCTTTTGAAGCTAGCTGGGCGGAAGCGTCCCTCCCGCGCAGACGCGTCTTATTCCGTCCTTCCCGCGCAGGCGGGAAGGACAGAGTGCAGAGTCCACCGTCTAGGTTCCCGCCTGCGCGGGGAGGACGTGCCTGCGCGGGAATGACATGTGCCGGAAAATCCCTCGCCGCCCGCCGCTTCCAGCCTACAGCCGATAGCTCACCGCCCCCACGCCATGCCTCGCTTCGTCGTCCTCACTCACGACTGTCCACCGGGCTACTCGCGGCCTTCGCATTGGGACTTGATGTTGGAGGCGGGGGAGGTGCTGCGCTGTTGGGCGCTGGCCGAGCCGCCTGAGCCGGGGAAGACGGTTGCCGGCGAGCAACTGGCCGACCACCGGCGGGCGTACTTGGACTACGAGGGGCCGGTTCCTCGTGCTCGCGGGAGCGTGTCGCGGTGGGATGCCGGGAGTTACCAGACCGTTGAGGAGACCGACGATCGACTCGTCGTCGATCTTGCCGGGGAGCGGCTCCGGGGGCGTGTCTCGCTCGTCCGCAGCAATGCGGAGAGCCAGCAGTGGGAAGTGAGCTTCTAGCGCGCCGCGTCGGCCGAATCGTGACCGGCCGGCTGAACGGCGACGGGGAACTCGGCCGCTGGCGGCTCGATCTTTTCCAGCGCCTCGTCTGGCTGCGGCTCGATTGGCCGTGCATCGGCATTCAGATCCGGCAGCGTTCGTGGCGCTGCATCCTCCTTCGAGTCGCTTGACGGAAGCGGCTCGTCATCCGGCGCATCGAGCGGCGCCGGGGCTGGCATTCGCGGCTCATCTGCCGGCGGTGGCCCCTCATTCTGGCCGCTGGGGAGCATCGCAAGTCGGGCTAGCGGTCGGGCTGCTTCGCTATCCGGCGCTCCGATGATCCCGTCGCTTGGCAAGGTGCGGCCGGCGACGTAAATCTCGCCGTCGTGGATTTCCAACTGATCGAGCCAGCGCACGTTTTCTTCTTGGTCCGGCTGGGGGATGATTGTCACCAGCGCCACCGGGTCGCCCTCGACCTGAATCCAACTGAGCGGCAAGCCGAGATTCTCCATCGCGGTGCTCACTTCGCGGAGCACGTCGTTCATCGGAATCGGCAAGAGGCCCGCCCGCGCCTTGCGAACACGGAAGGCCACGACGTTGGGCCGGTAAAGATACGGCTCGACCGTGAGCGTAAAGACGGTCGAGAGCGTATCGCCGTCGATTCGCGCGGCGAGCGTGATGCTGTCGGAGCTGATCTGCACGCGCGGTTCGTGGACGTTCTCGGCGAGCACTTCCTTGTGGTTCTGTTCCAGATCGACCGCCAGCCAACCATTGATCTGCTCGGCGGTAAAGAGTGCGTCCCAGCGGCCTGCCCGCCGCACTTCGTTGTAGAGCATCGAGACGCGGGAGCCCATTTCCCGGCTCGCCTTGGTCTGGACTTCCTTTTTGACTGACAGGGCTTGGCTGTAGAACTCGGGGACCTGTTGTGAGACGGTGTAGGTGCCCGCCAACACGGCGGCGATCGTCGTGGCCAGCACCGCAAGCAAAACGATGCCGCTCCAGGATTTCAGCCGCTTCATCACCGAGCCTCATTCACCACGAGCGGAGCGGGAAGGAAAAGACGCAGGGGCACGCGGAGGAGCAAACGCGCAGGGGAGTAGCCGAGGGGAATGGTAGAAAAGCCCCGCGCGTGCGTCAATGCGAGTGCAACACCAGCAGGGCAGGGGACTTAGACGAACCGCAGCAGCGCGTATTTCTTCTTGCCCGACCGGAGCACCATCACGCTCTCGCTCGCCAGATTCTCCGCACGCAACTGCGTTTCTACGCTCTCGATGCGGCGATTGTTCACGTACGCGCCGCCTTGCTGTACGGTACGGCGGGCGTCGCTCTTGCTCTTGGCCAGCCCCGCTGCGACGAGCGCATCGACGAGGTTCAGCCCCTCGCCCGTGAGCCGCTCGCGCGGCAACTCTTGGCTCGGCACATCGGCGAAGATTTCGGCAAGCTGCTGATCGCTGAGGGCTTCAATTTCCGCGCCAAAGAAAATCTCCGTCGCGCGGCGGGCGGTCGCCAAGCCCTGGGGGCCGTGTACCAGTTGCGTCAACTCCTCGGCCAGCCGCCGCTGGCTGCGCCGCTCGGCCGGGTTTTCCTCGCGCTGCCGGTCGAGAGCTTCAATCTCCTCGCGCGGCAGCTCGGTCAGCATCCGCAGACATTTGCCCGCGTCGGCGTCGTCCACGTTGATCCAGTACTGATAGAACTGGTAGGGGCTGGTCCGGGCGGGCGAAAGCCAGAGTGCTCCGCCTTCGGTCTTGCCCATCTTCGTGCCATCGCTCTTGGTCAGCAGCGGACAGGTCATGCCGTAAAGCTGCACGCCGCGCATGCGACGGGCCAGATCAATCCCGGCGGTGATGTTGCCCCACTGGTCGCTGCCGCCGACCTGTAGCTCGCAGCCGAAGTGCGCGTTGAGATAGACGAAGTCGTAAGCTTGCAGGAGCATGTAGCTGAATTCGGTGTAGCTCAAGCCCGCTTCGCTATTGAGGCGTGCTTTGACCGAGTCTTTGCTCAGCATCACGTTGACAGGAAAATTTTTGCCGATGTCACGGAGGAACTCCAGATAGCTGAAGTTGCGCATCCAGTCAAAATTGTTGACGAGTGTGGCCGCGTTGTCGCCCCGGTCGAAATCGAGAAACTGCCGGACCTGCTGTTCGATGGCGGCAACATTGTGCCGCAACTGCTCGACCGAAAGCAGATTCCGCTCCGCGCTCTTGCCGCTGGGATCGCCGATCATGCCCGTCGCCCCGCCGACCAAGCCGATCGGGCGATGTCCGGCCTTCTGAAAGCGCCGCAAGATCATCAGCGCCATCAAGTGCCCCACGTGCAGGCTATCGGCCGTCGGATCAAAGCCAGCATAGAGCGTGCGACTGCCCGAACGCAGCCACTGGGGCAGCTTCTCATCGTCGGTCGTCTGATGAATCAGGCCCCGCCAGCGAAGATCGTCGAAGATGTCGGGCATGAGAGGATCGGGTGAGAGTTCGAGTAGGGGGAGAGACGCTTTAGGCTGCAAGCTACGGGCGACAGGCTGTAGGCTGGAAGGTTGTGCGCTATAGGCTTGAAGACCAAGGCCGAAGCACGCGCCTATAGCTTACCGCCTAAAGCCTACAGCTTACAGCCCGTAGCCTGCAGCCTCTCTCACCGCCACATGTCGTCGAGCGGGTTGGTCCAGCCGAGCTTGGGCTTGGGCAGCGCGTGGAGGGCGGCTTCGGCCATCCGCAGGTCGCCTTTGGTCGTGATCTTGATGTTCAGCGGTGAGCCGTGGACGACGGTGACGGGCTGCCCAATGCGCTCGACAAGCTGCGCGTCGTCGGTCGCGGGAAAACCGGCTCGCTTGGCGTAGGCTTCGAGCAACAGGTCGCGGCGAAAGACCTGCGGCGTTTGCGCGAGATAGATCGCGCTGCGGTCGAGA
>CAYZVT010000285.1:0-6310 GCA_964481585.1 uncultured Pirellulales bacterium
TGTAACCGAGGATGACGGTCAGCAGGTTGTTGAAGTCATGGGCGACGCCTCCGGCGAGGCGGCCGATCGACTCCATTTTCTGCACCTGTGTGTACTCGGCTTCGAGTTTGCGCCGCTCGGTGATGTCGTGCTGCACGCCGACAAAATGGGTCAGTTTGCCGGTTCGATCGCGGATCGGCGTAATCGAGAGCTGATTCCAGAACGGGCTGCCATCGGCGCGGTAGTTTTGCACCTCGATGCTGATCGGGCGGCCGTGCCGGACGGCCAATTGGAGCTGTTCCAGAGCTTGCGGATCGCTCCCGGGGCCTTGCAGGAGGCGGCTGTTTTTGCCCAACACCTGCTCACGGCTGTAGCCGGTGATCCGCTCGAAGGCGGGATTGACGTAAATGATCGGGTTGTCGGGAAGCGAGGCGTCGGTAATGACGATGCCTTCGCCGATGGCCTCCATGGCGCGGTCGCGCAGCCGCAACGTGGCCTCGGCTTCCTTGCGTTCCATGAACTGCCCAAGCTGGCTGCCGATGGTTTGCAGCGTCACCACGAGGTTCTCGTCGAGGCGCTGCCGATGACAGCTAAACAGCGCGACCACGCCCATCACCTCGCCGTTGCGCAGCACGGGAAACGCCAGCGCGCTGCGCAGCCCGGCGCGCCGCGCTTCGGCTTGGCGAGCCCACACCGTGTCCTGCGATAGATCGGCGATCCACACCGACTCGGCCGCCTGCCAAACTCGGCCGGGCAGACCGAAACCTCGCTGGAAGGTGACCGACCGCACCGACGCCTCCATCGCCCCAGCGACCGTCGAGGAGGGGTAGTAACTGGCGAAGTGCTGGAGCTTCTCGCGCTGCGCGTCGGGCAGCCAAATCTCTCCCCCCTGCCAAGCCAGCTCCTCCACCAGCGCGCGGAGACACTGCGGCGCGGCAAGTTGGAACGAATCGGCCTCGGCCACGACGCGCGTGGCCGCGCTCTGCGCCGCCAAGCGACGGCCGGCCATTTTTTCTTCCGTCACGTCCTGATCGGTTCCGACCACTCGCCGCAGCGCGCCGTCGTCGCCGTAGACCAATCTGCCGCGTGCCAGGATCACCCGCTCCGTTCCGTCCGGCCTCGCGAGACGGCATTCGACGGGACCAAATTCATGCGGTCCGCTCGTACCGTTCAAGCTCAACGCCTCGGCGATGAGTTGCTCGATGCGTTGGCGGTCCTCCGGATGAATCCGCTGTAACGTCGTCGCCAATTGTCCATCGAACTCGGCGGCCGTGACTCCAAAGATGTCATACATCTGCGCCGACCACGTCACCTCGTCGCTGACGACGTCCCATTCCCAATAGCCGATGCGGGCAATCGCCTGGGCTTCGCCCAACTGAACCTGGCTCAGTTGAAGCTGTTCCTCCACCTGCTTGCGGACGGTGATGTCATGGCCGGTCGCATAGAACGAGCGCTGATCGAGAAACGGCGTGGCGTTCCACAGAATCCAGCGATAGCTTCCGTCGCGGTGGAGGCAGCGGATTTCAAATGAAGTCGTTTCCTGCCCGGCCGCCAGCCGCTCGACCTCGTGCAGCGTGGCCTCGCGATCGGCGGGATGCACAAACTCGAGGAAGGGAGAAGCCATTAGCTCCTCAACGCCGTGGCCGAGCAGTTTGCTCCAGGACGGGTTGAGCCGGCGAAACCAGCCGTCGAAGCTGGCGATGCACTGGAGATTCGGCGATTCGATGAAGATCCGGTCGCGTTCTTGCTCCGCTACCTGGATGCTTTGGGAAAGACGCTGCTGATGCAAAGCCTGCTCGACCGCGCTGCCCAGCCGCAGCAAGCGGTCCTTCAGCAGATAATCGGCCGCCCCCGCGCGGATCATCGCCACGGCCGTCTCTTCGCCGATCTCGCCCGAGACGACAATCAGCGGCACTTCGATTTGCCGCTCCCGGAGAACTTGCAACGCCTCGTAGGCATTGAAGTCGGGCAGATTGTAATCGGCCAGAATCACGTCCCATGCGTTGGCCAGCTCACGCAGAAACGCCTCACGCCCCTCGGCCAACTTCCACTGAACGTCCTGGTATCCGGCGCGGCGCAATTCGTGCAGCATGAGCTGCGCGTCGCTCGCGCGATCCTCTAAAACGAGTACCCGTAGCCGGTCCTTCACGCTTCCGCTTCCCTCCCTGGATTCAACGCATGGTGGCTGCACGCGGGCGGCTCGTTGAGCAGTAGCCAGTAGTAGCCGAGCTGGCGCACCGAATCGGTAAACTGGTCGAAGTCGACCGGCTTGACGATGTAGCTATTCACCCCCAGTTGATAGCTCTCGACCACGTCGCGCTCCTCGCGCGAGGAGGTGAGCACCACGACCGGAATCTGCCGCGTGCGCGGATCGCTTTTCACGCGCCGCAGCACCTCGATGCCGTCGACGAGCGGCAATTTCAGGTCGAGCAGAATTACGCGCGGCGCGCGGTCGATCGTGCGATGAGCATAGCGCTCGGTGCAAAAAATGAACTCCAGCGCCTCGGCCCCATCGCGCACGACATGCACGCAGTTGGCGACGTTGTTTTTTTGAAAGGCGTGCATCGCCAACTTGACGTCGTTCGGGTTATCTTCAACCAGAAGAATCTCCACCGACGAATTTCCACTATCAAGCATTCTCGTTCTCGTTGGGTAAGGAAAAATAAAAGCACGCGCCTCCATCGAGACGCGCATCGGCCCAAACACGTCCGCCGTGGCGGTGGACAATCCGCTGCACGGTCGCCAGCCCCACGCCCGTCCCCTCGTAGTCCTCCGCGCGGTGCAAGCGCTGGAAGACGCCAAAGAGCTTGCTGGCGTAGCGCATGTCGAAGCCGACTCCGTTGTCGCGAACGTAGTAAGCCTCCTCGGCGCTGTCGCTCGCCCGTTGGTGGCCGACTTCGATCCGCGCGATTTCGCGCCGCCGCGTGAATTTCAGCGCGTTAGCGATCAGATTCAGCCATACCTGCCGCAACAGCGACGGATCGGCCCCACAGTCGGGCACGTCATGGATCGTGATCTCGACGTGCCGCCGTTGCCGCTCGGACGCCAGCCGATGAAAAACCTCGCGCACCAGGTCCGCCACGCTCACCTGCCGTCGCACGAGCGGCTGGCGGCTCAGCCGCGAAAAGTTCAGTAGATCGTCCACGAGCGCCCCCATCTGCTGCGTGTTCGAGCGAATCAGCGCCAGGTACTCGGCCGCCTCGGCCGGCAGCTGGGGGCCGTAGTCTTCGCTCACGATGCGGGCAAACCCATCGATCGCGCGAAGCGGGGCACGCAGGTCATGCGAGACCGAGTACGAAAAGGCTTCGAGTTCCTTGTTGGCCGCTTCCAAGTCAAGATTCGACTGTTGCAGCCTCTGCTGCGTATGCCATACCTCTAGCGCCGCCGCCGCAACCTGGGCCAGATGGACCAGGATGAACTCGTCCTCCTCGGTGAATTCGCCGTCGTACTGGCCGGCCACCTCGAGCACTCCGAGATGGTCTCCCTGTCGGCCGCAGAGCGGGGCCGCGAGATAGCCTCCTGCCGGCGCTTGCGCGTTCTCGTTGGCATGAGCCTCGCCGAGCGCAACCGCCACCAGGGGTTCCTCGCCCAGCCAGAACCGCGCGGTCGCCTGCCGCGCCCCGAGGATGCGCCGCGCCGCGTGGGCGAGCGTTTCCAAAAGCTCCGCCGGCTGGTCGGCACGACTGATTGCCGCCGAGGCCTCGGCCGATTCCCGCAACTGCTGGCTATAGAGCCATTGGCGCTCCAGCGAGCGGGCCAAGTCCTCGGTGCGCGCGGCGACGCGCTGTTCGAGTTCCGTGTGGGCGCGGGCCAGCGCTTCTTCGGCCGCTTTGCGTTTGTGGATATCGCTGATCGAGCCGGCCATCCGCACCGCCCTGCCGCGCGCGTCCCACAGGGCTTGGCCTCGAATCTCAAACCAGCGATACTCGCCCGCGTCGGTGCGCAGCCGAGACTCGATGTTCAGCGGCGCCCGTCGCTGAAGATGACCTTCAATCGCCTCGACCGTCCGCACTCGATCGTCGGGGTGCAGCCGCGCTTGAAACTGTTCGAGCGTGTCCTCGACTTCCTGCTCGGTGGAACCGAGCAGTTCTCGGAAACGGGGCGAGTAGTACGTGGCCCCAGTGCGGAGGTCACAATCCCAGATGCCATCGGTCGAGCCGCGCAAGACGAGTTGGAACCGCGCGTCGCGCGTGCTCAACTCCTCCTCAAGCCTTCGCTGCTCGGTAATGTCCGCGCCGCTGCCGATCCACTCGCGGATGGCTCCCCCCTTGTCCTTTACCGGGACGGCGCGGAACGTGAGATGGCGATAGAGGCCGTCGCTCCGCCGCAGCCGACAGGCGATGGCGAATAGTCTGCCTTCATCGACGGTGCGCTGCCAGTTTTCTCGCACGCGCGGCAAGTCTTTGGCATGGACGGCGTCGAGCCAGCCGAGCTGTTGCACTTGCTCATCCGACTGGCCGGTGAATTCCTGCCACATCGGCAGCGGCCCTGCCACGTGACCCTGCGGATTGGTCGTCCAGATGATCTGCGAGGTGCCGATGACGAGCGAGCGGAACCGCCGTTCGCTGGCGCGCAGCCGCTCGTCGACGATCGTCGGCGATTCGTTGGGCCTGGCTGGGATCTCGTCGTGAGGCAAGGCGAGTATCGCCCTGCGTGGCGCTGGGTCCATCAACGCTGCGTACTGTCGGCGGTCCTGGCCGAGCCTGCCCTGAGCATACAAGCCGTCCTGGTGCCGCCGACCCGACTCTGCCGCGCGGCACTCCCTTCGTCGAGAGCACTCTCGGTTGCTCTAGCGATGGGCGAATATCCCGTTTTTTGGCTCACGCGGCAAGGCGAAGCCGGCCAATTGGCGGGATAGCGCCACCAACGCGAGCGGGCAGACGGTTCCGCCATCTCCGGCGGGCGATCAGGCCCCCTCTCGTCAGTCGTTAAGCGTGCAGAACGAATCGGCAACGTCAGCGCCGTAGCCAAGGACGATGAGAACCATGCCTCTTGTAAACCCAGGTGGCGGAAGGGAGGCCGTCCGGCAATTCAACGGGAGTAAAATTGCCCTGAAAACTAGAGAATTTGGGCAATTGCTCGCGCAGAGAACGTGCGCGACTCCGACTGCCATCGCAACGAACCACCTTTTCGTCCTTGTTTTCCAGCCTCGAATTCCCGGACGGCCTCAACGTGCGGAAGGACCTGGGCCACCCGCCTGCGGCGCAAAAACGAGCCGCGCCCACTCGGTGCGGACGCGGCTCATGGGCACGCGGGAGCCGGCTTCGGTCAAGGCGGCTTACTTGACCTCGATCTTCTTCGGCCGCGCCGCCTCGGCCTTCGGCACGCTAACTTTCAGCACGCCGTCCTTGTACTGCGCATCGATCTTCTCGGCGTCGACATCGGGGCCGAGCGAGATTACACGGCGGAACTGGCCGTATTGCCGTTCGACACGATGAAAGGTCTTGCCCTTCTCCTCATGCTCCTGTTTCCGCTCGCCGGTGATCCACAACTGCCCTTCGCGCAGTTCGATCGAAAAATCCTCCGGTTTCATTTCCGGCAGATCGACGGTGATCTCGTAGTGCGACTCGGTTTCGGCGAGGTTCGTGTGCGGGGCGAAGAACTGCGAAACTTCCCCCGCCCCTTCGGCCGCGCCCAAGCGGTCGAATAACTGATCCATTTCGCGGCGAAAGTTATCCAAAAGGTTCGTCGTGCGGGTATTCCACGGAATCATGCCGTTGACCATGATACATCCTCCTTTCCTGTCCGTTATTCGGATCTTCTTTCCACCACTCCGCATGTGGCCGGCGCTTCGGCAGCCCTCATGGCCGCCCACCGCGCGGCCGCAAGCGATCTACTCGGTTCTCACTTCAATTCGCTTGGGCAGCACCTCGGGCTTTTTGGTGAGCGTAAGCCGGAGCAGACCATTTTCGAATTGCGCCTCGATTGTCTCGGGATCGATCTGCTCGGGTAGCACGAGCACCCGCTGGACCGGACCGAAGTGCCGCTCATTGTGCAGATACTTCACCTGCGGGTCGTGCGGTTTGCGCGTGCCGCTAATGTGCAGTCGGCCCTGCTCAAACGTCAGATCGAGATCCTCTCTCGCCACGCCCGGCATCTCCACCTCGACCAACAGGTGCTGCTCCTCTTCCCACACGCAAAGCGGAGCCTGACTGGCTCCGATCGCTTGGCGATCGCCGTCGCTCAACCACGGGTTCAATTCGCCGCGCAGACGCACGACCGCCGCCGGCAATCCACCACGCCACGTTTTTGCAGTCGGAAACATGATTTTTCACCCTCCTCTCATGCCTCAGCCGGCTGCGGCTGGGGCAAGACCACCGATTGCTTCCAT
>CAYZVT010000286.1:0-6277 GCA_964481585.1 uncultured Pirellulales bacterium
GAAATCCCTCCCAGATGTCGATATCGTAGCGCAGGTACTGTTCGCGCGATTGGTCGAGCAGCTCGCCATCGAGCATCGCTTCCGTCTCGGACCAGAGCCGCGTGAGCCGTTCGAGCGATCCTGGCTCGCCGGCGATGGTGTCATAGACGGCGTCGTCGAGCGCTTCAAGCTGTCCAATCACGGCTTGGTTCTCCGGGGCAAGTAGTTCGGCGGGCCGCGCGATGCGGCGGCGCAATTCGTTCTCGGCGGACTCGGTGCGTGCGTGGGGCGCGTGAGCGTGGCGAAATTGCGGCGCGGCCGCCGACGGCTGCGCGGCGGCGACCGGCACGGCCGCGCCGGCCTCAAGCTGGCCCGCCAACGGCGCCAGTTCTTCGCACGTCAACCCCGGCCGAGGCCGGACCAGGTGCGCCGCTAGCGCGGCAACGCCGTGCGTGCCGAAGTGCTGCACCACAAAGCGCGCCCAACTTGGCTGGGGCAGCACGTCGCCATAAGGCGAACGCTCAAGCTGAAGTACCTTCAGACCGTACTGCCGCGCAAGGTGCATCTGCTGGTTCTTGTCGGCCGGGACGCGCGCCAGGCGGAACGCGCGTTGCGGCGAATAGCGCAAGCCCGTCGAAAACGTAAGCTCCGTTCGGCACTCGACCGGCAGGCAATTCACGACCGCCGCGAGCCATTCGTCAGGCGCTCGCTCGGCACACACGCCCACGGCCTGATTGCAAATCACCGCGTCGAGCAGCGCCGCGAAGCGCTGCGAACCGAACGCCGTGAGCACCCGCTGAACGACCGGAGCCTGAAAGGCACTCGCCCGCCCCAGTAGCGGCAGCGCTTCAAGCTGGCTTGGCACCTCGTCGCTGTTGGCGACCGTGCCACTGGCCGTCGCGGCTTGCCAGAGCGCGAACGGGTTGTTGGCGAAGCGTTCCAGCGCGGCCGGCGCGACGACGAGACAATGCGTGTGCAGCCGCTCGCCGCGCCGCCCGCTGTACTCCTCGCCGACCGCTCGGGTTTTCGAGATGCAGTACGCCCCGCTCGGCAGGCCGTGGAAGTTGAAGCTCTGCCCCGCCGGCCCTTCGTCCAGAAGCGCTCCGTGCGAGGGACACCAAACGGCAAGTGCCTGGGCATCGGCCGGCGCGAGGCCGGGACTCGCAGCGACCAGGTGGTAGCCCTCGCCCTGCGGAGTCACGGCCGACGTGAAGATGGCTTGCTCGATGAGCATCGTTAGCGTCCTGGGCTATCTGCCGAACATGAGGAGTGCCCCTAGTGTTAAGCCGTATCCCGATTACTTGCGGCGGAACTTTTTGCCGCCCGGCAGACGCTCGACCAGCCAGGCGAACGGTTCGCGGATGCCGCGCGGCTCGATTCGTAGCGGCACGCGCCGCCGTCCGGCGAGCGAATTGCGATAGGCGCAAGCGCCGGCCACGCCGCTGGCAAAAAACTCCACCTGCCGAAACCGCTCCTCGGCGGCGTGCCACAAGGCCGGCGCGTGTGTGCGGGCAAAATCGGCCGGATCGTCCAACCCCGATTCGCACTGGTCGGCTTTGGAAAACACGACGGCAATCGGCCGCGCCGGCCAGCCGGTCTTCGCATCGCTCTCCAGTTCGCTGAGGAACGTGAGAATTTTCAGCCCAAAGTGCTCCTGCTCGTGCCCCCGGTCGCGCAGCTTCACCGCATCGATCAGCAGCAGCAATCCGCCGCACTTTTGCAGCAGGGCGCGCACGGCCGGATACGACTGTGGGTGCTCGACCTCTTGCAAAATCGCCTCGCCCGCCATGTCGGGCATGATTAGCTCGGAGAGGGCTTTTTGTTCGGGCGTTTTCACCTGACAGTGCACCCAATTCCAGCGATCCGGCTCGTTCGGCGTCTTGTCGGGAAACTCGCACTGCGCCAGCGCCGCCATCGCCGTCTGTTGCAAGGAAATCGAAAACGCCCCGCGGGCCAAAACCTGAAGCGGCTGCGTCGGCCGCGAGAGCATGTCCATCAACATGCCGAGATAGACCGTCTTGCCGACGCCGCTGGCGCCAACCAGGCCCAGCATCTGCGGCTGGATTTTTTGGCTGTTCGATTGATGCGCCAGCGCCATCGGCGCGAAGCAATGCCGGCATAGCTCGGTGTCGTAGAGATTCGGCCCCTCACACACGTAACACGGCAGCTGCGCGACGTATTGCGCCAGCCGGTAGGACTCAAGCGGCAACTGGCAGTTTCGCGTGCTCATGCGCGGATCTCCTCGGGTTCGGCCTGCTCGCCGCCTGGGGGCGGAGCGAGCGACGCCAGATCGCAAGCGCTCAGCGCCAGGCGGAAGCCGATGTTGGGTTTCCGGTTCAGGGGGTTTTCGCCGCTTTGGAAGTGGCAGGTCGCTTGGCTCTCGAAGTACGTGTCGAACGCCCCGCCGCGCAGGCTTTTCATCGGGACCGACAGCATGAGCTCGCGGTCCTCCGCCGAGCCAAAATTGTCGGCGGTCCACTCCCACACGTTGCCGATCAGTTGGTGAATGCCGCTGACGCTGATGCCCGACTCGTACCGATCGACCGGCACGGGGCGTCCTTCGCCCGAGCACCATAGGTTCGCCTTCTGCGGATCGAACGCATCGCCCCAGGGATAGCGCCGTTCGATCCAGATGCCCGGCCGTGGGCTCACCGGCCAGCAAGCGGCTTTGACCCATTCGGCGTCGGTTGGCAGACGTTTGCCGGCCCAGCGCGCGTAGGCGACGGCCTCGTACCAACTGACGCCCACGACCGGCAGATTTTCTTCGCCCGCCGCGCAGCGGCCATCCTGCCAGTAGCGGGGACCAGGCTCGCCTGATTGGTCGACAAATTCGAGCACGGCGGCCCAAATCGACTCGTCCCACAGACTCATATCCTGATAGCCGCCGTCGGCGACAAAGGCGTGGTATTGGGCGTTCGTGACCAGGTAGCGATCGAGCAGCATCGGCTCAACCTCGACCAGCCGCGCGCGATAGGCGCGCACCGCTTCGGCGTCGATGCGGCCCTCTTCGAGCATCTCGTCCACCACGCCGACGACCACCTGCCCCGCCGGCACCAGCCCCATCTTTTTCTCTAGTTCGGCATGCGTGCGCGCAAGCTCATAGTCGCTCAAACTCGGCGCGATCTGTGGACGCAACAGCAGCGCGTAGCGCTGCTGGGCGATCAACTGCTCGACGAGCGACGCGGCATCATCGGTCGCGGCCGGCACGGGCAATGCTGCCTCTGGCTCCGTCGCCAACTCCCCACCTCTCGATCGAACGTGTCGCACCCACCGCAGCAGCACTCCGGCGGCCCCCAGAAATCCGGCCAAGCACAAAGGCCAGCTCGGCAACGAAACGCCGACGACCAGGGCCGCTACGCTCAGCGGCCCGACAATCCGGCAGACCCACCGGTGCTGGAAAGTCCGCAGCCCGCGCTCGCCAAGCGATCTCCACTGCATGCTTACGATCCTCATCCCTTGGTGGGCGGCGACGAGCGCCGCAGGCCCCTCGCTTCGACTACCGTTTTTCCGCTCCCTTGCGCAGGCTCCGTTCGCGGCCGAGCCGGGCAAATTGCTCGGCAAGCGAGCCGACCACCGTGGCCTCGGCTCGCGTCTCGGCCTCCCCACGCGCAGCGGCCGCCGCGGGAACCGGCGAAGGAGCGGCTACCGCTGGCGCGGAGAGGGAAGCAGGACGCGCGGCAAGTAGCTCGCTCTGATGCTCAAGCAACTGCCGCATCTGTTTGAGTTCCGCCGACCAGGCCGTCTGTTGCTCGGCCAGTTCGCGCTTCGTGCCGTCGAGCGTCTCGGACAGCTCGGCCGCGCGCATCCGCACGGTTTCTAGTTCGCTTTCGAGCAGCACGCACTGCTGGCGGAGCGCGTTTTGTTCGCCGCTTTGCTGCCGGCATTGCTGTTGCGCCTGATCGAGCTGGCTTTGCAGCGCGTCGCGCTCGGACTCGGCCTGCGTTTGGGCCTGCTCGGCACTTGCCAACTTTTCGCCGAGTTCCTCGCGTGCCTGCTGAAGTTCGTTCAGCTCAGGCGGCGGCATCTCAGCTCGTTGCAGTCGCTCGCGCAGCTGCGCAAGCTCGGCCTGAGCGGCCTGGAGCGCTTGCAGCGTTTGCTCCGTGTCTTCGCTGCCGGTGGCGGCTTCAGCTAGCGCGCGGCGCTGTTGTTCGAGTTCGTCGCGTTGTTGTTCCAGGCGCTGCTCGCGCTCTTCTAAGTCTGCCCGCTGCGCCTCAAGCGTTTGTTCCTGCTGCGCAAGTTCATCGCGCCACGCTTCCAGCTCTTCGAAGGATTGTTCGAGCAGCTTGCCAAGCCCTTCGTGCTCCGTGCGCAGGCGGTGCAGCTGATGCTCCACCGGCTGCCAGCAGGACGGCATTTCTGCGGCGTAGGCGGACACAGACGCTCTCCGCAATTGGAAAAGCCTGCGGCCAAGCCATGACGGGACAGCCTGGCAGCGGTTTGCCACCCGTGCAGGAACCTGCACGAACTTGCATGGCACATACGAACGTTTTGGCGAGCGGGCGTAAGGAGAAGAGAGTCCCCGCGTCGCCGATGCAACCTTAGGTCGCTCCCGACCGCCACGCAAACGAGCGCCGCCGGAATTTTTCCCGCCCCCCTGCCGCCCGGGCCATGGCAGGCGAATTGCAGATTACGGCCGATGCTTGCGACGTAAACCACGGCACCGCAAGCGACTTCGCCCACCACGGTGAAGCCAAGCGGCCCCTCAATCCGCCGCAGCATCCGGCAGGCCGATTGACCGTCGGAGACGGCGGTGGTTAGGCTAGCGGCAGATGGCTCCCACCAAGCCCCGCCAGAAATAAGATAAGCTTGCGTGGATGAAGGAAGAACATGACGCGTTTTGCTGACTGCTGCAAGCTGACCGCTAGACTCCTACGGACCCAAAAGGGGAGGAGACAGACCATGTGGAAAGGTATTGCCCTGCTGACCGTCGCCGCGTGCGTGGCAGTCGCCCAACTTCCGGCCGACGCCGACGCGGCGCGCTATCCGTACCCGGTCGCCGAGCGGGTTTACGCCGAACCGCTGCCGCAGCCGTATCCGGCAGTGCAATCGTATCCGGCGGTGCATGTCAAGTATCGCACGCGGGGCGAAGACCGAAGCTGCGTGCCGCCGCTGCGTATCCACATGCCGGTGCAAGACCCGCGCTGCTGCGAAAAAATCGTGGAGGTGCCGATGTGCATCCCCGGATGCTGCACCGAAATGCCACGCACCAAGAGCTACGTCGGCCTGCTCGGCCGGGGCGTCGTGTGGTACGAGTGGTGCTGCGGCTTCCGCGCCCGCGTCTCCTTCTACGGCGATTGCGATGTGGTGGTGACGTACTTCTACCACTAAAGCGGCCAGGGTAGCGCCCGTTTCGCCCACGGCGTCCACGCCGGCGTGCCGCGTAGATGCTCCAGTTCATCGTGATGCGCTCGTTTGTCCCCAGCGCCCGGTCAGCGTGCCACGCTGGCCAGGCTCTTTCGTCGAGGTGCGAAGGATGGCACAGCGCAAAGGCGAAAAGCCGCGATCCGGTGAGCCGGTCGAAACGCAATCAACCGAAGCGCTCACGGTTGCCTGGGCGCTGTGCGTCGTCACCGCGCTGCTCTGCGACGTGGGCGCAGCGCTGACCTGGTGGTACGCGGCCGCGCAGCCGAAGGCAACGCAAATTGCGACGTTGTCAGGGCTGCTGCTCTTTGCCGCGGCGGTCGTGGGGCTGGTGACGCTGGTGCTGTTGCCGGTCGTCTATCGGCTACGCCGCCAGCCGCCGCCGGTGGGGTTTACCGTCTTTGCGGTGGCTGTGTCGCTCGCGCCGCTGGCGGCGCTGCTGTTTTTGGCGCTGCGTTAGATGCGCGTGACGGCCGCTCGCGCTCTGGATTCCCGCCTGCGCGGGAATGACGGCTGCGCGGGCCGGACGCCATCGTTAAAACTCGGCGTTGCCGGGCGTGCGGGGGAAGGGGATCACGTCGCGGATGTTACCCATGCCGGTGACGAACTGCACGGCGCGCTCTAGCCCTAGTCCGAAGCCCGAATGGGGCACGGTGCCATAGCGGCGCAGGTCGGTGTACCACCAGTAGCTGGCCGGATCGAGTCCTTGCTCTTGCATCCGTGCTTCGAGCACATCGAGCCGGTCTTCGCGCTGGCTGCCACCGATGATCTCGCCGACTTTCGGCACCAGCACGTCCATCGCCCGCACGGTTTTGCCGTCGTCGTTGACCTTCATGTAGAACGGCTTAATCGAGCGGGGGTAATCGTGCAGGATGACGGGCGCTTGGAATTTTTCTTCGGTCAGGTAGCGTTCGTGCTCGGCCTGCAGGTCCATGCC
>CAYZVT010000287.1:0-6251 GCA_964481585.1 uncultured Pirellulales bacterium
GTGCTCGAATCGCTGACCGCCATCCGCCGCGCCGGGGCAAGCATTATCTTGACCTACTGGGCCAAAGACGTCGCCCGCTGGCTCGCGTGAGGCCCCCAGCGCGTCGTTCTCGCGCAGGCGTCATTCCCGCGCAAGCGGAATCCAGACCAGAAGGGCCAGACGCTCGGGGGCTTCCGCTCTCGCGGTGCGCCCCCCGCCACCCGTTGCTGGCTCGCGTGAGCCGGCTTAGCGCTTCGCCGTAGCTGGGTCGAGCAAGAACGGGAAGAACTGCCCCTCGATCTTCTTGCCGCGCGGGACGCTCGGCACGCCTTGCAGTAGCGGCTCGTCCGAGTCAGAGTAGGTGCCGTCTTTGAAGACATTCAGCACCACGGCTCGCCGCTGGCGCTCGGTCGAGTTGGCGAACGAGCCATGCACCATCAGCGGATGATGAAAAGCCGCTTCGCCCTTCTTTAATTCGATGGCGACTGGGTTTTGCATCGCCTCGTACTGCTCGTCGTCGAGCACTTCGCGGATGGCGTCCATGTCGCCCGCCAACCCGGTGATCGGCAGCAGATCCCACTTGTGGCTGCCAGGGATGTACTGCAAGCAGCCGTTATCGGCCGTGGCGTCGTCGAGGCCAATCCAGCAGGTCAGGTGGCCCATCGGCTTGCTGCGGGTCCAGTACGAATAATCCTGGTGCCAAGCCACCACGCCGCCGTGATGGGCGGGCTTGCAGAAAAGCTGGTCGTGCCAGAACCGCACCGGCCCATCGAGCAACTGGCTGGCCGGCACCGTGAAGGCCGGGTTCCACAGCAGATCGTGAAAGCCCGGCGCGATGCGCCACGCGCCGAGCGCGTGGAACAGCGTGCGGGTCGGGTCGGCCGACTCGTTCGAGTGGTATTCGTAGAACAGGTCGTTCTGCGGATGGTTCGGGTTGAACAGCTCCGATAGCTCTCCGCGCAGCTGCTCGACTTGCTCATCGGAGAGAATGCGAATGCCCTTGACGTAGCCGTTTTCGTGGAAGAAATCGACCTGGTCCTGGCTTAGCTCGTAGCGGCTCCACTCCTGCGGCGTGCTGGGGAGCGAGAACATACCGGTGACCAGTTCATGCCGTAGCGAGAGATCGGCTTGCATCGAGGACCGCCTCCGTCAAGTTGGAAGAGAGATGCCCGCCAGAAACTAGCGCACGCGATGCCCGCCGCGTGCGCTATGCGGAGCTTGATACATCAAGAGGAAAACTGCTCTAGAATGTAAGCCGCCGGCACCGGCTTCGGCAAGTGCCTGGCCGAGTGGGCGGGGCTTTTCGTGCTACTCGCCCAGCACGTAGGCGAAGACGAGCGGGGCGACGATCGAGGCGTCGGAGTTGATCATGAACTTGGGAGTGTCGATGTCGAGCTTGCCCCAGGTGATCTTTTCATTGGGCACCGCGCCTGAGTAGGAGCCGTAGGAAGTCGTCGAGTCGCCAATTTGGGCGAAGTAGGCCCAGAACGGGCAGTCGCGCTCCAGGTCCTGAATAATCATCGGCACAACGCAGATCGGAAAATCGCCCGCGATGCCGCCGCCGATTTGGAAAAATCCGATCGGCGACTCGGCCGACTGCTCGACGTACCAGTTCGCCAAAAACTCCATCTGCTCAAAGCCGGTCTTAATCATCGAGTAGCCCTGAAGCTGCTTCGACATCACCAGCGAGACGATGATGTTGGCCGTCGTGCAGTCCTCGTAGCCGGGCGTGAGGATCGGCAGATTCTTTTCGCAGGCCGCCACGACCCAGGAGTCCTTGGGGTCGATCTGGTAGAACTTCTCCAGCGCGCCGGAGCGAATCATCTGGTAGAAGTATTCGTAGGGGAACTTGCGCTCGCCCTGTTTTTCCGCTTCCTGCAAGACCGGCAGCAGCACGCTCTGGATGCGGCGGAAGGCTTCTTCTTCGGGGATGCAGGTGTCGGTCACCCGGTTCATGCCCTGGTCGTACAGCTCGCGCTCCTGTTCAGGCGTCAGATCCCGGTAGTGCGGCACCGTGCGGTAGAACTCGTGGGCGACGAGATTGTAGATGTCTTCTTCCAGGTTCGCCGCCGTGCAACTGATGGCGTGGACCTTGCCGGCGCGGATCATCTTGGCGAGCGACTTGCCCAGTTCGGCCGAGCTCATCGCGCCGGTCATCGTGAGCATCATCTTGCCGCCGCCGTCGACGAACGAACGCCACTCCCGCGCCGCGGCAACCATCTCCCGCGCGTTGAAGTGCAAAAAGTGCGTATCCAAAAATTCCGAAATCGCGCCCACAGCTCGATCCCCCACTAACAAACAAGAATTCTGCCGGCTTACAGCCTACAGCTCACAGCCCCTCAAAAAGCGCACGGCGTCAGATGGACCCGACCAGAGCCGGCCATCTGACGCCGTTTGCGAAACTTGAACACGACTTAGACGACCAGCGCCGCTTCGTCGAGAATCTTGTTCCCGTGTCCGACGAACTCGATGCTTTTCCGCGTGGCCAGATCCATGTCGCGATGGATGAAGGTGCCTGCCCAGTCGGCTAGCTGCAAGTGGTCGTGCAACACGTCGAGCACGGCTCGGAAATCGAGCGCCTTGCAGGTGTAGATATCGAGGTGGATGTGCGGAAACTCACCGGGCTTCTCGAAGTAATGGCCGCTGATGTGGCTCGTGGTGATCGGCTGGACGAAAGACCAGCCCGGAGCGCGCAGATCGGCGGCATCATAAAATCCGAGCGGACCGAGGCGCTCCATGTTGAGCGTCGTAATCAGGTCGTCCAACAGGCGCTCGGTGATCTCGCGTTTTTGCGTCTCGTCGAGCAACGTGACGAGATTGGCATCGATCACGGCCATTTGATGTTCGAGAACCAGAGGAGAGTCGCTGTTCATAGCCCCCCTTTCCATACCCGCCCTAGCGGGAGTAAACGGTGCTGCGGCAAAAAAAGGAAAAACAAACACGCACAACCTTCGGGCGTCAGGCGAGGCCAGCCCCACAAGCCGCGCGCAGCGCTTCGCTCTTGTGCATTTCCCGGAGCACTCTGCCGGCGCGCTAAGCGGCGCGCAGACATCTAGCCCGGGGTGCCACAATCGGAAGTGCCCTGGCGCTTTGAGTCGGTCTGCCACCACGAGCAGCCGGCCCCCAGTGACCACCCAGCAGTTCGATCGGACGTTGGCCGCGCCGCACGGGGGGCGGAGCAAACGTACGAGCGAAATCCTGAAGGTGCAATCGTGCCGCGTGTGCTAGGGCTGGTCCTGCAGACCAGCAGAAGTTGTCGTACCGCAGCCGCCAACGCCGGTTGGGGCAATGGCTCCCAGGAGCCGCTTACCCGGAGAGGGCCAACAAACTAAAGGAGGGTTCCAGCTGTCCGACAGCTAAGAGGGTCAACAGCGGGTGCCAGGGGCAAGAAGCTTGGCCGGATGCTGATTCCCACTTCTCCACAAGCTGAGTCAATCGAAGCAGGCTGTGTGGCCTGCCCAAAGGGTCAGCGTGACTGGCCGCCGGCTCAAAGGCCATTGGCAAATCGGAGAGATGCGTATCACATCGGCCGAAACGCCCAAAATTCGCTAGTGGAAAACGAACAAAACCAACGCCGTCGGGCCGCGACCTGGCTTGCCACGGCCCACGCGCGGGGCCGGCGAAACGTCGACCCCTCTGCGAAGCACGCTAATAGTAGTAGCGTGCTAGCCAAGATTCAAGAGGCGCCGCCCGGATTCGAACCGGGGATGGCGGATTTGCAATCCGCTGCCTTAGCCACTTGGCTACGGCGCCACCAACTTCGGGAAAATTACGCAATCCCGCCGGTTAGGTCAAGAGCGCCGACCAGGCGAACTTCGCCGCCCGGCGCGTCGGGCGCGCCGGACGCGGGGGGGTGCCTCCTCGCCGGCCTCCCGCCGTACAGACCCGAGCAGTCCGTTCCGTTCGTTCCGTCGGGAAATACTGGACGAAACACCGGGAATCTGGGATGATCGAAAACAGGAACATAGAAGTCGTGCCCCTTTTCTTGCGAGGAACTCTTCTCATGGGCGGCAAGCGCAAAGCCTTCACGTTGGTCGAAATGCTGGTGGTCATCACGATCATCGGCATCCTGATGGCCCTGATCCTCCCCGCCATCAGCGCCGCCCGCGCCCGCGCGCAACGCACCACCTGCGCCGACAACATGAGAAATGTTGCCCAGGCTCTCACGATCGAAGCCAGCCGGAAGGGGTATTTTCCGTATTATGTTAGTGCCGTCGGAACCAAAAATATCAACTGGACGGCTGCGGCTTTGAAGCATATACGAGGCGACGTTTACGATCAGTGGGTATCACCATCGGGGTCGGCGATTGCGGACCTCGAGATCGGCCTTTTTCTATGTCCCTCCGACCTGCAAACGTCCGGCACCAATGGCAAAATCAGTTACGTCTACAATGCAGGGCGCCCAGATAGCACCGGAACTCCAGCAGATCACCGCGAAAACGGAGTCGGCCATAGCGCGAATGCTACACCAAGGGTTCAGGTGCCCTTGGACTTCATTTCCAGGCACGATGGAATCCAATTGACCATCCTGCTAAGCGAAAATCTCAATGCTGGTAATTGGACAGAAACGGCAGCGACGGCGAGCCATTCTGTACTCCTATGGATGCCTGCTGGGCAGAAAAACATCAATCAAGGAGTCAATGAAGCGTCGCTTGATGGGGGGGGCGGCGACGCATACATGCGGCCGTCGAGTGCTCACCCACAGGTTGTGAATGTTGCGTTCTGTGATGGTAGCGTTCGCGATATTGCTGAGACGATCGACTACACCGTTTACGCACGGCTGATGACGCCGTATGGTGCTGAGGCCAAGGAGCCGGGAGCTAATACTTCCACCGCCAGTCTCCACGGATGGGTCGATGATCCATTGAATGAAGGCGACTTCTAAAAACGCCGGGCGTTGCCCGGCGGCTAAACATCCGTGGCGCGGAGGGAGATGGGCGCATGAGCGAGTGCTGCGTCAGGTCGTTTCGCCAACCGCGCCCCGGCTCGTGAGCCGCCTTGCGTCTTTTGGCTGGCCCCATTACTCTGGGACGCAGCACCGGCCATTGAGGGCTTGTGCGGGCGTGATATTGGTCCAGCAGGGAAGGGAGTGGGGCAGCAGGCATGGCAACTCTCGTCACCGGCGGAGCCGGCTTTCTCGGCAGCCATTTAATCGAGCTGCTCCTCCAGCGCACCGACCGCCCGATCGTCGCGCTCGACAATTTTAACGACTACTACGATCCGGCTCTGAAGCGGGCGAACGTCCGGGGCTTTCAGGACGACGAGCGCGTCACGCTCGTCGAGCAGTCATTCTGTGACGCCGCCGCGATGCGGGCACTGTTTGCCGAGCATCAGGTGCGGCAGGTTGTGCATCTGGGGGCCTACGCCGGCGTGCGGCCGAGCATCGCCCAGCCGTTTCTCTACCAGCGCACGAACGTCGAAGGGACGCTCGCGCTATTGGAAGCGGCCCGGCAGCACCCGGTCGAGCGGTTTCTGCTCGTCTCGTCCTCCACGGTCTACGGGCGCGGCGCGGCGGTCCCGTTCCGCGAGGATGCGCCGCATGGCGTGCCGATGAGCCCCTACGGGGCGAGCAAGGCGGCGGCCGAGGCGTTCGGGCTGACCTATTGGGATCTGCATCGCGTGCCGGTCGTCTGTCTGCGCCCCTTTAGCGTCTACGGGCCACGGCTGCGCCCCGATCTGGCGATGTGCATTTTCAGCAATGCCATCCTGCGCGGGCTGCCGCTGCCGCTGTTTGGCGATGGCTCAATCCGCCGCGATTTTACCCACATCAGCGACATCTGCGACGGTCTGTTCGCTGCGCTGAATGCCGACGCAGCCGTCGGCGAGGTCATCAATCTCGGCCATAGCGAACCGGTCGAAATCCGCGTGCTGATCGCACTTTTGGAAGAAGCACTCGAAACGAAGGCCAAGATCGACTACCAGCCCGAAAAGCCGGGCGAGATGCCGATCACCTTTGCCGATCTGACGAAAGCCGAGCGGCTGCTCGACTACCGCCCGAAGGTTGACCTCCGCGACGGCGTGCGCCAGTTCGTCGCTTGGTACCGCAGCTATTATCAGCTTTAGTCGCGCTGCGCCAGCTTCGGCGGCGCCGGGGCGCCGAGGTCGATGAAGAAGTGGCGATGCTGGAGCCACTCCGGCTCTAGGCGGAAGCGCATCAGCACTTGGCGGATGGGTGCCATCGAGCGCGGTTCGGCCGGCAGCCGGCCCAGCGGAACGAGCCGGCCTGTGCGCGCCGCCGTCGGAGGCGGGCGATAGCTGCGGCGTCAACCCGA
>CAYZVT010000288.1:0-6238 GCA_964481585.1 uncultured Pirellulales bacterium
TGACGGTCGTCTTTTCGGTCGTCGTGACGTTCGTGATTTTGAAGCTGCTCGATGCCCTGATGGGCCTGCGGGTGAGCCAGCAAGGCGAAATCAGCGGCCTAGACCTTAGCCAGCACAACGAGGAAGGCTATATTGGCTTGTAACGGGCCGATCGCCGGAGTCGAAAAGTCTGCATTTACCCGACGGCGCAGAACCAGCCAGCGTGTTGCTGCGCATGCACAGTGGAGGAGCTTTTCCGATGAAGAAAGTCGAAGCGGTGATCCGTCACTTCAAGCTCGAAGACGTCAAGAACGCGCTGAGCGAGCAAGGCATCGCCGGCATGACGATCACCGAAGTGCGAGGCTTTGGCCGCCAGAAGGGGCACACGGAAATGTACCGGGGGACCGAGTACGCCGTCGATTTTGTCCCCAAGGTGAAAGTTGAAGTGGTCGTGGGGGACGAGATCCTGCAACGGGTGATCGACACGATCATGCGGGCCGCCCAGACCGGGCAAATCGGCGACGGAAAAATCTTTGTGACCGATCTGATGGAATCGGTTCGGATTCGCACCGGCGAGACCGGCGAAGACGCGCTCTAGGCGAGGGCCGCGACGCGCCGGAGGCGGCGGCGCGTCGGCTCCGCACGCTGCGCACGCAGCACGCCCGCTGGCCCCGCCCAGGTGTGACGGAGCTTGCATGACGACTGGCCCCCACTTTCGCGAAAGCCTGCTCGCCGCCAAAGAGCGGGTGGCCGAGGGCCGCGAGAAAATCCGCGCGCAGCACGGCAAAGGCTCGCCCGGCGTGCAAGTTTGCGCGCGGCTGACCGATCTGATCGACTCGGTCGTACTCGACTTGTATCACGACGCGCTCGAAGCATTGGGCGAGCGCGATCTCCATCGGCACGTCGCGCTCGTGCCGCACGGCGGTTACGGTCGCCGGCACTTGGCCCCCTACTCCGATCTGGACCTGATGATCCTGCACTCGGGCAAGTGCGAGGCGGCGGTGGCGCGTCTCGCCGCGCGGCTGATGCAGGATCTCTACGACCTCGGCCTGACGCCCGGCCATAGCGTTCGCACTCCGGCCGAAGCGGTGCTGCTCGGGCGGGACGATCCAACGATCGCCACCTCGCTTTTTGAAGCGCGGTTTCTGGCCGGCAACGAAGACCTGTTCCGCGATTTCCTCGCCCGCCAGCGGAAAATGGTCCAGCGCCGCTACCGCACGCTGCACGAGGCGATTGTCGTCGCGCGCCGGCAAGAACGGGCGCAGTACGGCGAGACGGTCTACCTGCTTAGCCCAAACCTGAAGCGCTCGCGGGGGGGCTTGCGCGAGATCCAACTGCTCCGCTGGATCGGCTTCGCCAAGTTCGGCACGAGCGATCCCGATGGGCTGCAATTGCGCGGAGCGCTCGCGCAGCACGACGCGCATCTGCTCCGCAGCGCGACCGAGTTTCTGCTTCGCCTGCGCAACGAGATGCACTTTCACGCCGGCCGTGCCCATGACACGCTCGACCGTCACGAACAAGTACGGCTGGCCGAAGTGTTTGGCTATCGCGGCAGCAGCGGACTGCTGCCGGTCGAGTATTTTATGCGCGAGTACTTTCGGCATACGAGCCAGGTGCGCAATCTCGTCTCGCGCTTCGTCAAAAGCGTGCGGCCCACGGCCGTTTCGCAGATGCTCGGCCCGGTTTTTAGTCACTTGGTCGAGGGAGACTACCGCGTCGGCTTACAGCACATTGCGGCGACCCGGCAGGGGCTGGCGAAGCTGCAATTCGATCTGGAAGAAGTGCTGCGGCTGACCGACCTGGCGAATCTGTACGACAAGCACATCGACCATGCGACCTGGGACGCCGTCGCCCGCGCCGCGCCGGGCTATTCGAGCGACGTGACGCCGCGAGTTGCGGCGCGGTTCCTGTCGCTGATGGCCCAGCCGCCCCAGCTCGCGCAACTGCTGCGGCGGTTGCACGAACTGCACGTGCTCGAAAAAATTCTCCCGGCTTTTGAGCACGCGCGCTGCCTCTTACAGTTCAACGAGTACCACAAATACACGGTCGACGAACACAGTTTCCGCGCGGTGCAGGCCGCGACCGATTTTGCGCAGGACGAGGGGCCGCTGGGACAGGCCTATCGCGGGATTCGCCAGAAGCGGACGCTGCACTTGGCGCTGTTGATCCACGATCTCGGCAAGGGGTTCGACCGGGACCACAGCGAAGTCGGGCGGACGATTGCCGAGGAGACCGCGCGGCGGTTGGAACTGCCGAGGAGCGAGGCCGAGGTGCTCAAGTTTCTCGTCCACAAGCATCTGCGGATGGCCCATTTGGCGTTCCGCCGTGATACGAGCGACGACGAACTCGTGCTAAAGGTCGCGGTCGAAGTCGGCACGCCGGAAATGCTGCGGATGCTGTATGTGCTGACGTGCGCCGATCTGGCCGCCGTGGGGCCGGGCGTGCTGAACGCTTGGAAGGTCGAACTGCTCACCGTACTCTACCGGCGAGCGATGCGGCATTTGACCGGAGACGCGAACGAGGCGGACCCCAACGCCGCCGTCGCGCGGGGGCGGGTGCGCGAGTATCTCCAGCGCGAGGCGGGCGGGCAGTGGTACGCCGAGCATCTCGACGCCCTGCCCAGCAGCTATTTGCAGGGCCGCAGTCCCAAAGCGGTTGCCGAAACGCTCCGCCGGCTGAGCAAACTGAGGGCCGGCCAAGCCGGTGCCTGGGCCAAGTATCAGCGCGAGACGCAAACGGTCGAAGTGACGGTCCTGCTCAGCCCGGAACTAGAGCGCGAGGCGTTTTGCCATTTGACCGGCGCGCTGACGAGCCAGGGCTTGGCGATTCTCTCGGCGGATATCAATACGCTGCCCGACGGGCTGGTGCTCGACCGCTTCGTGGTCCGCGACTGCGATTATGCCGGACCTCCGCCGGAGGAGCGGCTGTCGCGCGTCGGCGCGGCGGTCGTGGAAGCGGTGCTCCAGCGCAAGCCGCCCAAGTTTCGCAAGCTCTGGGGCGGCGACGAGGGCGCCAAGCTCTCGCAGCTCTCGCCACTGGAAACGGTCGTCAAAATCGACAACAGCACCTCCGAAGCCTACACGATTCTCGACATCTTCACCTTCGACCGCCGAGGGCTGCTCTACGCGGTCGCCCGCACGCTCGTCGATCTGCAACTCTCCATCTCCGTCGCCAAAATTGGCACCTATCTCGATCAAGTCGTCGATGTCTTCTACGTCACCGACCAAACCGGCCGCAAAGTCCAAGACGAACAACGGCTGGCCGAGATCCGGGAGAAGCTGCTGCGGGCAATCGAGGAGTTGCCGGGATAGGAGAAAGCGGAAAGCGGAAAGCGGAAAGCGGAGAAGAAGGCGGAAGGTGGAAGGATCGAACGCCGCAATCTGCTTCCGCATCGCCGCCAGGCCGGCTTTCCGCTTTCCGCTTTCAGCGAAGCGTCAGCATATGCTCTCGCCACTTCGCCTCGAACTGCTCAAGCGGCATCTTGACCAGTTGTTCGAAGCGCTCGATCGGGGGCTGGTGGCGGGCGGAGGGGGCGACGTAGCGGTCGAGGGCGTCGTTTTCCAGTAGCGCTAGCTCGAACATTAGGTAGTAGGCGAGTCCCCAGGAGTAGAGGTAATGCCGCGCGGAAGCCGTGTCGCCGCTGCGATGGGGGACGAGGAACTTTTCCGGCGCGGCGGTGATGACTTCGGCGAGCGAGAGCGGCTGGCTGCTTTTCAGATCGGCTTGCAGTTGGGCCAGCGCGTGCGGCAGCGGCGCGTCGATTCGCAGCGTGTCGACTTCGAGCCTGCCCGACTCAAAAACCTGCGCCAGCCCTTCGTTCAGCCAGCGGGGCACGTCCTGCTCTGCGCTGCGATAGACGTAGCTTTCCAGATAGGCGTGGAACGCCTCGTGGTACAGACGTTGGAGCATCTGCTCGATCACGCGATCGAGCAGTGCCGAGTTGCGCCGCTCGGCTTCGGCAATTCGTCGAGCGAGTTCTTTTTGTTGCTCTTGCCAGCGCTGCTGGGCGGCGGTGCGGATTTTTCGCCGCTGCTGCGCGTCGACGCCGCGTTTTTCCAGATCCTCGTTGAGTTTGCGGAGTTGTTCGGGAAGCGACTGGCCCAAGGCGGCCCGCTCGGCTTGCAATTTTTGATGCTGCTCGCGGGCTGCCGTGCGCCGCTCGGAAAAATGGTTGATGTCGCTGCCGGCGACGACCAGATTCCGCCGCGCGTCGTAGTAGGCCAGGTTGAGCAGGTCGATTCCCCGTTCGCGCAAGAACTGGTAATACTGATCGGTGGTGCCAAAGACTTTCATCTTCATCGTCTGCCCCGGCTCGGGGCGGTGACGCGGGGGCAGCACCTGGCGAAAGGCCAGGAGCATTTGTTCCAGGCGGACGATGACCTGCCGCGTCAGTTCTTCGTCGAGCGTGCTCTCCAGTTGCAGCCAGTCCCCTTCGTACCGGTAGCAGCGCGTGCCGTCGAGGTTCACCTTCACCAGCGGCACGCTCTCCATGCGCCGCGCTTCGATGCGTGCCCGGTTTTTGAAGCTATGAATCCGCCGCTTCAATAGCTCGCGCTGGCTCTCGTCGAGCCGCTCGATCCGCTGCACGGCGGCGCGCTCGATCGGACGGATCACCAGATACATCGGCTGCCCTTGCGGCCGGTGGATCTCGACGAACTCCAGCGAGTCGTGGTCGATCGACTCGACCAGGCCGCGAAAGATCTTGCCGTCCTTGAGCAGCACTTGCTCCATCGGCCACTCGGCCGCATGGGCGACGCTACGCACCCTTTGCGCAAGGGCAGGCGAAGCTCCCAGCGCAGCGGCAAGCCCCGCCGCAGCGACGGCGTGCACGAGCAGGGAGCGCGGCGTGGGGCGAGAGCGGAGCATACCCGCTTGAGCATCGCCCCTCTGCGGGGCCGTGTCAACTCTAGGGGCTGATGCGCTTCACGAGCCGGCAGCCGATCAGGTATTCGACCCGGTCGGCCAACTCGACCACCTCGCTGCGCACCACGCGCGCCACCAGGAACAAGAACGGTGCCCGGCCCAGGGCGAGCATCAGGTACTCGTGCTCGGGCAGTTCGCTCGCGTAATAGGCAAAACCGCCAGAGGAGATGTCATGGCAATCGACCTGCACAAACGCGCTGGCCGCCGGCATCTGCTCGCCGTCGAACGGCGCCATCAGTTGGGTGCAGCGAAAGTGATGCCGGGGCTGCCGGCGTCGGTCGCTCCCCTTTTGCGTCTCTTGAATGATCTGGTGCAGCGACTGCATCAGTTCCAGATCGTGTGGCGAAACGTCGGCCATACCTACCTCTGCAAGTCAAAAGCGTTTCTGCCCCTCTCGCGGAGGTCGCGGCAAAAGGCCCCGGCCCCCTACGGCTCCAGAGGAAGTATGGCATGCGTTTCGGACTTGCGTCGGGAGTTTCCGATTTGCGGCTTGGCGGGTTTCCGCAAAGTTTTCGGCCGCTAGGCGTTCAATTTCACGCCCGGATCGTCAGCCACGTGGACCCATACGTGGACGTGCGGCGAGCCGCGGAAGTGCCAGACGAACGAGGGGCCTTCCAGTCGCCAGTTGTCCCAGACGCCGTCCTGGCCGATGTCGTCCTCTTGGAAGAACGCCAGCCAGCAGGCGTCCAGCCCGCCCTGGGCTTTTAGGCACGCCAGCGCCTCGTCGCGGTCGCTCTGGCGGTACGGCTCGATCAGCTTGGCGAGCACCTGTTGCAAGTGCGCCTTCTGATCGGCCGTTAGCTCGGGCACGGGGATGCCTTGAAAATTGCCATCGCGTCCCCGGAAACTGACTTCCTCCTCGCCCGGCATGCCGCGCTCGACGAGGGCGAGCTTGCGCTGCTTGCCGTCGAGCATTTGGTAGACGCCGTTGGCGACGACGGCTTGCGGCCAGAAGACGTTGCCGGCGTGGTCCGACGGCTCATCAAATCCGGCGGCGGCGTGGCCATAAAAAATCGGCCCGCCGAAGGCGACATGATCGGCCGAGTTGCCATCGCAGCGGAGCGTCATGTGCCGGCCGGTCATGACGAACTCGAATTTGCCCTCGCCCGGACTGCCGAAGATGGCGATGCTCTGATCGTTGCCAAAGCCGCCGGCGTCGTCCTTAAGTTGCTTGTCGATCCGCGCGTGCCAGTCGGGCTGGATGATGCCCTCAAAGATCGAGCGGACGAGCGCCTTCTGCTCGCCCGTATAAAAGTTGGTGTCGAGCGTCGGCTTCGTCACGTTCCAGTTATTCGCCACGCGGGTGCGGAGCAAGCCGCGCCGCGGGTCCTGGTAG
>CAYZVT010000289.1:0-6237 GCA_964481585.1 uncultured Pirellulales bacterium
GCGCGAGCCCGCGGCCGAGGTCGGCCATCTCGCGGGGAGCGAGGCCCCAAGACCGGGAGAACAGTTCGCTCGCTCGTTCCAGAACCGGACCCTGATGCTGCTTGCGGTAACGCTCGATTGCCCGCTTGAGCACCACAGCCGCTAGATGCAGCCGAGCATACTGCTCCGTGTCGCCGCGCAGCTTGGCAAGGAGCTGTTCGGCCTGCTGGCGAGCTTCGGCGGCACGGGCGTTGCCATCCATGCAGTCCAACTCCCGGCGCTGCTGGCCGATCGTCTCGCCAAGCACGCTTTCGCGCTGACGTAGACGTTCGCCCTCGTCCTGCAACTGCTGCAATTCCGCCAGGACCTCTTGCTGCGCGTACTGGGCGAGGTTGTCGAGGAACTCGTCGAGCGTCTGCTCGCCCGCGATTTCGGCAAGCTGTTGGTCGATCTCGCCGAGTTTCCTTTCCAACTCCCGCCGCCGCTGCGAGCGCTGTTCGGCCTCGGGCAATTGCTCCGGCTGCTGGCAGCCGGCTTCCTGGCACATGTTTTTCAGCGAGATCGCGGCGTGCTGGCATTCGTGCTCCGCCGCCTCAAGCCGCTGGCGAGCCACCACTTGTTGCTCTTGCAGATGCGCACGCTGCGCTTCGACCGTCCTGGCCTTGTTCATCAGGTCGACTAGCTGCGCGACGACGTGCTCAACTTGTTCCACCGACTCGCTGGCCAGATGCGGCGCGGCGGACAAGGAGGTCTTTCTCACATCGGCTCGAAAGACGTCGGCGTCGCGGTCGATGGCTTCGATTCGCTGCTCCAGCGAACGAGCGTCCTTCGTGTGGTCCAGCAGCGCCTTGGTGGCCTCGACCGCCGCGTTTGCCTCGGCCGGCTCAGCACCCGTGCGCAGCCGTAGCGGCTTAGTCGCCTCCGCCCATTGCTGGGCCCAATCGGCCAATTGCTGAGCCGAGCTTTCCGTGGCACGATTGCTCTTTTCCAGATCGCGCTTCAGCTTCTCTTGTTGCTCCGCAAGCTGCTGGCGCTGGCAATTTTCGTCCTCGATCGCGGTCGCAACCATGTCGGCTCGCCGGATGAGCTGAACGAGGCTCGGCTCGCGCTCCGGCGGTGCTTGTCCGACCGCCGCCAGTGCCGCGAGCAGTGCGCTGCGGTGTTCCACGAGCGCCGCTTCCAGCCGCTCCATCTCGCGCTGCTTGGTTCGCTGCGCTTGCGCGTCACTACAAAGCGACTGCGCTTGCCGCAGCCAGGCACGCATTTCACGAGGCGAAAGCGGCGTGACGCCCGCCGGAGTCCATACCTCGCGCCACTGGCGCTCTAGCTGCTCGTGACATTCGAGCGTCTGCTGCTGCTTGAGCCGGATCGACTCGACGCGCCGGGCGAGCGTGTCGCGGCGCGCAAGGAGCTGCGCCTTTTCCGCCACCTGCGTTGCCTCGCGGCGGAGGCGGTCGGCAAGATGGTCCGCCCGCGCCACCGCGTCGGCGAATGCCTGCGGCAAGTCTTCCGCGCCGGGCAACTGCTGGAGGAGAGCGGCAAGCGCCGCTTGCGGAATCGCTTGGCCGCTCAGCGCTTGCCGCACCAATTCCCATCCCTGCTGGCGAAGCTGCCGCGCGGCGGCCAAGTCCTCTTCCGTCGGCACGTCCTGCGCGCGGCGCAGCTTGTCGATTTGTTCGTCTAAATCCTGGGCTTCCTTCTCGCACTCCGCAGCGCTCGCGCGGAGCGTTTTTAGCTCCTGCTGCAAATCTCCCAACTCTTGCTCGAAGCGGTCGATCGTCTCGTCGGCCGGCAGAGGAAGCGATTGCAAATCGGCCAGCGTGCCCGACCAACCGCCGAGCTTCGACAAGGCAAGCTCCGTCTCGCTGGCAGCGGCAGTCTGTTCGGCCTGCAACTGAGCGAGCTGTTTTTCGAGCGGCCCGGCGTCGCGCGCGGCCTCCAGCGCCGCCCGCAGCGCATGCTCGTCGCGCGGGGGCGGGGAGGCTTGAAGCTGGCGGACGACTTCCTCCAAGCGCTCGCGGACCTCGGCCTGGTTCGCCTGAGTCGTTTCCACCCGCTCGACGAGCTTGCTCTTTTCGTTGCCCAGATTCTGAATCCGCACGTGCTGATCGCGGGTCAGCCGCAGTTGGTCCGCCTCGTCCAGTTGCAGGTCATCGCGGCCCAGTTCCTTCAGCAGCGCGCGGGCGGTGTTCAGCGCCACCTCGCGCTCCGCGACGCGCAGCCGCCGGTCTTCCATCGCCTTCTGATGGCTGCCAAGCCGCTGCTGCAGTTGAGCGATTACCTCGGCGTGCTGGAGCACTTCGGCCGGTTCTCCCAACTGCCCGAGCGCCTCTTCGAGTTGGGCAAGGTTTTTTTGTTCGCGCTCCGCTGTCTTCGCGGCAACCTCGCGCGCGGTCGCCGTTTTCAGACGCTGCTCGGCAAACTCTTCGTGCAGCAGCGGAGCCTCTCGCAACGGCTCTAGCTCGCCCGAAATCTGTCGCCGCCGCGCGGCAATCGGAATCGCCCGCGCGACGCGCTCCAACAGGGCCTGACGACGAAGGTTGGCTTGAATTGTTTGCCGCACCTCGGCCCGCTCCGCTTCCGCGTCGCGCAGCAGCCGATCGTGCTCGCGCCAGCGTGCGGTCGGCAGCAGACACTCCTTGATCTGCTTTTGCAGATCGTGGTACTCGTTGACCGACTTGTTGATTTGGCGGATACGTGCCGAGGGCAAAAACAGCGCCTCTGCTTCGGCGTCCAGTTGGGCCTGGGCCGCATTGAGATTGGCGATGCCGCTGGCGGCCGCGAAGAGTGAATGTCCCAGATCGCCGCCGCCTTGAACGATGTCGCGCCCGCCCTGCACCAGTTCCTCATAGCCGATGCCGTAGCGCTTCTCGAAAGAGACTTCGTCCACGCCGCCCAATAGCTCGGCCAAGACCGATTCTTGCACCGGCTTCTCGTCGGCGGCGTCGCGCAGCGTGTTGCGATTCCCCTTGCGTCGCATGAACTCCCAGACGCGGCCGTCCGCCGTCTCAAGCATCGCCCCCACGCGCATTTTCGTGTGCGGATGGATGAAGTTGTCGCCGCTCCGCGCGGGAATCCCGAAGAAGAAATTCCGCAGCGCCCGCAGCGCCGAACTCTTGCCGGCCTCGTTCGGACCGTACACCAAATGAAGCGTTTGCCGCCCTTGAGCCAGGTCGAGCACTTCATCCGTGAACGGTCCAAACGCCCGCAGATCGAGTCGCAGAATCTTCACGCTTGGGCCTCCTGCGCTTGCAAACGGTTGACCAGCAGCGGCTCCACCTCCGCGAGCAACTGCGCGAGTTGGAGCGGCTGGTCGAGCGCCAACGCCTCGTCCCCCGTGACCAACTCCGCTGGCAGCTTTTTCAGCAGCGGCGTGAACTCCTCCGCCAATTCGGCCAACTGCCGTGGATCGGATTTTAGCTCGTGCATGTAGCGCACCAATTCCGCGAGGGGGCCGTCGGCGGCCAGCTCGTCGAGCGAGCCGGCGGGCGAGGTGCGGAACTTCACTTTCTCGACCCACACGCGCCCCGCGCCAGTCACAATCGCGGCGGCGCGGATCTGGTTCATCCAGTCGATCGGGCGCGCGAAAAGCTGCCCGTGCGCGCGGGTCGCTCCGCGCAGCGTGATCCGCACCGCCAGCGGCAGCCCTTCGGCCATGTCGACGCAGTGCTGCAATTGCTGGTTACAAAGATCCACCACGTCGTCCGCCGCCTCGGCCGAGGAGCAATCGACCTGCACATGCTCCCACCGCAACACATCGAGGGGGCGGAACTCCAAGCGCGGCCTTCCGCCCGAATCGACCTGCACCAGTTGGCAGCCCTTCGGCCCGCACTCGCGCACGTGACGCCCTTGCAGGTTGCCGGGAAAGACGATCGGCGGGTCGTCCTCAACGACGTTTTCGCGAGTGTGGACGTGCCCCAGCGCCCAATACTGATAGCCCTTGCGCTTCAGATCGTCCAGGCAACACGGAGCGTATGCAGCATGCCCCTCGCGGCCATCGAGCGAAGTATGCAATAGGCCGATGTTAAACAGACCGCGATCGCCCGCCGGGTATTGGGCGGCGAGATTTTCCGTCTCAGCGGCCTTGGCGAAGCTGCGGCCGTGAATCGCCACGTCCAGATGCCTGAGCAGTTCCGTCTGCGGCTTGCTGGCCGAGAGCGACGTGACGTTGTCGGGCATCCGCAGCGACTTGGTCATCTTGTTATCGGCGTCGTGGTTCCCGCGAATCGAGAACACCGGCACGCCCGCCTCGCGCAGACGGCTCATCTGGCGGACCATGAACAGCCCGGTGTTGTGGTCCTTCCAATCGCCGTCGTACAAATCGCCGGCGATGAGCAGAAAGTCCACTTCCTCGTCAATCGCCAGATCGACCAGCCGTTCGAGCGCCCGCCGCGTCGCGCCGCGAATTTCATCCACCGGCGCGCCCTCGTAGCTTTCGAGTCCTTTGAGCGGACTATCGAGATGCACGTCGGCAACATGGATGAATTTCATCGGTGCCTCTCCGTTTGCGGTTCGCGGTTTACGGCGCCGGGTGCCACTGCTGGCTTGTCCAGCAGTGCTCCCACCGATCTTGACTTGCCGCCGAGTAGGGTAGCGGGAATGGGAAACCAACCACGCCTCAGCCTGCGGGACGGAGCTTCCCCGTCACCTCTTGGTCAGGGCAAATTCAATCCGCGAGCCACGTCGCCCTATAGCACTGCTGGACAAGCCAGCAGTGGCACCCGGCGTATCATGACTCGCTCTCGTTGCCGGTCGGCGGTGGCACCCGGCGCCACCCATGATACCGCAAAATCGGCCGCGTCACGCTACTTGCCCGGAGACGAATTTTCCCGTGCAAGTTTTTCGGCGTCGGTCATGAGCCGACATGGCAGTAGCGCAACAGAAAAACCGGGGCGACTCGCTACAGAGCCGCCCCAGTCTTTTGCGCGGAAGGTTCAGAAATCTTGGCTCGCCGGACGCCACGGGCGCATGCGCCCGTGCATTTCCTTTGAGGTGCGAGGTCGGTGCGAAGCACCTCAGCGGTTCGCCGCCGAACAAGGATTGCCGACTGCAGCGAAACCTCTCCCGCACCTGTCCGCCTGCGGCAAGCGATCCCGTCTCTCGGAAAGAGCACGGGTGCTCACGCCCGTGGCACCCAACGCAAAGCCGCCCTTCCCGCCTACGCGGGAAGGGCGGCTACTGCTGATGACTGATTCTTGAAAGCTGACGGCTGACCGCTAGCCTCCGGGGGCTTCCGCTGTCGCGGTGCGCCCCCGCCACCCGTCGGAAAGAAACGCGGGCGTTTTTACACGTCCAGGTTCCGCGCTTCGAGGGCGTGCTTTTCGATGAACTCGCGGCGGGGTTCGACCTTTTCGCCCATCAGAACGCGGAAGAGTTCGTCGGCGGCGCCGGCGTCTTCCATGCGGACTTGCAGGAGCGTGCGGTTGGCGGGGTCGAGCGTCGTTTCGCGGAGTTCTTCGGCGTTCATTTCACCCAGCCCTTTGAAGCGGGTGATTTGCAGCCCCTTTTCGCCCGCCGCGCGGATGGCCGGCACCAGCCCGCGCAGATCGTCCAGGCCGATCGTGCTTTCGCCCCGGCGAAGCGTGTAGCGAGGTTCTTCGATGCCGGTCCGCTCCTGCGGAATCAGCGACTCGATGCCGAAGCCTAACTCCGCCAGATCGGCCAAGAGCGTGTTGATCGTCCGCACTTCGTGCAGCTCGACGATGTGCAGCGGCGACGCGGCGAGCGCGGCGCCGTCCTCGGCATGGCCGTTGCCCTCGGCTTTGGCTACGTCGATGTCTTGGCCCATCTCGGCCTCTTGCTGCTCGACGAAGGCATCGAGTTCTTCGCGGCTGCTGAACCAGTGCTCTCCGGTGCCGACAAAGACGTGGAAGATCGGCAGCTTGCCCGTCTGCGGATCGGCCCGCAAGGCGTGAACCCTGAGACTAATGCCGCGGCGCTCCAGCGCGATCACCGCGTCTTCCAGCTGAGCAAGCGTTTTGCAGAGCCGGACCATCGTTTCGCCGGCGATCTCGCGGTCTTCACCCTCGAAGACCGAGTCGGCCAGACCTAGCTCCAAAAGCTGCGTCTTCATCTCGTCTTCGGTCTGGACGTAGTAGGTGTCCTTCTTCTGACGCACACGGAACAGCGGCGGCTGGGCGACGTAGATATGGCCGCCTTTGACCAGATCGTACATCTGGCGATAGAAGAACGTCAGCAGCAGCGTGCGAATGTGCGAACCGTCCACGTCGGCGTCGGTCATGATCACGACCTTGCCGT
>CAYZVT010000290.1:0-6223 GCA_964481585.1 uncultured Pirellulales bacterium
ATTACTGTACATATGTACCCATTTCGCAGCAAGCCCAAGATGAACTTTCAAAAACTCAATAAGCACATAGTTCTTTAGCCGCCGTCCTGCAATCGCTCGCGGCTCCGTCTTTCGGCGACCCCTTCGGGGGCTGATGTTCCCGCCTTCTGCGACCGTACCAGCCCCAGCACGGCCATTTGGATTGCGGGCGGCTGTTGGTTCCATGCCTGGACGACCTTTTGCAAGTCGGCGTCAAATTGCCACAGGCAGAGACAGTTTCGGCCGCATTCGTGCAGCGCGGCAGGATTCGCATAGGAGGCAACTATTTGAGTCGCTGCCGGTTGCTTCGATTTCTTGCGCAGGTTCGATGCCCGCCGCCTCGCGATGGCAAAGAAACAGCCACTCGCCCGGCTGGACGAGTGGCTGTTTTTTGTCCCGCTTGGCGAGCCGTTCTGATAGCTGTTCAGCTAGGATTGGGGCCTGGGTTGTCGTCGCTGTCGGTTCAGGAGTCCGTGCAGCGCGAGGCTCTCAAGGCTGGGCTTTGGGGAAGCCTGCCGAAATCATCTCCTTATAGCCGGGTTTGACCACTCGGATCTCGTAGCCGTACTTCTCCAAGGCGTTCCCCACCGTGAGTGCCCGCTTGCCGACGACACAGTGGACGTAGAGGGTTTTGTCCTTCGGGAGCTTCTTCAGTTCCTTTTTGGACAGCCCGTCCTGAACTGCACTCAGGGGCAGGAAGATTGCCCCCTCGATGTGCCCCTCGTCCCATTCCTTCTTCTCCCGCACGTCCACGAGGACCGCCTTCTGGTCGTCAATCTTCTTCTTGATTTGGGAGAGCGACTCTTTCGTATGTTCGGCGGCGTGGGCGGCGAGCGTGAGGCCGACACTGGCGAGGGCCGCGAAGCAGATCGTCTTGGTAAGTTGCATGGGAATTCTCCTTGCTCGTGGAGGCGGGCCGACCGCCTGCGGGATCGGCGTGTTCGTCTCCAGGGAATTTTAGGAAATCTGCCCGAACTTCGGAACCCGTGCGGAGCATCGTTTTCGTCGACACGTCTGCGGCATCATGGACGGAAAAAAACCTGGTGCCGCAGGTTCTTGCCGTCGTGTTGACACGGCGGCGGAAAGCAAGCAATCCGTGACCGGCACTCGGCTACGCGAGCGCACAGCATCGGTTGCGCAGCGCACGGCGCTAGCAATGCCTGGCGCCGTGCTAGCGGGCTAATCAGGTACTGCGTGGGATCAACGCTTTGCGCAAGCCGAGTCGTCGCTACAGCTCACTTCGAGGTGTTTAGAGATCCTGCCGCGGGCCGAAGAACTCGAAGTGGATTTGCGCTTCGTCTACGCCCCACTCTTGCAGGCCTTTGTAGAGGCCGGTCAGGAACGGTTTGGGTCCGCAGAGGTAGTATTCCGCGTCGTGGTTCGGCAGGAGTCTGCGGAGCAGCGTTGCGTCGATCATGCCCGTGCTATGGCACTTCTGTTGCGCGAGGTCGTCGGCGAGCGGTTCACTGTAGCAGAAGTGCGGGTGCAGGTTGGGGCATTCGGCCGCCAGTCTGCGGACTTCGCCGCCCAGGGCGTGGGTACGGCTGTTCAGCGCGCCGTGGATGAAGTGGATCGGCGTCGTGACGCCGTGGTGGACCAGGCTTTTGAGCATCGACAGGACCGGCGTGATGCCGACGCCGCCGGAGAGCAGCACGATCGGCCGGCCGTTCGCCTGCGCCGGGTCGAGCGTAAACTCGCCACAGGGCGGCCCGATGTGGAGCGTGTCGCCGGGCTGCACTTGGTCGTGCAGATAGTTCGACACCAGCCCTGCCGGAGCGTTCGCCGCAAGGCGCGGCTCGCGCTTGACGCTGATGCGATAGTGGCCCACTCCAGGCCGATCGGAGAGGCTGTAGTTCCGGGGCGAGGTCGGCAGGCTCGGGTGGTCGATCTTGACGGTGATGTACTGGCCGGGCTTGAAAGAAGCTAGCGCGCCGCCGTCGGCAGGGCGGAGATAGAACGAGGTGATGAGCTCGCTTTCGGGCACCTTCCGCTCGACGACCAGTGGCCGATAGCCATTCCAGCCGCCGACCGCCTCGCGCTGCTCTTGATAAATGGCCGCTTCGCGGGCGATGCAGACCTCGGCCAAAAAGCCATACGCTTCGCCCCAGGCGGCGATGATCTCCTCCGTCGCCGCGTCGCCCAGCACGTCCTTGATCGCCACGAGCAGGTGCTTACCGACGATCGGGTAATGCTCCGCCTGAATGCCGAGCGAGCAATGCTTGTGGGCGATTAGTTCCACAGCCGGCCCAAGTGCCCCGAGGTTGTCGATGTTGGCCGCATACGCGCAGATCGCGCCGGCCAACGCCCGTTGCTGACCGCCGGAGTGCTGGTGCGCCGGGTTGAAATAGATCCGTACTTCTGGGTCGCCCTCGAACATGAGCGAATAGAACCGCCGGGTGATGGCCTCGGCATGAGAAGCCACTGCCGGGGCGGTGGCCTTGACGATCTGGATGGTATGCTCGCTAAGCATGTGACCTCTCGCGGGTTGGAGGAATATAGAGAGAGAGTGGGATTCGCAGGGAACCGCCAGCGGCATCGAAGACAATCGGACTGCGCTGTCCAGAAAGGATGATACCGTGGGCTGGCGGGCGTAACAAGACATTTTTATCCAGTTTCGTCTGCGGGCGGCGGAGTCGGGCGTCGCAGCGGCGGGGGAAAGGGCCGGAGGCAAGCTGGGAGCAGCGCATTTTGCGGGAGTTTTGCGGCGGTTGTGGGGCAAGGTACGGTCGGGAGTTGCTTGACGTCCCGGGGCCGTCCCGGCTAGCCTTAATGGGGGTTCCCTCAAAAAAGCAAGCTCTTGCTGAGTCGATCCGGCTCATTTTTTCTGAGCGCGGGAATAAAGCGGACGAAGTCGCTCGAACTGTTCTAGTCGAGCCGACCTTGGGCTGAGTGCTACCTGGAGACGTGCATGCCGCGCAGCAATTCGCAACCTGAGTCGAGCGTCGTCTTGCCCCCGACGCCCCGCGCGCCCCGCAAGCAAGAACGCCCCGCGTCGCCCCCTGCGGCGCGGCCTGCCAAGCCGGCGGCTGCGGCCGAAAAGGCGAAGGCGACGGAGTCAGCGGCCGAGCCGCGCGGGCGGCGCGCCGCGCCGGTTGCTTCGGCCTTGGTGGAGGAGACGACGCAGGCCGTCGCGGACGAGCAGCCGAGTTCGGAGGCGGCCCAAGGCGGGCTGCTGGCGGGGCTGAAGGGACTCTGGGCGCGCCGTCGGTTCTGGCAGGGTAGCTCGGCCGTCGTCGGCTCGATGATTCTGCACTTTGTGGTGCTCGTCTTCCTCGGGCTTTGGGCGCTGCCGCGCATCGCGCAAGAGATGCTCCCGCCGCTGACGGCTTCGACTTCCGAGACGGAAGAGACCGCCGAGATTGAAGTCGCCGTCCAGTCGCAAATGCAGCAAAAAGCCGAAGCCGCCGCGCAAGCCGTCGCCACGGCGATGGCCAGTGCCGGCGGTGGCGGAGCGCCGGCAATGACGCAGCAGCCCTCGCTCGATCCGGCCGTGGCGTCCCAAGTCACCGGCACGAGCGTCTCCTTCTCCGATCCGCTCACCGGGCTGCCCGGCAAACAGCAACTCGCCGGCGCCGTGCCGACCGGGGCGCGCGGGGTGGCGCGGGCGGTGGTGAAAGACTACGGGGCGGCGCTCGACCGTCTGGTGCAAGAAATCCTCATGCGGCTCAGCACCGGCGACGTGCTGCTGATCTGGGTCTTCGACCAGTCGGAAAGCATGAAGGACGATCAAAAGGAGATCCGCGATCGGCTGGATCGCGTGTACGCCGAGTTGGGCCAGCGCCAAGAAGCCACCGGCGATGCGCTGATGACGTCGGTGGTGAGCTTTGGCGAGGGCTACGCCAAACATCTGAAAGTGCCTACCAATAGTCTCGATGAGATCAAGCGCGCGATCGACGACGTGCCGGTCGACCCGTCGGGCAAGGAAATGACCTTCCAAGCAATCGGCATGGCGGTCTCCCAGCACAGGGGTTACGCGAGTAAAACCGGCCGGCAGATGATGCTCGTGATCGTGACCGACGAAAGCGGTGATCGCGATAACAATGACACCTACCTTGAGCCGGCGATTGAGGCTGCCAAGTCGGTCAAGTGCCCGGTTTACATCCTCGGCCGCGAAGCGGTCTTCGGCTATCCCTATGCCCACATCGCTTGGCGGCATCCGCAGACGGGGCACACGCACTGGCTGCCGATCGATCGTGGCCCGGAGACGGCGTTTGTCGAACAGTTGCAGACCGACGGCTTCCGCCGCCGCCACGACTCGTTCTCCAGCGGCTTTGGCCCCTACGAGCAGGCGCGGATCGCGCGGGAGACGAACGGCATTTTCTTCATGCTGCCGAGCGTCGAGGCCAAGGTCGTGCAAAGCGAGAAGCGGCTCTATCAACTCGAACAAATGCGTTTCTACCAGCCCGATCTGCGGGCGCGGCATGAGGTGATCGAAGACCGCGAAACGAGCGAATTGCAGCGGACGCTGTTCAAGATCGTGTACGATCTGAACCCGTACAATCCCGAAGTGCAGAAGATCATCGAGCTGAGGCACCACTTTGCGGGCCGGCCCGACGAGTTTTTCAAGCAAGCGCAGGCGGAACTGCAAAAGGCCAAGACTTATCTCACGTACCTCGTCGCGGCGACGCAGGCCTGGGAGTCGATCCAGCACCTGCGGGCGAAAGAAACCTCGCGCCGCTGGCAGGCCAATTGCGATCTGCTCTATGCGCAGTTGCTCGCCTATCAAGTGCGCGTGATCGAGTACGGCGCGCGGCTGGAAACATTTTTGAAGAACCCGGATGCGGTGCCGTTTGAGAAGCCGGGCGGCTATCGGCTCACGGCTTGGCATCTAGGCTCGTACAACGAAACGCTTACCGGCGAACAAACCGCCGAAACGATTGCCAAATCACGGGCCATGTTCGAGCAGGTCATCGCCCAGCACCCTGGCACGCCCTGGGCGGCACGCGCCGAGTGGGAACTGCGGCGCGGCTTTGGCGTGACGTTCAAGCCGGTTTATCACAAGCCGCCGAAGAATCCCAAGCCCACAAAGCGGAAGCCGGTCACCATTCCGGTGCCCAAGCTCTAGGCTCCCGCTCGCTTCGCTCGCAGCGTCCTGCGTTGAAACGCTTCTCTACCGACACGTCCTTCGCTCGCACCATGTCCTTGCCGCGAAGGCGGGAATCGAGCCAGCAGGGGGTTCGGTCACGGTAAGGCTAGAGCGGCTAACCGGCCTGGCGATTGCGGGCGAAAAGGGGCTGCAGCAGACCGCCCCTTAAGCGCGGGCACTCCGCGCAACCGCGCTGTGTTTCCTACCCGCGCTTCGGGTCCTGCGCGCGGTGCGACTGGCTGCGCACTTGCACTCCTGAGGTTGGGGTATGGGGGAATCCCCCATGACTGAGGGCGTTGCGGCGCGTCTGTCTTGACAGCATGGCGTGGATCGCCGTTGATGGAAGCGCAGAAAGTTCAGACGCTGCCGCTTCGATGTTCTTCAACGTTCGCAGCCCATATCATAAACTAATGGTAGCGGACTAGGCATTTAGGAAGGGGCAAATCGCCGGCGGGGTCGGCTGTGCGAGGAGGTGGAGCTAGGATGGATGATAAAACAATGCATTTGCCGGTCGTGGAGAATGCGGCCGTGCCGCTCCAGCGCGATCTCTTCCTGCGCACGCTCTTGCGCGAGTTGTCCGGCACGCTGCAAGATGTGGTGGGGCTGGAGGAAGCGGCGGGGTTTATTTCCGTAGTTGGACAGCGGATTGGCGACCAGATCAACGAGAGCTATCGCAGCGCGCTGCAACTTGAGCGGCTCAGCCGCGAACAGGTCGCGGCCGTGCTCGTCGATCTGAAACGGCGGATTCAGGGAGACTTCTACATTATCGAAGAAGACGACACCAAGATTGTGTTCGGCAATCGCGTCTGCCCGTTTGCCGAAAAGGTTCACGACCGCCCTTCGCTGTGCATGATGACTTCCAATGTGTTTGGGATCATTGCGGCGGAGAATCTCGGCTACGCGAAAGTGGTCATCGAGGAGGCGATCGCCCGCGGCGATGCCGGATGCCGGATTGTGGTGCATCTGAAGCCGGGCGACGAGGCCGAAGCCGCCGTCGGTCGCGAATACTTCAGAGGATAGCCGCCGGTGATCTCTCCCGAAGCCTTTCTCGCGACGACGCGTCTCTTCTCGGAGACGGCTCTGTTGCTAACCCGCGAGGGGGTCATCTTGGCCGTGAGC
>CAYZVT010000291.1:0-6210 GCA_964481585.1 uncultured Pirellulales bacterium
CACCCGTCGCACGCACGGCGGATTTTTAAATCCCGGCAGTTGTCGGTCTTACTTGCCGAGCAGCCAGCGATTGTCTTGCTCGGTGAACACAACCGGCTCTTTGGGTAGTCGGCCGATGTCGAATCGTGCGAGAAGTTGCGCAGCGGTCAGGGCCTCGCCCGCCGTGGCGATGCCGCTCCAGCGAGCCAGCAGGGCCAAGACGCGCTCGGGCGGCACGCCCTGCTGTCGGTAGTAGCTGAGGCGCGTATCACCGTGCCGCTTGGCGAGCCGGCGGCCATCGGTGCCGACCACCAGCGGCAGATGCCAATACTCGGCAGTCTGCTCGGCCATGCCCAGCGCGCGGTAGAGCAGCATTTGTCGTGGCGTCGAGTCGAGCAGATCAGCGCCCCGCACGACTTGCGTCACGCCGCTCGCCGCGTCGTCGATCACCACCGCCAACTGATAAGCCGGCGTCGCGTCGGCTTTGGCGATCACAAAATCGCCCAATTCCTCGGCGACGCGAAAGCTGCGGCGGCCCGCGAAGCGGTCGTCGAAGGTGATGACTTCATCGGGCACGGAAAATCGCACCGCCGGCTCGCGGCCGGCCGCGCGGGCTTCGGCGGCGCTCGAAAACCGTCCCCGGCAGGTGCCCGGGTACACCAGCGCGCCATCCTCGGCATGGGGCGCACTGGCGGCTGAGGCGACTTCGCTCCGGCTGCAAACGCAGTAGTATGCCGCACCGCTTTGCAAAAGCTGCTCTAGCGCCGTCGCGTACTCGGCGAGCCGTGGCGACTGATAGACGGGGCCAGCGTCCCAATCGAGGCCGAGCCATTTTAGATCGTCGAGCGCTTGTTGGTCGGCACCGGGCTTGATGCGCGGGCCGTCGAGATCCTCGATCCGCAGCACCACGCGCCAGCCGCGCTGACGGGCGAGCAGCCAGTTGACCAGGAATGTACGCGCGTTGCCCAGATGCAAGGCCCCGGTCGGCGACGGAGCAAGCCGCGTCGTGTGCATGGGCCACCACCTTGAAGCAAGCACTCGTTTACGAGGCTTGGGCCAAGAAGCTTTCGCTCCAGGCGGCCAAATCCTCCATGCCCTTGCGATGGCAGAAATCGCCGAACGTCTCGCCCTCGTGGCGTTCGTTCTTGAAGTAGGCAAAGACCGGCACGAGCGTCGGTACGATCTCCTCCGCCGGCACGAGATCCTTGTAGATCGTGTTGAGCCGGTTGCCGAGCAGTCGCCCGCCCAAGAAGATCGTATAGCGATCGGCCGCTTTGCCGACCAAGCCGATGTCGGAGTTGTACGGCCGAGCGCAACCGTTCGGGCAGCCCGTCATGCGAAGGGTGAAGATCTCCTTCGACAGACCCAACCGCGCTAGCTCCACCTCAAGTTGGTCGAGGATGCTCGGCAAAATACGCTCGCTCTCGGTAATCGCCAACCCGCAGGTGGGCCAAGCGACACAGGCCATCGACCAGCGGCGCACCGTCGAGATTTCCTCGGTGAGCTTCACGCCATGCCGGCGGAGAATTTCTTCCAGCGCGCCGCGGTCCTCCGAGGCGAGATTAGTGAACAAAATGCTCTGGTGAGCCGTCAGGCGGATGCCGGGCTTGAGCGTCGTGCAAATCTCACGAATCGCCGTCTTGAGCTGCATCTGCTCGGTGTCCTGAATCCGGCCGTTTTCGACATTGAGGCCATAAAACCAGCGGCCATCGCCCTGCGCGTGCCAGCCCATGTGGTCGTCGTAGCCGTGAACGTCTTGTTCGTGCGGTTCGGGCAGCGGAGCTCCATAGTACTCCTCGACCTTGGCTTTGAACTTTTCCATACCCCACTCGGCGATGAGGTACTTCATCCGCGCGACCTTGCGGTCCGAGCGGTTGCCAAAGTCGCGCTGCACCTTGACGATTGCGGTGGCGACGTCGATCACTTGCTCAGGCTTGATGAAGCACAGCCGCTTGGCGATGGCCGGAAAGGTCTTTTTGGCCGAAGGCGTGACGCCGAAGCTCCCACCGACGACCGCGTTGTAGCCGAGGATCTGACCGTTTTCGACGACCGCCATCAACCCTAAGTCGTTGCCGTAGAGATCGACGCAGTTGTCGCTCGCCAGCCCGACGGCAGTCTTGAACTTGCGCGGCAGATAGGACTCCGTGTAGAGCGGTTCCACCACATGCCCGTTTTCGCCGCCGCCGACGAGCGTCGATTCGCCGCTGTCGGGATCGGTCATCCAGATTTCGTGATAGGCGGTCGTGCGGGGGCAAAAATGCGCGGCAACCTCATCCGCTAGCTTTTGCAGTTGGTCATGCACCGCGTCGTGGTGGTGCGGCGCGGGGCAGCACATCACATTGCGCTCGACATCGCCGCAAGCAGCCAGCGTCGAAAGCTGCACTTCGTTGATACGGCTAATGGCTCGCTTCAGGTTGCGCTTGAGCACGCAATGCAACTGCAATCCCTGACGGGTGGTGATCCGCAGCGTGGTGTTGCCGATCTCGTCGCACAGATCAAGCTCGGCGAGCAATTGTTCGGAGGTGAGCTTGCCGCCGGGGATCTTCGTGCGGACCATGAAGCTATAGGCTTTGCCCTGCCCGGCTTCCCGCCGCAGGGAGCGCAGATCGCGGTTGTCCTGCTGGTAGGTGCCGTGAAACTTGAGCAGTTGGATGCTGTCTTTGCCGAAGAAGTCGTTTTCGTCCGTCAGCTCTTGGGCGATTTCGCCCCGCAGGTATTGGCTGTCGGTCTTGATCTTTTCCGTGGCGCTGAGCTTCGCAGATGTTTCGGTACTCATAGCAAACCGCAAACGGTGAGAGTCGAAAGGAAGGCAGGTGGGAACGCACGAGGCGCGGCGGGGAGAATGTCTACTAACGTGCGTATCATTGTAATCATTCTGCCCCGCCCGTCAAGCGAATCATAGCGAGGGCGGAAAATTCCCGCTATGGCGAATCTGCAGCGGCTAGGCCGAGCTTGCCAATAAAAAAGGGGACGCAGCTCGTTTTCCGCTTCTCGACCTGTGGCGGGCTGCGTAGCATGGCGGCCATGGAGACTCGACCCCCCGAAACGCCGCCGCCGGCTCTGCCGCCTTCCGCCCGACTGCCGCTTCCGGTGCGCCGCACACCGGCCGTCTGGCTGGCGACGGGCTTGGGGGTCGGGTTTGCTCCGGTGGCCCCGGGAACGCTCGGCGCGGCGATGGGTGTGGGCTTGGCCTGGGCGGTGGGGCAACTGCCGATGGTGCTGGCGGCGGGGGCGATCCTGCTGCTGCTCGGGGCGGGCGTTCCGCTCTGCACGGCGGCTGCGCGGGATCTGGGCGGGATCAAAGACCCTGGGGCGATTATTTACGATGAAATCGTCACACTGCCGGTCACGTTCTTTCTGGTGCCGATGGACACGCTCACTGTACTGGTGGCAGGCTTCGTGCTGCACCGCGTCTTCGACATCAGCAAACCACCGCCCGCGCGCCGGCTGGAACGGCTGCCCAAGGGGCTGGGCATCATGGCCGACGATGTGGCGGCGGGCATTTACTCGAACCTCGTGCTCCATCTCGTTCTCTGGTCGGGAGTGCTGCCCGCGACCGGCTGAGCCGGTATCCGTGTCGCGGGGGCATTGTTAGAATGCCAGCGGTTGCAGGACTTCTTAAGCTGGGAAAGTGGGGGGACGCGTGAGCGCAGAGATTCTCGACGGCCGGGCGATGGCGGGGGCGATCCAAGCCGAAATCGCCGAAGAGACGGTCGACTTTATTCAAAATAACGGCTTCGTGCCCTGCCTAACGACGGTCTTGGTGGGTGAGAACCCGGCGAGCGAGATCTATGTCCGCAACAAGCTCCGCGCGTGTGAGAAGGTCGGTATCGAAGGCCGGCTCGTGCGGCTTCCGTCCGACACGCCAGAAGAAACGCTGCTCACGCAGATTGCCAAGCTGAACAAAGATCATCAGGTCCACGGCATTCTCGTTCAGCTTCCGCTACCGCCACAGATCGACGAGCGGCGCGTGCTGCTCGCGGTCAGTCCCGCGAAAGACGTGGATGCCTTTCATCCCGAAAATGTGGGCCGGCTCGTGCAAGGGCGGCCACGCTTCTTGCCCTGCACGCCGCACGGCGTTCAGCAGTTGCTCGTGCGGAGCGGCGTTCCCATCGCGGGACAGCATGTGGTGATCATCGGCCGCAGCGATATTGTCGGCAAGCCGCTGGCGATGATGCTCGTGCAGCGCGGCGAAGGGGCGGACGCGACCGTCACAATTTGTCACAGCCGCACGAAGAATCTCGCTGAGATTACCCGCACGGCGGACGTTTTGGTGGTGGCGATTGGCAGGCCCAAATTCGTCACGGCCGAGATGGTCAAGCCCGGCGCGGTGGTGGTCGATGTCGGCATCAACCGCACCGAGGAAGGGATCGTCGGCGATGTCGATTTCGGGCCGGTCTGCGAGGTCGCCAGCAAAGTGACGCCGGTGCCGCGTGGCGTGGGGCCGCTCACAATCACGATGCTGCTCTACAACACTCTGCGCGCGGCGCGCGAGCAATAGCGGCCTGATACGCCCCGGCTAGCTTCCGCGCGTGCGCTGCTGGCGGAGCGCTTCGTAAAACAGCACGGCGGCGGCGGCCGAGATGTTGAGGCTGTCGGCGATGCCGCGCATCGGCAGGCGAACGCCGGTGATCTCCGGGGCTTCCCAAAGCGAGGAAAGCCCACGGGCTTCGCTGCCCAGCACGATCGCCCCGCCGTGGCGAAAATCGGCTTCGGCGTAATCGACCGCCCGTTCCAGACGCGCGGCGAAGATGGGCAGCCCTTGCGTCCGCAGCCAAATGAGCGTTTCCTCGGGCGTGGCCGTGCAGACGGGAAACTGAAAAATCGTGCCGAGGCTGGCGCGGATCGTGTTCGGGTTGTACAGATCGGTCCCCGCCGCCGCCACGATCAGCGCCGCCAAGCCCGCGCCATCGGCGCTGCGGAGCACCGCCCCGACGTTGCCGGGCTTTTCAACTCCCTCGATCACGCCCACGATGGCCGCAGGCGGCAGCACGAGATCGGCGAGCGAGCGCTGCGGCGCGTGGGCGACCGCCACGACGCCATCGCAGCGCTCGCCATAGGCGAGTTTTTCAAACACCTCGGCGGTGACGGAGAGCACTTCGGCTCCGCTGGCCGGCAGTTCTTGTTCCAGCGCCTCGCGCTCCGGGCTGCCGGTAAGGGTTGGGCAGAGGAAGATTTCATCGAGCACGACGCTTGCCGCCAGGGCGCGGCGAATCTCGCGCGCTCCGTCGATCAAGATCCGCCCCTGTTTGTCGCGCTGCCGGCGGTCGCGGAGTTTGACGGCGCTTTTGACGCGTGGATTTTGGCGACTGGTAATCAGCATAAAAAGATGCCTGTGAGCTTCCGGCTCAGCGCGCCGCAATGAGCGACCAGCGCGCCGCCACGCCGCAAGGCAGCTCGCGTCCGTCGGGGGTGGTGAGCGTTAGCTCCTGGGCCTCAACCGGCGCTGCGGGCAGGCCCGTGATTGCCCGCCGCAGGTGCGCGGCCAGTTCGGCCGGGCCGATGCCGGGGCTATGGCAACTGACCAGTAGAAACGCCGGATTGCGTTCGATCAAGGCGCTGCAGCCTGCGAGCAGATCGGCGAGGTGTTGATCGAGCTTCCAGAGTTCGCCCTTGGGGCCGTGGCCGTAGCTCGGGGGATCGAGAATCACCGCGTCGTAGCGGTTGCCCCGCCGCCGTTCGCGCTCGACGAATTTCCCCGCGTCTTCGGCGATCCAGCGGATCGGTCGATCTGCCAGGGCTGAACGCTCCGCGTTGCGGCGCGCCCAGCCGACGATGTTTTTGGCGGCATCGACGTGGACGACTTCGGCCCCGGCGGCAGCTGCGGCGAGCGTGCTGCCGCCAGTGTAGGCAAATAGGTTGAGCACCTTCAGCGTGCGGCCGGCGGTATGCACTTGCTGGGCAATCCAGTCCCAGTTTGCCGCCTGCTCGGGAAAGACGCCGACCTGTCCCGACTCGGTGGCTCGCAACTGCAAGGAAAAGAGCGCGTGATCGAGCCGCCAACTCTCCGCGTGCTCGATCCCCTGCCAACTGCCCCGCTGCGCGTCGAGGCGCTCGAAACGCCCGTCGGCCATCGGCCAGAGCGCTTCATTGCCAAGCGCTATCCCCTCGGCGGCCGGCGCGGGGCGGTCGAGCAGGTAACGGCCGAAGCGTTCGAGCTTACGGCCCCGCCCGAAATCGAGCAGTTGGTACTGGTTGGGTGCGAACATGGCCGGAGAGGAAGTGCCGCTC
>CAYZVT010000292.1:0-6183 GCA_964481585.1 uncultured Pirellulales bacterium
GGTCATTCTCAGCCGCACGCGGCCGCAACTCGTGCAGCGGCTCTTTGAGCAAGAGATTCCTGAAATCGCCGACGGCGTGATCGAAATTCGCGCCATCGCCCGCGAGCCGGGCTACCGCTCGAAGGTCGCCGTCAGTTCAAGCGATCCGCGCGTCGACTGCGTCGGGGCGTGCGTCGGCGTGCGCGGCAATCGCATCAAGAACATTGTCGACGAACTGGCGGGCGAACGGATCGACATTGTCCGCTTTAGCGAGGACCTGGAAGACCTGATCCCCAACGCCCTGCAGCCGGCCGAAGTCGAGCAGGTGATTTTGTGCAAAATGCTCGGCCGCGCGATCGTGCTGGTGCGCGAAGACCAGCTCAGCCTGGCGATTGGCCGCCGTGGTCAGAACGTCCGCCTGGCGAGCAAGCTGAGCGGCTGGGACATTGAGATCATGACCCAAGAGGAGTTGGCCGAGTCGATCGAGCGGGCGATCACCGGGTTCAGCGCCCTGGAGGGAATGGACGTGAGCCTGGCCGAGAAGCTTGTCGAGCAGGGCTTTTTGAGCTACGACGATCTCTCGGTAATCGAGCCGGACGATCTGATGCAGATGGGCGGTCTCAACGAGGAGCAGGTCGATCAAATCGTCAGCCAAGCGGAAGTGAAGGCCGAGGAGGCCGAAGCCGCCGCGGCCGAACAGCGACGTCGCCAGCGCGAGCAAGATCGGCTCGAAGCGGCGCAGGCCGCCGAGGAGGCCGCCCGTGCCGCCGAAGAAGCCACGGCCTCGGCCGAGGCGAACCCATCCGATGGGGCGGCGGAAGCCGCTCCCGAGACGGCCCCGGCCGAGGAGCCTGGGCAGGAGAGCGCCACGTGAGAATCGCGCGTGGCCCAAAGAGCAGAACGATCGCCGACCCGTCCCTGATAGGCACTTGGCAGCGAGCCACCACGAACGTGGCCCCAGGTGAGGAGAAGTCGGCAATGAGGTAAATCACAAGCAGCAAGTTGCCCACGGCCGCTTCCCCCAGCAAGGGCGAGCCGCCTCGGGGCAACGAGAAGGGAGAATGAGACTTTGCCGGTACGCATGTACGCACTCGCGAAAGAGTTGAAGCTTGACAGCAAGGACTTGGTCGATATCTGCACCAAGGCGGGCGTGCCCGGAAAGGGCTCGGCGCTGGCAAGTCTCACCGACGACGAAGTCGTCAAGGTTAAGCAGTATCTCAGTGGCGCGACGGCCAAGCCCAAGCCCGCCCCCAAGCCGCCGGAAGTAAAGAAGCCGGAAAAGCCCGCCGAATCGGCCGTGCTGCGGCGCGAGGACTATCTCGCCCCGGCGGGCGTCAACAAGAAGGTTCCCGCGCTCGACGAGCGTGCGAAAAAGTCGGCGGCGGAACGCGACAAAAAGGGCGATGGGGCCGAGCCGCCCAAACCGCCCCAGCGCGCCACACCCTCGGTCATTCTCGCTCCGCTGCCGCCCAGCGAACCGCCGCTGAAACGGCCGAGCAAACAGGCCGACGAGCCGGCCCCGCAGAAGCCCGACGTGAAGCTCCCGACCGACGCCATCCGCGCCGCCAAGAGCGGCGGGGCACGTCCGCTCGCCGAGCACCTGCAGCGACACGAAAAGAAGGCCAAGGCCGAAAAAGATAAGACCAAGCGCCGCGACGACACCAAGGCGCGGCCGGAGCCGGTGGCCGAGGGGCCGCTCAAAGGCAAGCCCCGCCGAGGAAAGGCCGTGGCCGGCCGGGAAGCCGAGGAGGGCGACGGCAAAGGCAAGGGCTTGCTGGGCGGCCGCGAAGCGCGGCAGCTCAACCGCAAGCGCGCCGTGCGGCGGACTGGCTCTGACGAACACGAACGCCCCCTGCGTCAACCGCGACGGCAGCGCCGCGCCGGCATCAGTACCGCCGCGCCGCGCAAGGAAAACGTCACCGTGGAACTCCCCTGCACCGTCCGCAGTCTCTCCGAGGCGACCGGCGTGCCCGCCGCGCACATCCTGCGCATCCTGCTCCGCGAAGGCACGATGGGCAGCTTGGCTACCCAGCTTGACGAGGAGACGGCCGAGTTCGTCGCCGCCGAGTTGGGTGTGGAGGTGAACTTCAAGCAGCACGTCTCGCTGGAAGATCAACTGCTCACCACCATTCGTGAACGGGCCGACAGCGACGATCAGTTGATTGCTCGACCGCCGGTGATCACGTTCCTCGGGCACGTCGACCACGGGAAGACGTCGCTGCTCGACCGGATTATCAACATCGATGTCGTCAGCGGCGAAAGCGGCGGCATCACGCAGCATATCCGCGCCTACGAGGTCGACAAGGACGGGCGAAAAATCGCCTTCGTCGATACCCCCGGTCACGAAGCCTTTACCGAGATGCGGGCACGCGGCGCGAATGTCACCGACATCGCCGTGCTCGTCGTCGCGGCCGACGACGGCGTGATGCCGCAAACGGAAGAAGCGATCAGCCACGCCAAAGCGGCCGAAGTGCCGATCGTCGTGGCGCTCAACAAGATCGACCTGCCCGGCGTCGACGTGAATCGCACTTACCAAGAGCTTTCCACCGCAGGGCTGCTGCCGAGCGAGTGGGGCGGCGACGTGGAAGTGGTCAAAACCAGCGCCGTGACCGGCGAAGGCATTGACGATCTGCTTGAAACCGTGCTGACAGTCGCCGAGCTACACGACTACAAGGCCAACCCGCAGCGCGAAGCCTACGGCACCTGTCTCGAAGCACAACAAGAGGGCGGCCGGGGCGTAGTCACCAAGCTGATCGTGCAAAACGGCACGCTCCACGTCGGCGACGTGGTGGTTTGCGGACAGGCCTTTGGTCGCGTCAAGGCGCTCTACGACACGCTGCAACCGAACCGCAAGGTGAGCGAAGCGGGGCCGAGCACGCCGGTCAACATGACCGGCTTTGACGAAGCCCCGGCCGCCGGCGAGCGGTTCTATGTGCTCCAGGACATTGCCCAAGCCCGCGCCATCGCGGCCAAGCGGGCCGCCGAAAGCCGGACCGGCACGCTCGCCGGCGCTCCGGCGCACCACGTCACGCTCGAAAACCTCTTCGACCGGCTCAGCGGCGAAGGCAAAGTTCAGACGCTCAACATCATCCTGCGGGCCGATGTGCGCGGGTCGATCGAGGCGATTCAAAAAGAGCTTTCCAAGCTGCACCACGAGGAAGTGCAAATCCGTGTCTTGCAGGCCACCGTCGGCGGCATCACCGAGGCCGACGTGCATCTGGCCGACGCGTCGGATGCGATTATCATCGGCTTCAATGTCGTGCCGGAAGAAGGGGCGCGGCAACTGGCCGACCAGCGGGGCGTGCAGATTCGCCGTTACGAAATCATCTACAAAGTGACCGAAGATCTGCGAGCCGCGCTGGAAGGGATGCTCAAGCCCGAACAGCGCGAGGTCGAAACCGGCCGGGCGCTGGTTCAACAGACCTTCACGATCAGCCGCATCGGCACGATTGCCGGTTGCCGAATCCTGGCGGGGACCGTGCAGCGCGACAGCCGCGCGCGCCTGATCCGCAACAATACGATCATCGGCGACTACGCGATCGGTTCGCTGCGGCGTGAAAAGAACGACGTCAAGGAAGTCCGCGAAGGCATGGAGTGCGGCATCAAGCTCGAAGGCTACAACGATCTGAAGGAAGCCGACCTGCTCGAAGTCTACAAGGTGGAGGAGATCGGCCGAAAGTTCGAGGATTAGCGGCCGGCAAATCGTCGCTCCCCCCCTTCCTCCAGCGGTCCTGGTTTTTCATGAGTTCACGACGAGTATTGAAAGCGGCCGAAGCGGTCCGCGAAGTCGTCAGCATGGCGATCCTCGCGGATCTGAAAGACCCGCGCGTCCAGGGCGTGACCGTCACGTTCGTGGAAGTGTCGGGCGATATGCGCCAAGCGAAGGTCCATGTATCCATCATGGGCAGCGAGCAGCAGCAAAAGCTCGCGCTGCACGGGCTGCGCAGCGCGGCCGGCTTTTTGCAGAAAAAGGTCGCCAACCGCATCGACACGCGCTACACGCCCCGGCTGGAGTTCGTCGTCGATCCGGGCGTGAAGAAGTCGATCGAGATCGCGCAGATTTTGCAGGACGTGCTGCCGCGCGAGGAACCGTCGCCGCCGGAAGCGGACGACACGGATCAGGACGCCGAAAAATAGTCAGGAATGCGTTCTCCCTCGGGGCAGGGTCAGGGCCTGCCAGACGTTCCTTAGACCCAATTGGCAAGACAAGTACGATCCATGGCAAGTGTCAACCGCGCAGCGCTGCTCACCAAGATTCACCGTACTCTGAAAAAGGCTTACAAGCCGGCGGCCGCGCCTCCCAAGGAGGCGGTGCTCGACAACCTGCTCTACGCCGCCTGCCTGGAAAACGCCCTGCCCGATCAGGCCGATGCGGCTTACCTCGGCTTGCGGGAGAAGTTTTTCGATCTGAACGAAGTGCGGGTGAGCACGGTCCGTGAACTGTCGGAAGTGATGCAGCAGCTGCCCGATGCCGAGCAAGCGGCGCTGCGGGTCAAGCAACTGCTGCAAAGCGTCTTCGAGTCGCTCTATGCCTTTGACCTGGAGCCGATGAAGAAGCAGAATCTCGGCGCGGCGGTCAAACAGCTTGAGAAGTACAAGGGCATCACGCCTTTCTCGGTCGCCTATGTCACGCAGACCGCGCTTGGCGGCCACGCCATTCCGGTCAATACCGGCGCGATGCAAGCGATGGTCGTGCTCGGCGTCGTGAGCGAAAGCGAAGCAAAGAAGGAGCGCGTGCCGGGCTTGGAGCGGGCGATTCCGAAGAACAAAGGGGTCGAGTTCGGCGCCTTGCTGCACCAGTTCGGCGTCACCTTCTGGACCACTCCGCACTCGCCCTCCTTGCGGAAACTGCTGCTGGAGATCGACCCCGAGTGCAAGAGCCGGCTGCCGAAGCGCGGCGCGAAGAAGGACGAAGCGGCCGACAGCGACGGCCAAGCCCCGGCGGCGGAAGCGCCCGCCGCCGAGAAAAAGCCGGAGGCGGCTGCGAAGCCCGAACCTGCGGCCAAGCCCGAACCGCCCGCCAAAGGCAGCACCAAGAAAACGGCGGCGAAAGCCAAGGGGCCGGCGGAAACCAAGCGCAAGCCCTCGGCCGCGAGCAAGAGCAAGCCCGCCTCCGAAAAGAAGAAACCGGCCAAAAAGGCTCCCGCCAAGAAGCAACCGACCAGCAAAAAGAAAGCATCGCCGGCTTCCGGTACGAAAAAGTCCAGCAGCAAAAAAACCAGCAGCAAGAAGACCAGTAGCAGCCGTCTGACGAAGAAGAAGCCGAAGTAAGCGGCCCTGCCCTTTCCGCGATTTTACCAATTTTTGTAACCCCTAGCCGGCGAGCAACGCTCGCCGGTCCTCCGCGGCGCTTGAACCGGAAGGCGTTGCCTTCCGGCTATTGGAGCTTAGGTTACATCAAAAGGAAAACTGCTCTAGATTCTCCTTCCCATGGCTCGCACTCTGCTTCTCAGCTTGGCCCTGGCGCTGCTCAGTTTCACCTGGGCAATCGGCCAAGAGACGCCCGCCGCGGCCGACGCGAAGCGGGGCTTGCAACTGGAAGACCCGCTTCAGCCGTTTGTGCCGAAGAAACAGCGGACCGAAGCGGAGGAAGACCGCCTGCACGCCGCCGCGCTCTTTGCAGCCGGACGGATGCACGAGCAGAAAGGCGAAGACGAGGCCGCGCTGCGCCGCTACCAGCGCGCCTATCGCTACGACGACCACGGCATGGCCATCCTGCGCGAGATCGTGCCGCTCGCCTTTAGCACCGGCCATGCGCAAGAGGCGATTCGCTACGCGCTCATCGCCGCTGAAAAAGACCCCACCGACCCGGCCCTCATGCGCCGGCTGGCGCTCTACTTGGCCGAGCAAGGCCAGTGGGAGCGGGCGCTCAAGCTCTACGAGCTGGTCCTGGAGCAAATCGAGGAGGACGAGAACACCGCCGACTCCGCACAAATCCATCTGGAACTTGGCCGGCTCTATTTCCTCAACGAACAACTCGACAAAGCCGCCCAGGCGTTTGCCGTGGTCGATGCCGCGCTGGCCAATCCCCAGCAGTTCGGGCTAGACGACGAAACGCGCGCAGCGCTGCTCGGCGAACCGGAGCTGACGTACCAGCTCTTTGCCGAAAGTTATCTCGCCGCCGGCAAGCTCGACGAGGCGGAAAAGGCTTTCCGCAAGTCGCACGAAGCGAAGCCGGACGACAGCCAGCTCGCGCTCAATCTG
>CAYZVT010000293.1:0-4098 GCA_964481585.1 uncultured Pirellulales bacterium
TCGCCTTCCGGCGGGCAGACGCATTCGGGCTGCTCGCGCCACTGGCGGTAGACGGTCGGCTGCTTCGTCTTCACGTCGTCGATTAGCATCCCTTGCCAAAGCCCTTGGTCGAGGTTCTGAAGTTTCTCGACCGTCTTGAGCTTGAGGTTCAGCGCCTTGGCGATCGTCTCGGCGGTTTCCTCGGCCGCTTCGTTCGGCGAGGCGTAGAGATACTCGATCCCCAAATTGCGCAGCGAGTCAATCGACCGGGTGACTTGCTGCCGGCCGGCGTCGCTCAGCGGGATGTCGAGCGTACCCTGGATGCGTCCTTGCTGGTCGTACTCCGTCGATCCGGGACGGATAAGAATGATCTGGAGCATGGTTTCCGTGTGCCTTCTGTATTAAACGGATCGCGCCAACTGAGTGAGTTGGGCTACGCTTTGCCGGTAGTCGGGCGTCTGGAAGATTGCCGAGCCAACGACAAATAGCTCCGCGCCGGCTTGGCGGCACTCGGCGATCGTCTGCTCGTTGATGCCTCCGTCGATTTCCAACAGCAGGCGATCGCCCGCCTGTTGCCGCAGCGTGCGTAGCTTGTCGAGTGCGATGGGATCAAATTTCTGGCCGCCGAAGCCGGGCATGACGCTCATCACCAGGACCATGTCGCACAGATCCAGGTAGGGCTGGAGCGTTTCAACCGGAGTCGGCGGATTAATGGCCACGCAGGCCGCAGCGCCGGCGGCGTGGATGCGCTCCAAGAGCGGCTGCGGGTTGCCGGTCGCTTCGGCGTGAATCGTGATCACGTCGCCGCCGGCGTCAATGTACTGTTCGAGATAAAGCTGCGGGTTGTCGATCATCAGATGCACGTCCAGCGGCAGCCGCGTCACTTTCCGCAGCGCCGCCACCAGGGGCAGCCCGTAGGTCAGGTTCGGGACAAAATGCCCATCCATCACATCCAAGTGCAACATCTGTACCCCGGCCTCCTCCAGCGCGGCGACTTCGTCGGCCAAATGCGCCCAATCGCATAACAGCAGCGACGGGAGGATCGTGCCTCGTGCGGCGCGCAGTTGGTCCAGACGCTGAGAGCGAGAGAGGCGGGCGGTTTCGACCATGGGAAGCGAGCGTGCTCTTGATAGCGCGCCAGGGCAGAAGAATCAGATCGAGCAGTCGGCCGAGAAAGAGCCGTGCAGATAAAGCAGAGAGCCGAGGTTTCTTTTCCGAACCGCACTACGGCCCGGTGCCCAAGGTTTTGGTCCACTCTATTTTACACGCCTCGGCCCGGTTGCCAATCGTCGGCCGCGAAAGCGGGGCTGAAGGCGGTCGCCAATTTTAGCAACCGCCCCGGCGGGCGTCTGCGCTCGTTTTTGGTGAGGAGGTAAGTTACTGACCAAACAGGGGTTAGGTGTGGTGCGCGGGGCGGGAACACCGGGGCGGAGGGCGGAGGGCGGTCACGTCATTCCCGCGGAGGCGGGAATCAAGATCCAAACGGTCGGGGGCTTCCGCTTGCGCGGTGCGCCCCCGCCACCCATTGCTGACGGCTGATCGCTGATGACTGACGGCTGGCCGGCCCTGTCTTACTGCTTGTCGAGCTCCTGGCTGCGGGGGAGGTCTTGCAGGCTTGCTAGCCCAAATAGCTCTAAAAACCGCTCGGTTGTGTAGTAACGCGGCGTGCGGGGCTTTTGCTCGGGGCGTTCCAGCCGCAAAAGTTGCCGGCGGACCAGTTGCGACAAAATGGCCCCGCTGGCGGTGCCCCGCAGCTTGTTCAGCTCCTCGGCGGTGATCGGCTGGTTGTAGGCCACGATGGCGAGCACTTCGACCGCCGCCTGCGAGAGCTTCGCCTGACGCACTCGACCGTAGAGCTTGTCGCGGATCGGATAAAACGACTCCCTCAAAACAAGCCGGTAGCCCGCACCGACGCTGACAATCTCATACGGCGCGCCGTGGGCTGCGTACTCGGCGTTGAGCTGTTCGACGAGTTGATCCACCTCGTCCGGCTCGACGCCGCGCATCAGCGAGGCGACCTGTCGGCTGGTAAGCGGCGCGTTGTCCGGCCGACCGACGAACAGCATCGCTTCGAGGATCGAACGCGGCGAGACTTCCACCGCGTCTTGCTCGTCGTCTTCCGCTGCGACGGCCGGCTCGCCGGTGGCGGACGCTTCCTCCGTCTCTGCCGCGCCGGCAGCCTCGGGCGCGCCGATCCCAAACAGGTCGGCCAGCGCGCCGCTGAACTGTTCGAGCGACATCGGCTCGGTCGCGCCAGCTTGCTCGTCGGGTCGATCCGAATCAGCCATCAGCGATTGGGTGTCCTCTTTTCGCCTTTTCGCCCGCAGCCTCCAGGCCCACTTCGCCCCCACTCCCGTCCTTCCCGCGCAGGCGGGAAGGAGAGAAAGTGGACTCGAAAGCCTGGATTCCCGCCTGCGCGGGAAGGACGTGCCTTGCTGATAGCTAAAAGCTGACAGCTAATAGCTGCCTGGCGTGCTACGCTTGGCCCCAGCGCTTCGCCACGTTGGACTTCATGAAGGCCAGCGCGTCGCGGGCGAGGTCCATTTCGGTCTTAAACATTCGCCGCCAGATTTTGGTGGCCGCGGCGATTTCGGGCAGCGCCAGCCCAAACGCCTCGACCGTCATCCAGCCGTCGTAGCCGACTTCCTTAAGCGCGTCAAAGTTCTCGTCCCACGGCACATGCCCCGCGCCGGGCGTGCTGCGGTCGTTTTCCGAGATATGCACATGCGCCAGCACGTCCGCGCAATCGCGGATCGCCTGGGCGATGTTCTTTTCCTCGATGTTCGCGTGGAACGTGTCGTACATGATCCGGCAAGCGGGATGATCGACCTCACGCGCAAAGCGCGCCGCGTCGGCATGCGTGTTGAGCAAGTACGTTTCAAAACGGTTCAGGCACTCGATGCCGAGCGTCACGCCGACCTTGCCGGCATGCTCGGCCACTTCGCGCATGCTCTCGACGCCCCACTTCCATTCGTCGGCCGTCGGCCCCGCGCCGCTGAAGGTGCCCAGCGCCGAGTGAAACGGGCCAACTAGATGCGTGCAGCCGGCCGCCGCGCAGCTATCGAGCGCCGCTTTGTTCAGCGCGACGCCCTGGGCGCGGATCTTGGCGTCGGAGCTGATCGGGTTGTCTTCCGGGCCGCGAATTGTAACCGCCGTGCGGCCCAGTCCCAACTCGTCCAGCCGCTTCCCCCAGGCGCCGAACTTGGCATCGTCGGCGGCGAACAGCGGAACCTCCACGCCGTCGTAGCCGATCTCTTTGAGTTGTTCCAGAATCGGCAGCATTTCGTCGCTCAGGTCGCCGGTCCAGAGCAGCAGATTCATCCCGTACTTCATTGACGTGTTTCTCCATGCCTGGGGGTCAGCAGTTCCGCTTTGCGCTGCCGCACTAGCCGGCGCGCCTCGGGAAGCAGTTCGGCAAACGGCTCCGGCAGGGCTGGCAGCCGAACGCGGCGCAAGACCTGATCGAGCCGAAAGCACAGTTTCGCATCCTCCTGATAGTCCGACAAGAACCGCTCGGCCGAAAAGCGGGGAATCCACCGCGCCAGCGGCACCGCCCCGCGCGGGGCCATCCGGGCCACCGCCCATTCGACCCGCTGCGGATCGAGCGCCTCGACCGCACCGTAGTACCCATCCAATCGCCCCGGCTCGTCGGCGATTAACTCCGCATCGAGCAGCAGTTCGACCAAAATGTGTCCCAAAAAGCTCGGCCGCAGCCCATCGTCGTCGGGCAATTGCTCGCGAATCAGACGGCCCAGCGTGAGCGACAATTCGGCGAAAGCCCGCGTCTGGTGAAACCAAGCATCGTCGGCGTGATGCTGCACGATGCCCCGCGCCAGCGCCGCCAGCGCGCGATCCTCCGAATCCACAAACGGCTGCGCGTGTCGGCTCCGCACGCGCGTGCGGCGATCGACGACATTAAGCCAATCGGGAACCGCCGTGCCCGCCAGAAAGTAAGGCTCGTCGAGAAACCGATAACCGTGGGCAAAGTAGTTCATTAGCGGTCAGCCATCAGCGGTCAGCGATCAGGGACCAGGGATGGGGGACGAGGGGCGAGGGATCAGGGACGAGGGATCAGGGACGAGGGATCAGGGACGAGGGATCAGGGACGAGGGATCAGGG
>CAYZVT010000293.1:4198-6177 GCA_964481585.1 uncultured Pirellulales bacterium
ATGGGGATGGGGATGGGGCGCTTTGGATTCCCGCCTGCGCGGGAAGGACATGTTTTGCGGCCTCTGACGGCTGGCAGCTAGAAGTTAACAGCTAATAGCTGACAGCTTACAGCTATTAGCTGATCGCTCATGCTGGCTTCGGCACCTTGAGCGTCACGCGGTAGCGCGCGGTGCCTAGCGCGGTATGCACGCCGAGTAGCACTTCCTGCGCGCTGCCCGGCTCGACTTCGTCGGAGAGCGTCACGGTCTTCACATCCCACGCGCCGGGAAAGATCGGCCCGCTCGGTGGCAGCAGATAGAGCCAGCGCGTGTCGGGGAGCCGCAGATGGAGCATGCCGGGGCTGCCCCAGGGCATTTCGTCCGGCACTTCGAGCGACAGCCGCACCGCGCCGTCGCCGCTGGCGACCGGGCCGCGATTGTGCAGCCCTAGCTCGACCAAAAACCGCCCCTCCTCCTCGTGGCACTCGGCCGTCATCCCATCGCGCAGTTCCGCTCCGCAGACGAACAGCCCCACCGCCGGCTCGGCCCGCGCAAGCGGCTGCTGCGGGTGATCGAGCAGCCACAGGAGGCGCTTCTCAAACTCCTCGGCCAGGGTCGTCGAGCCGGCGTAAACGATGTGCGGCAGTTGCCGCAGGTCGGCGGGAATCTCTTTTTCCTGCTGCGCGAGCAGCAGGACCGGCTTGGCTAGCGCCAGCGCGTAGCCCAGCTCATAAAACACGTCGGGCGTGCGTCCCGAGAGATCGGCAACAACGAGATCGGCTTTGGCGATCTGGTGATGGAGCTTGTCGACATAGCCCTCGGTATGGAGATGTTCGCCCGCCCGTTCGCAATACGCTCCCGCGCGCGAGCAGGGATCGAGGACGCCGTAGCGGAAGAGGTCATTGAAGCTCGGCGTGACCGGCATCAACACCAAGACAAACGCCTTCGGCGCCGTGCTGTACATTCCGCGTCTACCCCCTACCCCGCCACGCCAGGTTCGCTCGCTCGCGCCGAGCGGCCGCTTCAACAGAACGCTTCGGTCCGAGCCACGGAGTGGCTCGGCTAAACTGCATGATGCCGAGCCACTCTGAGAAATAGGTTACGCGAGTTCGACCCACTTGCCGCTGCGGGCGCTTTCGAGCACGGCGTCGCAGACCTTTTGGGTCCGCAGACCGCTGCGGAAGTCGGGCTGGGCGGGCTGGCCGGTTTCGAGTCCCTTGAGGAAGTCGGCCAGGGCGTTGACGAACGTGTGTTCGTAGCCGATCGTGCAGCCGGGCACCCACCACTGTTTCATGTACGGGTGCTCGGCGTTGGTGACGTGGATCTTCCGCCAGCCGGTCAGGTGCGACTCGATCTTCTTACCGCTGTCGGGATCGGCGTATTGGAAGTATTGCAGGTACTGCGGGTCTTCCAGGTCGAAGAAGACGCTCCCCTGCTCGCCGTTGAGTTCAAACGTATTGTAGTTCTTGCGGCCGCGTGCGTAGCGGGTGCTCTCGAAGGTGCCCATCGAGCCGTTTTCAAACACGGCGAGGAACATACAGGCATCGTCGATGCCGACCTTCTCGACCTTGCCGGTCTCGACGTGCTTCCGCTCCTTGACGAAGGTTTCGGTCTTGGCGGTGACGGCTTTGATCGGGCCGTTGAGCCATTCGGCGGTGTCGATCGAGTGGGCGAGCAGATCGCCGGTGACGCCCGACCCGGCCACGTTGGCATCGAGCCGCCACAGCGCCGCCCCGCCTTGCGGCACGTCAGCGCCGATCGTCCAGTCCTGCAGGTACGTCGCGCGGTAGTGGAACGGCTTGCCGATGCGGCCTTCGTCGACCAATTGCTTGGCGAGCGAAATCGCCGGCACGCGGCGGTAGTTGAACCAGACCATGTTCGCCACGCCGGCCTTCTCGATCGCCTCGCACATCTCCTCGCCTTCGGCGACAGTCATCGCCAGCGGCTTTTCGCAGAGGACCATCTTGCCGTTCTTGGCCGCCGCCAGGGCAATGTCCTTG
>CAYZVT010000294.1:0-6138 GCA_964481585.1 uncultured Pirellulales bacterium
CTGATAGCTGACGGCTGCCGGCCCACCGGGGGGCTTCCGCCTTCGGCGGTGCGCCGCGCGCCACCCGTCGCTTATTTGCATAGAGTTAAAACGCGCTGGCGCGCTTGCGTCGGCGGCACTTTTTCGCATGAGGAGATTTTCCATGAAGCATGCCCGTCCGCTGCTTGCCACCTCGCTGGCAGCTTCCATCTTGCTTGTCTCCGGGGTCGTGGCTTCGCAAGCCATTGACGAGGCCGGCGGGCAGCCGCTCGCGCAGGCCGCCGAACAACAGGTGGCGGCGACCGCACGCCCGGCCGCCCCGCCTGAAGCCGTCCGCCATGCCGACCAGCTTTCCAGGGCCTTCCGCGAGGTGGCCCAAGCGCTGCGGCCGTCGGTGGTGAGCATCAGTTCGACCAAGCGAGTCGCCCCGGCTGCGCAGCGCCGTTCGTTTCCCGAGGGCCGTTCTTTCGAATTTGGCGATGAGTTTGGATTTGGCGACCAGGAGGAATTGCTCCGCCGGTTCTTCGAGTCGATTCCGCAGCAGTTGCCGCGCGGCCGCTATGCTCAGCAGGGGCTGGGGAGCGGCGTGATTATTAGCACCGACGGCGCAATTCTGACGAACAACCACGTCGTCCAAGGGGCGGACGAAGTGACGGTCAAACTCTCCGACGGCCGCAGCTATCCGGCCAAAGTCGTCGGCACCGACTCCCACACCGATCTGGCCGTCCTGAAAATTGACGCCCCCGATCTCGTGGCCGCGCCGCTCGGAAACTCCAGCGCCATGCGAGTCGGCGACTGGGTTTTGGCGATCGGCAGCCCGATGGGCCTGGCGCAGACCGTCACGGCCGGCATCATCAGCGCCACGGGCCGCGCCAATGTCGGCATCGCCGATTATGAGGACTTTCTGCAAACCGACGCCGCGATTAATCCCGGCAATAGCGGTGGCCCGCTCGTCAACCTGCGCGGCGAAGTGATCGGCATCAACACGGCCATCGCCTCGCGCACCGGCGGCAACATGGGCATCGGCTTCGCCATTCCCAGCAACATGGCCAGAACGGTGAAGGACGCCATCCTCCGCGACGGCGAAGTCCAGCGCGGCCTGCTCGGCGCGGTGATTCAGGACCTGACTCCCGAACTGGCCGAATCGTTCAACTACGACTCGACCGACGGCGTGCTTGTGGGCGATGTGGTCGAAGACGGCCCCGCCCAAAAGGCTGGCCTGAAAGCCGGTGACATCGTCACCAGCTATGGCGGCAAGCCGATGCGCAGCGCCAATCAGCTTCGCAACACCGTCGCCGCCACGGCGCCGGGCACGAACATCGAGCTTGGCATCGTCCGCAGCGGCGACGCGAAGACGCTAAGCGTGAAGATCGGCGAGCTGGATAGCAGCACGGCCCAAGCGGCCGGCCCGTCGACGCCGGAAGGCCACGCCTCGCGCGAGCTAGGGCTGTCGGTGGCGACGCTCACGCCCCAGCTTGCCAGCCGTCTCGGCATCGACGAGGACGCCCGCGGCGCGGTGGTGACCGAAGTGGAGCAGGGGAGCCTCGCCGCTCGGGTCGGCATTGAGACGGGCGATCTCGTCGTGGCGATTGGCAACCAGCCGATCGAAAGCTCCGACGATTTCCGCTCGGCTCTGGAAGACCAGAGTTTGGAGCAAGGGCTGCGGCTGAAACTGGAACGCGACGGCGTGAGCCGGTTCGTGTTCCTCAAGAGCCGTCAGTAACGGCACCGCCGAGCGCCTGCGCGGCATGAAAGTTGCGACAGATTGACGGTTGATTCGGCCGTTTTGCAGGCCGGGGTGTCGATCCGCCCCCGGCCTGCGGGCGGCGCGATTGGCGATCAATTTCCTGCAACGAACAGGAGCCTTGCATGTTCACCCGGCGCATTCGGCTCTTTACGATTCTCGGCTTCGATGTCCACATCGACCTGAGTTGGTTCATTATTCTGGTGCTGGTCACCTGGTCGCTCGTCGGCGTCTTTTCGGCCGAGTACCCCGGACTCACCACCGGCACCTATTGGTGGATGGGCGTCATCGGCGCGCTGGGGTTGTTTACCTCGATCGTGCTGCACGAGCTAGCCCATTCGCTCGTCGCGCGCCGCTTCGGCGTGCCGATGAAGGGGATCACGTTGTTCATCTTTGGCGGCGTCGCCGAGATGACCGAAGAACCCCCCAGCCCCAAAGCCGAGTTCAGTCTCGCCATCGCCGGGCCGATCGCCAGCGTCGTTATCGGTGCGATCTGCTGGGGGCTGGGCCAGATGGGCCAAGCCGCCGGCTGGCCCGACACGGTCAACGGCGTGCTGCTCTACCTCGGACTCATTAACGGCATCCTTGTCGCCTTTAACGTCATCCCCGCCTTTCCGCTCGACGGGGGACGGGTGCTCCGCTCGGCGCTTTGGGCCTGGAAAAACAATCTCCGCTGGGCCACGCGCATTAGCAGCTACATCGGCTCGGCCTTTGGCATTTTGCTGATTCTGCTCGGCGTGATGGCCTTCATCGGCGGCAGTATTATCGCCGGCATGTGGTACTTTTTGATCGGCCTGTTTCTCCGTAGCGCCGCGCAGATGTCGTACCAACAACTGCTCATGCGCCGCGCGCTTGAAGGGGAACCGGTCCGCCGCTTCATGCAGCCCGACGTGCAGACGGTCGAGCCTTCCGCTTCGGTGCGTGAATTGGTCGAGGACTACATCTACCGGCATCACTTCAAGATGTTCCCGGTCGTCGAAGACGGGCACCTGCGGGGCTGCGTGACGACGCGCGACGTGCGCGAACTGCCACGCGACAGGTGGGAGTCGCAGCATGTGGCCGAAATCGCCGAACCTTGCTCGCCCGAGAACACGATCCGCGCCGACGCCGACGCCACCGAAGCCCTCGCCAAAATGAGCCGCAACGGCAGTTCCCGGCTGATGGTGGTCGAAGGGGATCGGCTGCTGGGGATGATCGCGCTGAAAGACCTGATGCGCTTCATCGCGCTGAAAGTCGAGCTGGAAGAAGGGCACCAGCCGCCGCTGGCCGCGCGATCCGACCGCAGCCGCGAAGCCGAACTCGGCGACCTCCGCGACGCCCACCGCCGCGGCGCGGCGTAGGAAAGGCGCTGCGTCCCTTTTTTTCAACTCGATTGCGGCTTGTCGGCCAGCGTCACCAGAACTTGTTTGCCGAGGGCTTCGGCATAACGGAGGGCCGTTTCCAGCGTATAGTTGGCCCGCTGGCCGGTTTCCAGCTTGCTGATCGTCGAGCGGTCGATGCCAGTGCGAGCCTGCATGTCGGAGAGGCTCAGCCCCATCGCTTCCCGGGCCTCACGCAGTTGGGTGAACAGTTCCGCTAGTAGACCGCTGCGCGCCAACTGCTGACGGATGCGGGCGTTGATCGCCGGCTTTTCCTCTTCCACCTGGGCGCGGACGCGGCGATAGGTGGCCGCCTCCTCCGCAGTGAGCTTGCGGCCACGACTAACTTGCCGAACCTTCTTTCGGGGATTCATCATCATTCCTCGACTTCATACGCAGTCACCGGGTACACCACGCCTTTTTCCACCGGCTCATAAATCACGACCAGCAGACGGCCGGCGGAGGTATAGCCAAATAGAATCGGACGGCCGCTTGAATGGCTTGTTTCTTGACCGGCGGGATTTTCCAACACCTCGGCCACTTCATCGGGGCTGATGCCATGCTCGGCGATGTGCCAGAGGTTCCCGGCCGGGTCATCCTCCAAGTCCCCGATAATGTCGATCCGAGCCACCGCCACTCCCTCCCGGGGTGTAGACTTATTTTACCACGGTTGGCGCATAAGTCAACGCTGCGGATGCAGCGGTGCGGCGTCTGCCTTTTCTTTTAGCCTAGCCAGCCTTAAGCGGCAGCAGCTTGGGCTTGGGGATTTTGGTGCCGACGATTGAGCCGTGGCGGGCTTGGAGGTGGCGGAAGGTGCCGCGAAGCGGCTGGAGCAGGGCCTCGGGGGGCGAGGCGGCCAGCCAGCTCGAACAGGTCGCCGAGACGCTCGAGTCGGCCCTCGACCTGGGCGTCGTAATCTTTTTGATTGGGACCGTGGGCGTAGCAGCGGCCGGCGAAGCGGCGCAAATCGCCGTTGAACTCGGGGCTGATATGCCATAGCTCGTGCAGAATCGTCGCCACCTTTTCTTCGAGCGGGTGATTCAAAAAACGCGGCACGTAGAGACAGAGTATGTACAGAATCTCCGCGCCGCTGGTGGGATCGTAGAGCCGCTGCACGGTATACCGCCGGCCGTGCTGCACGCTCGTCAGCGCTCCCCCCTCAAACCGCAGCGGCGTGAGCGTCGCTTGAATCCCATGCGCGACCCGCGAGCGGACCTGAGAGAAGCTAATCGCCACCTGCGCCAGTTCAATGTGCGCAAGCTCGGGCAAGTGAGCCACCATGTGCTCGCAGACGCGGCGAACGTGAAGCGTGAAATCAAACATGGCGTTCAGTTTAGCGGCGGGACAACGTCCCGCGCGTTTCTTGCCGATTACCAACGCGCGGGACGCAGTCCCGCCGCTGAACGGGACTGCAATTGCCGAGCGCCGGTTCGTGCGCATCGCGGCGCATAAAAACGCCCACGGGCAGGACTCCGTGGGCGTTGGTCGATCGTACGGTGCGCCAGCGCTTAGGCGCTTGCTTCTTCGTTCTCGAAGGCCGGCTTCTGTGCCCGTTCGGTGACGCGGTCGCGGACGCCGACAAATTCGAGCACCACCCGCGTGCCGGCATCGCCGAGCCGGGGCTTGGCGAGCCGCAGGATACGGGTATAGCCGCCGTTGCGGTCGGCGAAGCGGGGGGCGACCTCTTCAAACAGCACGCGCACCGCTTGCTTGTCGCCAATGAGTTGCAGCACCCGGCGCCGCGCGGCGACGGCCGGAGCCATCGCGGCGTTCCACTGCCGCCACTGATCCCCCTCGCGCCACGACTTCCAGGCATCGCTGCCGGCTTCGGCGTCGGTGGCGTATTGGCGGGCTTGCTCCTCGGCGGCGAGCGCCTTGCGGGCGATCGTCACGCACTTCTCCACCAGCGGGCGAACTTCTTTCGCCTTCGCCTCGGTGGTGATGATGCGGCCTTTCACTTTCGGCGCGTTGTCGTCAAATTCGGCGTCGCGCTCGGTAAGGAACAGGGCACTGGCCAGATTCCGCAGCAGGGCGCGCTGATGGTTCGGGTTACGGCCGAGCTTGCGGCCTCGTCGTCGGTGTCGCATGGTTTTAAAATTGGGTTCGAGGGTTGCGGGCGTGGGGGCAGATCGCCTGGGGCTAGCTACCTCGCGCCGGGGTTCTGAATGTCTTGGCTACACGTCCCGCAGGGACGCTTTACCCTAGCCAGCGCTGCTGGCGGCCGGGACGCGCATCCCCAGGTGCAGACCTAGCTCGGTGAGCTTCTGCCGCACTTCGTTCAGCGTCGTCTCGCCGAAGTTGCGCACTTCGAGCAGTTCGTCTTCGCTGCGCGTCACCAGATCGCGGACGGTGTTGATGTTCTCCGACTCCAAGCAGTTGGTCGCGCGGACCGACAGCTTTAGCTCGGCCAGACTCATGTTGAGCTTCGAGTCGATCGCCGCATCGCTCGAAATGCCGCCGCCCGTGCGGGCTTGGGCGTGAACCTGCGGGCCGAGTTCGTTGTACTGTAGGAACGGATTGAGGTGCTTGCGGAGAATCTTGGCCGACTCGACCAGCGCCATCTCCGGCGTGACCGAACCGTTCGTCCAAATCTCCAGCGTGAGCTTGTCGTAGTTCGTCTTGTGACCGACGCGCGTTTCCTCGATGTCGTACCGCACGCGCGTGACCGGCGTGAACACGGCGTCGATTGGAATGATGCCGATCTCTTGCACGTTCGGGCTATGTTCGTGAGCCGGCACGTAGCCCCGGCCGTTCTCGACCACCATTTCCATCACGAAGTTCACGTCTTCGGTGAGCGTCGCCAGCACATGGTCCCGGTTGAGAACCTCGACCGAGTCGTCCCCTTCCACGTCCGCGCCGGTGATGTCGCCCTTGCTGTTTTTCTCCACGCGGATCACGCGGGTCGAGTCGCTATGGTTCTTGACCACCAGCGCCTTGACGTTCAGCACGATGTCGGTGATGTCTTGCAGCACGCCGGGGATCGTGGTGAATTCGTGCTGGGCGCTGTGCACCTTGATCTGCGTGATCGCGCTGCCTTCGAGGCTCGACAGCAGGATG
>CAYZVT010000295.1:0-6123 GCA_964481585.1 uncultured Pirellulales bacterium
CGCCTCTTCATTCCTGACATAACAGATTTCCCCCTGGAAACATACAAGGCGGAGGGCGGGTCTTCTGCAACCCGTCCTTCCCGCGCAGGCGAGAATCTAGGGAGGAGGCCGTCGCGCTCTGTCCTTCCCGCCTGCGCGGGAAGGACGATTCTATTGCCTACAGCTCACAGCCTGTGGCTCGCAGTCTCCGATTTCCAATCCACCATCCACCATCCAAAATTCAAAATCCACAGCCTCCTCAAAACTGATACGCTTGTCCGTCGATCTCGACCAGGACTGGCTCGTCAAAGGTGAGGTAGCGGCCAAGTTCTTCGTGCTTTTTGACGAGGCGGAAGTAGTCGGGGCTGAAGCGTTCGACCTGGACCGGCTGTTGTTGTTCGGCCTCGCTCAGCTCGGCGTCGATCCAGCGGCCGCCGCGCTGGTAGAACGTCTTGCGGCCGATCTGCCGCATCACCTGGGCGACGCGAGCCTGCGCGGCATCGGCGTCACGGGCTTCGGCGAGCACGCCCGGCGCTGCGGCGTTGGGGTCGGCGGCGCGGATCGCCCGATCCGCCTGGAAAGCGCTTTCGGCGAGTGCTTCGGCCGGCGCGGCGCGCGGGGCGTACTGGTATCCGCCCTTGGCCTGCCGCTGGGCAAAACCGGCCTCGCCCGATTCACGCTCCAGTTGGTCGAGCCGACGCCCGGCGCGTTCGGTATTGGTCGCGAGGTCGTTCAGCCGCGTCTCCTCGTCGGCCAAGAACGAGGTGTACGGCGTGAGGACTCCGTGTTTGGTGGCAAGCTGCACGAGTTCCTTCACCAGTTCGTCGTTCTTCCCTTTCAGGTCGATCTCATCAATGATCTCTCCGATCCGCCGCACCGCCCAGAGCTTTTCGATGAAGGCATACGAGTCATCGCGGCTCTCGTCGATCAGTTCCGCAGGAAAATCAAACGAGCGGCTTTCCTCGCCCACGTTGCCCGTCACCGTCACCTTCGCATCGCCCGCTTTCCGATACCGTCCGACGAGCACGAGTTGCTCGCCCGCAAACAGATCGAAGGGCGGCTTCGGGTAAATTCGGCTGACCGGCTCGCCTTCCTCGGCTTGCGCGCCTTCCAGGTCGAACTCAATTTCTACGCGGGTCAGCACCGGCGAACTGACCCGCTCGTAAAACCGGCTCACATGATCCTCGATGTCCTCGTCCGGGCGCACGTATTCGCTCTGCCCGTAGTTGGTCCGTACCAGCTTGTCGAGCAGCCGGCTGTTCACGTCGTAGCCCACGCCAAAGGCGAAGATGCGAGCGCGCACCTCGTTGCTCTGCTGCGCGTTCTGCACAATCTTCTGCTCGCCGGTTTCCCCAACCGTCGGCAGGCCGTCGGTGAGGAAAAGCAAATACGTTGGCTGCTTCGGATCGGTCAATTGCCCGAGCGCTGTTTGCAGCGCTCCATTGATGTTCGTGCTTCCCCCGGCATACATGCCCGCGACAAAGCCGAGCGCGTCTTTGCGGTTTTCTTCGTTGTAGCGCTGCAGTTCGCTGCGCCAGCTTTCGACCTGGCTGTCGTAGGCGATGACGTTGAACAGGTCGCCCTCGCGCAAGTTGTTGAGCACGAACCTGGCCGCTTCTTTCGCCTGGTCAATCTTCTCGCCGCTCATGCTCCCCGAGCGGTCGAGAACGAGCACGACCGTCTTTTTCGGCTGCTCGCCATCGGCCGGCTTGATCTCGGGACTGGCCAGCAGCAGGAAAAATCCTTCTTCCGCGTCATTTGGCCGGTAGCTGAGGACGCTCGTGCCGAGTTTGCCCTGGCCCACGTCGTACAGCAGCCGAAAATCGCTCGTCGGCACCTGGTTCTTGGTCGTGTAGGTGACAAGCGCCTGCTTCTCGTTGGGGCGCTCGATCTCGACCGAGTGCGTGGGGCTGTAGACGTTTTTCAGTTCCTCCTCGCCGCGAATGGTGACTTGGAAATGCACCTTCTCGACCGGGTGCGACGTGTAGCGTGCCGTGCGGAGCGGAAAGAGAAAATCGGTCACCCCTTGATAAGCTCGGCAAAGCTGCGAGTAGCGGAGCGTCACCTTCCGCTCGGCTCCGGCGGGCACGGGAAAGACGCTTGTTTTGAACAGCCCGCTCCCCATCCATTCGAGCAGTGCCGGGTCGCGGTTTTTGCGCACGATTTCCTCGTAGAGCTGGCGGGCTTCTTCGGCCTTCAGCAGCCGCGCCGGGTACTCCTTGCCGTCAACCAAAAGCGTCAACTGATCGACTGCTCCGTCGTAGGGGAGCGGAAAGACGAAGCAGACTTCCATCTGTTGGCTGCCGGTGTTGACGAACGACTGCGACACCTGCACCCGCGCGACCTGGTTTTCGAGCGTCGCATGGACCGCGAGTTCTTTGATCTTGTACGACTGTTGCGGCGGGTCGGGCTGCGGAGTCCGCACGACCGTCGGACGCGGCAGTTGCACCACCACATCGGGCCGCACGTCAATCAGCACCCCCTGGGCCTGGGTCAGGCTTGGCAGCAACAGTAGCAAGCCGAGGGCCACGCTCGCGGTACGGCACATGGTAGTTCTCCTTCGAGTGAACGAAAGTTTTTTTCTTGGGGCAGGCGGTCTACTCCTTCGACGGCACGCCACAGGCCACAGTTCCCAAGAACTGGCGAAATTTGCCGCAACGGGGCAGGGGGGTGCCCGGGGCGCGGGGCGGTGTTCCCATCTTGGCAGCCGCGCTACAATTCCCGGGGGCAAATGGCGAACCGTGATGCCGCTCGACGCGCAGGAGAGATGCCGTGTCTGGACGATCCCGGCCCGCACTGGCTGCTGGGATTCTTGGCGCAAGCTGCGGCATGAGCGGCTTTTTGACGCAAGGGGAGACGACTGTCATGGCGGACCCGAAAGATACAGCCCATGCGGCGGACGAGGCGGGTCTCTTGCCGCTGCCGGAGAACGAGGCGGACTGGAAGGAACGCCTCACGCCCGAGGAGTACTACATCACCCGGCAGAAAGGGACCGAGCCGGCTTTCACCGGCGAATACTGGGACACCAAAACGCCGGGCCTTTACCGCTGCCGCTGCTGCGGACAACCGCTGTTCGACGCGGAGACGAAGTACGAGTCCGGCACCGGCTGGCCCAGTTTTTACAAGCCGGTCGATCCCAACGCCGTCGCCGAGCAGGTCGATCGCAGCATGTTCAGCGTGCGGACCGAGGCAGTCTGCAGCCGCTGCGGCGCGCATCTGGGCCACGTCTTCGACGATGGCCCCGCGCCGACCGGGCAGCGCTACTGCATGAACTCGGCCGCGCTGAAACTCGACCCCGAGCCGTAGCCGCGGAAAAATCGGCAAGACATGCGGGATGCTCGCTCGGTAAGCTAAAGGGCTTGGAACCCGATCGGTTTGCTCCGTAGCCTCGCCCTGCCGTGAACCCGCGCCGCGCTTTGTCTCCACCTCCGGTTTCGGCTCCCTCGCTCCGCTTAGCGCTGGCGATGGCGGGGCTGGTGGTTTATTTCGCGCTTTACGTTGCCACGCCCATGCGCGACTTGGCCGCGTTCGGTTCGCCGAGTCGGGGAGAACTGGTCGCGCAAACGCTCTTGCTGTTCGAGGAAGTGGTGGCCGGCTGGTTCGGCGATCCGCCGCAGTTCGCCTTGCTCGGTCGGCTGCCGGTATTGCTCATGGCGGCGGCAATCCTGGCGGTTGCCTGGCTGTTCGGCAAGACATTGCTGCACGCGCTCGGCCTCGCCGCGAGGCTGACCGCGCTTGAGCAGCATGTCTTTGCGCTCGGCGCTGGGCTTCAACTGCTCTCGCTCTACACCCTCGCCATCGGGTTGGCTGGTTGGCTCTCGCGCTCCGCGATGTTCTTGCTTTCCGGGGTGGCATTGCTGCTGACGTTGACCGTCGCGTGGCGAGCGCGCGGCGGCAGTGCGCCCCCTCACGAGCCGGCTGAGGAAAGTTGCGGCCAGAGCTGGCTGGGCGTGCGGAGTCTCTGGCTGCTCGCGCCGTTTGCGGTCGTCGTGCTGCTCGGTGGGTTGCTGCCGCCGGTCGAGTTCGACGTGCGCGAGTATCACCTGCAAGCGCCGAAGGAGTTTTATCAGCAAGGCCGCATCACGTTCCTGCCGCACAACGTCTACGCCAACATGCCGCTCGGCGCGGAGATGCACGCCTTGCTGGCGATGGTTTTGCTTGGCAATTGGTGGACCGGCGCCTTGGTCGGCAAGACGGTCATCGCCCTCTTCGCGCCGCTCACGTCGCTGCTTCTCCTGGCGGCAGGCCGACGGTGGTTTTCGATAACGGCCGGCACTTTGGCGGCGGTCGTGTATCTCTCGACGCCTTGGATAGCGCGGGTGTCGAACCTGGGGCTGATCGACGCGGCGCTGGGGTTTTATCTGTTCGCGTCGCTCTACGCGGTTTGGCTGTGGCGAAAAGCGGCCGAGGTGGGCGAGGCAATCGAAGTGCAGCGAGGATTGCTCCTGCTGGCCGGCTGGCTTGCCGGCGCCGCCGTCTCGTGCAAATACACCGGAGCGGTGTTTGTCGCGCTGCCGCTTGCCGGCTGGGTGCTTTTCATGCCACGTCCGTTTGCTCGGCGACCGGCGCTGGTGTTTTCGCTCGCCGTTGCGGCTAGCGGTGGGCTGTGGCTGGCGAAGAATGCGGCGCTGGCGGGCAACCCGGTCTACCCGCTCATGGTGCCGGTTTTGGGCGGCGAGACGCGCACTGCGGAAAAATACGAGCAGTGGCGGCGTGCCCACCATGCCGAGGACTATTCCCTGGTGACGGCGGCGGGGGACTTGGCCGATGTCGCATGGCGCAGTGATTGGCTCAGCCCGCTGGTGGTGCCGTTGGCGGCGCTAAGCTGGCTGCTGCCATGCCGGCGGCGGTCGGTCCGCTGGCTGTGGCTCTACTTCGGCTATGTAATTGCCGTGTGGTGGCTGGGCACGCACCGGCTCGACCGCTTTTGGATTCCCGCCCTGCCGGTGCTCGCGCTGCTGGCCGGTGCGGGAGCGACGTGGACCGCCGCCGCGCTCTGGCGACGCGCGCTGTATGTGGCGCTGGCGGTTGGGCTGACTTCTTGCTTCCTGCTCATCGCCGGACCCACCGGCGGCTACACCGAGTTTTTTGTGGGCTACGACCGGCTGCGGGTTGATCCGGCGCGGGTTGATCCGTGGCATCGTTATCTGAATGAGCACGTCCCGCCAGGGCATCGGGCACTGCTGGTTGGCGATGCGCAGGTGTTCGATTTAGCAGTGCCGATCCTGTACAACACCGTTTTCGATAGTTCCCAGTTTGAGCAAATTGCCCAAGGGCGCACGCCGGCCGAAGTGCATCGCGCGCTGGCCGAGCGGCGCATCTCGCACGTCTATGTCCACTGGGGCGAAATTGCCCGCTACCGCCAGCCCGGCAATTACGGCTTCACCGATTTCGTACAGCCGGCGGTGTTTCGTACGTTGGTGGCCGAGGACGTGCTAGCTCCGCTGCCGCCGCTGCCAGATCATCCAGGGCAAATGTTCCGCGTGCTAGCAGAGCCGGCCAGCTAGCCGCAAACGCACTGCTCTTGTCGATTTGCACCCTCTGGCGTAAGCTGCTCCGTATCCCGCATCCCCGGCGGGTGCATGTCATGGATGACAGCAACCGATAGCGAGACCGACGATGACGCTGAGTCGCCAGGTGCGCCTCGCGCCCAAGGATGGGCATGACGAGGCTTCGACCGATCCCACGCTTTCCCCTTCTTCGCATCCGCTCTCCGCGCCGCTGCGGCGGGCGATCGTGCGGACCCGGCAATGGCTCGTCAGCCAGCAGCACGAAGAAGGCTACTGGGAAGGCGAGCTAGAGGGGGACACGATTCTCGAAAGCGAGTACATTCTGCTGCTCGCTTATCTGCGGCAAGAGCGGTCCGAGCGCGCCAAACGCTGTGCCCAATACCTGCTCGAAAAACAAATGCCCGCAGGGGGCTGGACGCAGTACCCCGGCGGCGCGATTGATGTGAGCATCAGCGTCAAAGCCTACTTCGCGCTGAAGCTGACCGGGCATGATCCGAGCGCCGAGTACATGCAGCGCGCCCGCAGCGCGATCCTGGCCGCAGGCGGTGCCGATCGGGTGAATAGCTTTACGCGGTTCTATCTGGCCCTGCTGGGGCAGATTTCCTACGACCACTGTCCCGAAGTGCCGCCGGAA
>CAYZVT010000296.1:0-5850 GCA_964481585.1 uncultured Pirellulales bacterium
AAGGCGACGGCTGCCCGGTTGATTGCGTTGTCGCTGATTTCTTGAACGGCGCGGCCGAGCGGCTGGTTCTCGCCCATCAGCACCATGAGATTTTGCTGATCGAAGGGCAGGGGAGTCTCGCCCATCCGCGTTACTCGTCCGTCACGCTCGGACTGCTGCACGGCACGCTGCCCGATGGGCTGATTATGACGTACGAGGTCGGCCGCACGCACGTGAACAACATGCCGGCGATCGCGATCCCGCCGCTCGAACGACTGATCCCGCTCTACGAAACGGTGGCGAGCGTGATGCACCCGTGCCGCGTGATCGGCATTGCCATGAACAGCCGCCGCTGCAGCGCGGCCGAATCCGACGCCGAGCGCAAGCGGGTGCGCGCCGCCTTCGGCCTGCCCGTCTGCGACGTGCTGCGCCACGGGCCGCAGGAGTTGGTCGAGGCGGTTCTGCATTACAAAAACGAGCTAGAGAAGTAAGAGTCGCGCTGGCAATGGAATTGCGCTTACACGAAGCCGAACTGCCGCTCCGTTACCCGTTCACGATCGCGCGGGGCACACAAGCGCGGGCGCGCTCGCTGGTCGTCGAACTGCACCGCGACGGCCTGAGCGGCTACGGCGAAGCACCCGAGAGCAGCTACTACGGCTACACCGTCGAGCGCAGCCGCCGCGCGCTCCAACCGCTGCGCGAGGCGCTGGCCGCGGCGGACGAGTTGGAACCGGCCGCGCTCTGGCAACAGCTCGACCCGCAACTTCGCACCTGCCGCGCGGCCCAGTCGGCGCTCGATCAAGCGGCGTGGGATTTGTGGGGCAAGCAACAGGGGCAGCCGCTCCACCGGCTCTGGGGCGAGTCGATTGAGCATAACCCGCCAACCGACTACACGATCGGCATCGCCTCGCTCGAAGACATGGTCCAAAAGCTCCAAAAGCGCGAGCCGTGGCCCGTCTACAAAATCAAGCTCGGCACCTCGGACGATCTCGCACGAGTCGAGGCGCTGCGTCCGCACACCGCCGCGCGGCTTCGCGTCGATGCCAACGGCGGCTGGCGGCCCGATGAGGCACGCGGGCTGTGCCGCGCGCTGGCGGCGCTCGGGGTGGAACTGGTCGAGCAGCCGCTAGCGGCAGACGCATGGGAGTCGATGCGCGCGCTGTACGCCGAGTCGCCGCTGCCGCTCGTTGCCGATGAAAGCTGCGTTACCGAGGACGACGTGCCGCGCTGCCTCGGCTTCTTTCACGGGATCAACGTCAAGCTCTGCAAGTGCGGCGGACTGACGCCGGCGCGGCGGATGCTGCGCGAGGCACGGCGGCTCGGGCTGCGCACCATGATCGGCTGCATGACCGAAACGACGATCGGCATCTCCGCCGCCGCCCAATTGCTGCCGCTAGTCGACGACGCCGATCTCGATGGCCCGCTCCTCTTGGCCCGCGACCTCGCACGCGGCGTTACCTTCGAGCGAGGCGCGATCCGCTACGCCACCACGCCCGGCACCGGCGTACACAACTTCACGCTTCACGATTCGGCCACATAGCGACGGGTGGCGGGGGCGCGCCGCGCTAGCGGAAGCCCCCGGTGGTGATACGAGATGGTGGATATTGGATGGTGGACGACGAGTGATGGGGAGCGGCGAGCCGCTACTTCTGGGGCTGGACCTCTTCGCGCCAGGCGGCGAGCGCGGCGCGCATGGCGGCGACGCGGTCGGGATGCTTGGTCGCCAGATCCTGGCTCTCTGGAAGGTCTTGCTCGAGATGAAAGAGCGTCGGCTGTGGGTCGCTTTCGTTCTGCATGTGCAGCTTCCAGAGGCCTTCGCGCATCGCCAATTCGCCGCCGTGTTGCCAGAAGAGCGTCCGCTGGCCGAGTGACTGCCCTTCGGTCAATAACTTGGCAAGACTGCGGCCATCGAGTTGGTGGCCGGAGGGCACTTTTACGTCTGCCAGTTCCAACACCGTCGGCATCAGGTCGAGACTGATCGCAAGCTCGCCGCTCGTGCCGATGGGGATCGTGCCGGGCCAGGAAAAAATGCCGGGGACGCGATGGCCGCCTTCCCAGAGCGAGCCTTTGCCGCCGCGGAGCGGGCCGTTCGAGCCGAAGCGGGCGGGGCCGTTGTCGGAGAAGAAGACGACGACGGTGCGCTTGCGGAGACGGTGGCGATCGAGCGCGCCAAGCACTTCGCCGATGCCCGCGTCGAGCGACTCGATCATTTCGCGGTAGGCTTCTTTCGCATCGGAACGGCTGCCGGGGATGGGAAACTTGCCGCCCACGGTGCGGTCCGGCTTGTCGCGCGGGCCTTGGTAGGGGTAGTGCGGAGCTTCGTGAGCCAGCACCAGACAAAACGGCTCGTCTTGGTGCTGCTCAATGAAGCGGACGGCGTGACGGGTGATGAGATCGGTGGTGTAGCCTTCTTCCTCGATCTGCTGCTCGCCCTCCCACCAATCGTAGACGCCCGTCTGGTCGATGTGCGAAAAGTAATCAATGTTGCCGCTCACGAATCATCGGAAGCGGTCGAAGCCGTGCTGGAGCGGCCCGAACTGCGTCTGGTAGCCGAGGTGCCATTTGCCGAACAAGGCGGTGACGTATCCGGCGTCGCGGAGTAGTTCGGCAAAGGTGATCTCGCGGGGGCTAAGCCCCTGGTCGCGATGGCGGAGAGCCGTGATGACCCCCGGCACGCCCGCCCGCTGCTGATAGCGGCCGGTGTAAAAGCCCGCGCGGGTTGGACTGCAGACCGCGCCGCTGGAATGAAAATCGGTCAGCCGCAGCCCCTCTGCCGCGAGTCGATCGAGGTGGGGCGTCTGCACATGCTCGGCACCGTAGCAGCCCAGATCGCCGTAGCCGAGATCATCCGCAAAAATCAGCACGAAATTCGGCCGCTCGGCCGCCGCCGGCGCGGCAGCGAGCAGCAACGCTAAACACACGAAAGGCAGCAGACGCATTTCCCGCTCCAGGCGTAAGAGTCACAACAGGGCAAGCAATTCCCCCGATTGTAACTCGCCGCGCCGCGCGACGAAAGCAAACGCTGCGCGGCCCGCGCCGGGCAAACGCAAGAGGCGAAGGGGGCTGGGAGGCCGCAGGCGAAAGGCGATGCAGCGCCGCTGCAGGGAAAAGAGACTCGCCCTAAAGGCTGAACGCTGGATTCCCGCCTGCGCGGGAAGGACGTGCGGGGATGCTTTCCCCCTTCCGCCCTCCGCCTTTGCTCCGCTTTCCGCTTTCTTGCGCCCTCGGGGGCTTCCGCTCGCGGTGCGCCCCCGCCACCCATAGCTCACAGCTTATAGCCCGCCACCCATAGCTCGCAGCCTCAACTCCCGCCGCGAATGGCCTTCACCAACTCCTGTTTATCCATCTTGCTGCGGCCTTTGATGTTTCGGTCTTTGGCAATGTTGTAAAGCTCTTGCTTCGAGCGTTCGTCGAGCGACTGATTCGGATTGCCCGTTCCTTGCGAGGACTTGTTGGGGGTGCGGCCTTCCTCGCGGCGGTGTTTGTTGACGGTGCGGGCGGCGATTTCCTTCGCGCGTTTTTTCGGCACACCGCGATCCTCGGAACTCTCCTTGATATGCTCGTACTGCCGTTCGTCTTTCTTGGACCACGAGGGCATGATGAAAACCTCCGCCAAAAGCGTAGAACTGCGCGCGCAAGCGCCACCGTCGGCGCGAGCGCTCTGGCCGATGGCGGTGCAGATTGCATGCCAAAAGGCGAGCTACCAGCTACGGCCTGCAGGCTACGAGCTTCAGTCAAGTGAGTCGTGAGTTTCGGCCCGTAGCCTGCGGCTCGCAGCCCGTAGCTCGCAGCCTGCAGGCCCTCCAGCCCCTACAAGGGCCGCACGACCGACAGGCTGCGCCAGTAGTCGAACAGCGTTTCGATCGACAGCACGCCGCCGCCGAGGCCGCTTTTGCCGACGCCGCCGTAGGGAACGCCGTGCACGAACAAGTTGTGGGCGTTGATCCAACTGTTGCCGGCGTTCAGTTGCTCGGCGACGCGGTAGGCTCGCGTCAGGTCGCTCGACCAGACGCTGTTGGCCAGCCCATAATCGGTGTCGTTCGCCAGGCGAATCGCTTCGTCCTCGTCGCTGAACGAGGTGAGATAGGCGACCGGGCCAAAGATTTCTTCGCGGGCGGCAACGTTGTCGAGCGAGCCGGCCATTAGCGCGGGCTTGACGTAGTAGCCTTCGCGGCCGGGAACGCTGGCGACGCCCCCTTCAAGCAGCAACTGAGCACCTTCGGCGCGGCCTTTGTCGAGATAGCCGAGCACGCGCTGCCGCTGCTTCTCGCTGACGACCGGGCCCATCTGGCTGGAGGGGTCCATCTGATAGCCGACCTGCACCTGTTGCAACCGCGTGACGCACTGGTCGACAAAGTCGTCGTAGATCGACTGGTGCACGAGCCACCGCGTGGCGTCGCAGCAGACCTGCCCGCTGTGGAAGGTGATCGCCTGGGCGAGCTTGTCGGCCGTTTGCGCGACATCGACATCGTCGAAGACGACGGCCGCGCCTTTGCCGCCGAGTTCGAGTTTGACCGGCACGAGGTTGCGGCCGCAGGCTTCGGCCACCAGCCGGCCGACTTCGGGCGAGCCGGTAAAGGACATGCGTTTCAGCCCCGGATGGCCCGCCAGCGCCGCGCCGGCCGTTTCGCCCAATCCGGTGACGACGTTGATCACGCCATCGGGAATGCCGACTTCGGTGGCGAGCTGCGCCAGATAGATGGCCGAGAGGGGCGTATCTTCGGCCGGCTTGATCACGACCGTATTGCCCGCCGCCAGCGCCGGCGAGATGCCCCAGCCGATGAGCAGGATCGGGAAGTTCCAGGGGAAGATAAAGCCGCACGGTCCCCAAGGGTGGCGCACGGTCCAGGCTTCGTGGCCGCTGACGGCAATCGCCGAGCGGCGCTGCACGTGCAGCGCCATGTTCGTGAAGTAGCGGAGCGTATCGACCAGGTTCTGCACATCGCCTTCCGCCTGCGCGGCAATTTTGCCGGCGTCGAGGGCTTCGATCTGGGCGAGGATGGGCTTGCGGCGTTCGATTTCGTCGGCCAGCCGGTGCAAGAGAACGCCGCGCTCGTTGGGGGTCATCGTGGCCCAGCCGGACGTGCGGAAGGCTTCGGCGGCCGCTTGCACGGCGAGGTCGATATCTTCCTTTTCCAGCGCCACGACTTCCGCGAGCACCTGACCGCTGCCGGGGTCTTGGGTCGAGAAGGTCTTGCCGCTCGCGGGGCGGTGGGGCTTGCCGCCGACGTGCGCGGCGAGCGGAGCCGAGTCGAGGAACGCTTTCACTTCCGGCAGTAGCTCAGCCTGGGAGGCGGGGGTCGCCATGGTCCACTCCGTCTGAGGTTGGAGGCAGAAGCCCCCGGAGAATTGGATTCGCACGACAAGGGAAGCTGGTATTGTAACGCAGCGCGCGGGGAGGGGGGAAGAAAAGGCGGAAGGCGGAACCAAAAGCGGAAAGCCGGGGTTAGAGTGGTGGGGCGTGTCGTGCTCGCAGCTTGGAGCCTTGCGAGCGTCCGCCCAAGCGGCCCAAAGCACCTTTTCCACCCTCCGCCCTCCGCCCTCCGCCTTCAGGTTAGCGAAAAATAATGGCATTGCCCGCCGTTTCCTGGTTATAATCGACTTTCCCGCCTGGCGGCCATTGCGGACGCTGCTCCAACCTCGGTCGCTGCAATTGACTTGTGCATCGTCTTTCGAGACTCCCTTTAGCTGCGAGATCCCAAACCATGGCGAAGGTTCCTTCTCTGTTGGCCGCGCTGCTCGTCGCGCTGCTGGCCGGCGCAACGGCCGCTCCGCTTTCTGCCGCCGAGAGCGACACGCTTCAGCTCAACAAGGGCGACAAGATCGTCCTGGTCGGCAACACGCTGGCCGAGCGCGAGCAGTACTTTGGGC
>CAYZVT010000296.1:5860-6104 GCA_964481585.1 uncultured Pirellulales bacterium
TGCACAGCCGCTTTCCGAAGTTGGAACTGGTCGTCCGCAATCTCGGCTGGTCGGCCGACACGCTGACGGTGCAACTCCGCTCGCGGGGGTTTGAGGATCACGGCCACCGGCTCGAAGATCACAAGCCCGACGTGATGCTCGCCTTCTTCGGCTTCAACGAATCGTTCGCGGGCGAAAAGGGGCTGGAGCAATTTAAGAAGGATCTGCAAGGCTACCTCTCCAAGCACCAGAACGCCAAGTACAA
>CAYZVT010000297.1:0-6094 GCA_964481585.1 uncultured Pirellulales bacterium
GGACCCAACGTCGACCCGAACGCCGGCGGCGGCTGACGGCAATCAACGCGCAGGCCTACCGGGCACACGAGATGATTGCCGACTTGATGCTCTTTTCGCGGCCGCCGGACCTGATGCGGGAAGAAACGGACGTGGTGCGGCTGCTCGATCGAGTAGCCGACGAGCTGGAGGCCGAAGCGCAAGAGCAGGAAACGGTCGTGCGGCGGCTGCCTGGACCGGCTTCGCTCGTGGCTTGGGTGGACGTGGTGCAGCTAGCCGTGGCGCTGCGGGCCATGTGCGTCAACGCGCTCGAAGCGCTCGGGCGCGGCGGGCAGATCGAGCTTGCCGCGCGCGAGGCGGCTCCCGATGCGCAGGGGCGGCCGTGGGTCGAGATCGTCGTCGCCGATGATGGACCCGGCATCCCGCCTGAAATTCGCCGGCACATCTTTGATCCCTTCTTTTCGGGCCGCGAAGCTGGTCGAGGACTCGGCTTTGGACTCTCCAAGGCGTGGCGGATCGTGCAGGAGCACGGCGGACAGATCGAAGTCGAAAGCCGTTCGCCGGGCGCGACCCTGGTGATTCGACTGCCGGCGCGGCGAGACGCCGATTGAACCTTTGGGGCCGCAGATAACTTGAGGCAATATCGCAAGTAATGTCTCACCCGTTCGGCATCTGGAGCATCTTGCCGCCGCTGGTGGCAATCATCCTGGCAATCGCCACGCGCCGCGTCGTGCGCTCGCTCTTGATCGGCGTGGCGGTGGGCGCGGCGGTGCTGGGGGTTGGCAGTTCGCGGTTTGGGACTGCGCAGGTCTTAACCGATCAGCTTGTCGGGAATCTGATCGAACCGAGCAACGTGCAGGTCTTCGCCTTTACGCTCCTAATGGGGGCGATGGTTGGCGTGATGAGCCGCGCAGGCGGGATGCACGGCGTCGTCGATCGGCTGGTGCCGTGGGCTTACAACCGCCGGCGGGGGCAAATGTTGACTTGGGCGATGGGGCTGCTGATTTTCTTTGATGACTACGCCAATACGTTTCTCGTCGGCGGCACGATGGCACCGCTCGCCGACCGGCTGCGGATCTCGCGCGAGAAGTTGGCCTACATCGTCGATTCGACCGCCGCGCCGGTGGCCGGGCTGGCGCTGGTTTCAACGTGGGTGGCGGGCGAGATCGGCTACATCGAAAAAGGATTGCAACTGGCTTCGCTGCCGGCAGAAACCGATGCGGCGGCGGTCTTTTTAGCGAGCATCCCGTACCGCTTTTATGTCTTGCTCGCGCTCGCCTTTGTGCCCATTGTCGCTTGGTTCGGCCGCGACTTCGGGCCAATGCTCGCCGCCGAGCACCGCACGGCGCAAGGGCAAGCCGCGTCAGTCGCGCTGCCCGCGGCGCAGCAGGCGCTTGCCCCAAGCGACGACACGCCGCGGCGGTGGGGAAACGCCGTGCTGCCGATTCTCGTGACGCTGGGCGTGACGCTCGCCGTGCTCGCAGCGACCGGCGCGCAACGGGCGGGCGCGGACGCGCGAGTCGGCGACTGGATCACCCAAGGCGATTCGTACCTGAGCCTCGTGTGGGGCTCGGCGGCCGGACTGGCGGCGGTGGTCATGCTCGCGATCGCTCAACGGCTATTGTGCATGACTGCCCTGGCCAGGGCGGCGCTGCGCGGGGCCGGGCACATGCTGCCGGCGCTGGCCGTGCTGTGGATGGCCTGGACGCTCGCCGATCTAAGCGAGCTGCTCGAAACGGGCCGCTATCTGGCCGAGCAGGTGCTCGGGCGGATCGACGCGCGCGGCATGCCGACGCTTGTGTTCGTGCTTGCTTCGGCAGTCGCCTTCGCCACCGGCACGAGTTGGGGCACGATGGGGCTGCTCACGCCGCTGGTGGTGCCGGTGACCGTGCAGCTGCTTCAGCAAGCGGGCGGAGCCGTCACGGCCGACCATCCGGTACTGCTGGCGACGGTTGGCGGCGTGCTGGCCGGGGCGATCTTTGGCGACCACTGCTCGCCGATCAGCGATACCACCGTGCTTTCTTCCCAAGCGAGCGGCTGCGACCATGGGGCCCATGTCCGAACCCAATTGCCCTACGCGCTCTTGGTCGCGGCGGTTGCGATTGTCTGCGGAACACTCCCCGCCGGCTTTGGCCTGCCGCCTTGGCCGCTCGTGCTGGTGGGCTGCGCGGTGCTCGTCTTTCTGCTGCGCGCCGTCGGCAAACCAGCTACCGGCTGAGAGCGTACCCGCTAACTGGCGCGACTGGGCGGCGATCCGGTCTGAAGACGGCAGGCGCAAAAGGTTCGATTTGTCGCTCGTACCGAGACTAGGAAAACTCTCTACCCACATGCACGCTCTTTCACTGATACTCCGCTGCCGCCGTGATAGCTAGGATTGCTTGGAAGGATTTGACTAGCCGCAGCGCTCCAAAGGGAGACTGACGCCGCTGACGAACAGAGGAAGAGACACCCATGGGGAACGTCGACTGGCGCGGGTATCGGATACTTGCTTGGACCCTGCTGGTAGGCTTGGCGGGCTTGGCCGTGTATGCGGCAGTTTCCCAGGGATGGCAAAACGGCCTGATTTTGGGAGCCTTTGCCGTGGGAGCGGCGATTTATCTCGCCCTGCAGCGCTCCGCTCCCTCCGCCTTCAATGCGCTTTTCGCGGCGGCCATCGCCGTCAACGCGGCCGGCTGGTCCTGGGGACTGTTCCAGGGCGTCTGGGGATATGACGAAGTTGCCCACGCGCTGGGAACGCTCGGTGCGACGCTCGTGGTGGGCTGGTATGGCTATCACGCCATTCAAACCGCGCTCCGCCTGCATCCGGCGACAATGGCGCTGGCGATCCTCGCGTTGGGCGTCGCGCTGGGAGCGCTTTGGGAAGTGCTCGAATGGGCCGGCTATTGGCTCTTCACACGCCCCCCGATTCAATCGCTGGACGACAAGATTTCGGACTTGGTCGCCGACTCGGCCGGCGCGCTGATTGCCGCCGCACTGTTCCGCTGGGGACTGCTTCAGCGCGCGCCGGATCGGGTCGAAGAGAATGCCGGCTCGCGCGCCCCGCTCGGCGGAGCCATTCGCGGCGCGCAGCGGCCCACTTGAGTGTGCTGCTTTCGCCCGCGCCAGCCGCCGGCAAGCTCGACGCTTCTTGAACCTGCACCCGTGACGCTATGCCGAGCAACGACAAACGTCCGCTGCGCAAGTCCTTCGAGGAGTATGGCCGTGGAATCGCCGGAGGCCTGCTCTTTAGTCTTCCGCTGCTCTACACGATGGAGGTCTGGTGGACGGGGTTTATCGTCGAGCCTTGGGGGCTGATTGCCTGCGTCGCCATCACCTTCGCGCTGCTGCTAGGCTACAACCGCTACGGTGGCATGCGGCCTGACAGCCGTCTGTCCGATGTGGTGGTCGACTCGATCGAGGAGCTTGGCATCGGCGTCCTCTTAGCCACGTTCACACTCTATCTCCTGGGCCGGATCAAGCCCGGCATGGCGCTCGACGCCATCGTCGGCAAGATCGTCGTGGAGTCGATGATCGTCTCGATCGGAGTCTCTGTCGGAACGGCGCAGTTGGGGATGTCCGGGCAGGAGGAGGACGGCGAAGGCCAAGGGAGCGGAACCGGCGGCGGGTCGGACGAGCAAAACGACTCGGGCGAGCGAAACACGCTTGTCGGGGAGATGGTGTTGGCTTTTTGCGGCGCCGTTCTTTTCGCCGCGAACGTAGCGCCGACGATGGAGGTCGTGGTAATCGCCGCCGAGGCCTCGCCTTGGAAGCTGATCGGGCTGGCGCTGCTCTCACTGGCGATCGGCGCCATCATCCTGTACTTCAGCGGCTTTCTGAACGCCCGAACCACCCTGCGCCATCACAAACCCCTGGGGATGATTCTGGAAACGACGGCGAATTACGCGGTGGCGCTGCTCGCTTCGGCCCTGATGCTCTGGTTCTTCCGGCGCTTCGACGGCGCGTCGCTGGTGCTATGTATTTCGGAAACGGTCGTATTGGCCTTCCCCGGCACACTCGGGGCGTCGGCCGGAAGGTTGCTAATCCAATGACCCAGCACAGCAAGAAGAAAAACTGGCTCGAATGGAGCGTCTTCGCCACCGGACTGCTCCTGGTGGCCGCGCTGCTGGGGTATCTGCTCTACGACGCGCTTACGTCCCCTTCTGGACCGCCCCGGATCGACCTTCGACTGGGCACGGCCGAGCGGCGGCTGGGGCACTACGCGATCCCGGTGACGGTGATCAATCGCGGCCATACAACCGCCTCGGCGGTTCACATCCGCGCGACGCTCAAGCCCGACCAGGGCAAGGCCGAGGAGTCGTCGTTCGAGGTCCAGTACCTCCCCGGCGGCGCGACCCGCCGAGGCTTTCTGGTCTTTGACAGCGATCCCGCTCGCGCCGAGCGACTGTCGGCGCGCGTGTCGGGATACGAGCAGCCTTGATCCAGCGGCGGAGCCTACTTTGGCAGTAGCGCCGCCAAGTCGCGGTGGGGGCGGGGAATGACGTCGGCCAGAATCAGCTTGCCGCCGAGCCGTTCGACGATCCGCTTGCCGGTGCTGATGGCTGCTTCAACCGCCGCCACGTCGCCGCGAATCAGGATCGTCACGTAGGCCGCGCCGATCTTTTCCTTGCCCACCAGCGAGACGTTGGCGGCTTTGAGCATTTCATCGGTGGCGTGCAAGGCGGCGACCAGCCCTTGGGTTTCGAGCAATCCGAGTGCGTCACTGTTGTTCATAGAGTCCTCGTGAGGAAGCAAAGAATCGCTGCAATCGAGCAGCGCCATGTATTCTGGACGCCCTTGGACGAGCGTGGAAGTTTCATCGAGCGGAGCGGCGAGCGTCGTGCATGTCGCTTTGGCTCCCATTTTTTACGCAAGCTGCACGCCCTGTTCGGTCGCCTCGCGCAAGTCGGCGATCGGCCCGGCGAGCTTAATCATGACCGATTCCGAATTGCTCTTTTCGATCCCCAGCACGCGCACGCCCGCCACTTTCGCGCAGCGGTCGGTGACCAGCAGCGCCGGCGACATGTTGGTGATTTCGAGCAGGGCGAGGCTAAGTGGGGGCATAAAGGGTGTCGGGGCTGCGGGCGAAGGGCTGTAGGCTACAGGCTGGGGAAAGGTAGGTACTACGCGAGGCCGCGGCTTTTCAGTTCGGCCAGAACGCCTTGGACGATGCGGCCGACGTCTTCGGGATCGACGTTGCGCTCTTTCGGAGGGCAGCCGGTGAGCGGCTCATCGGTAAACCCTTCTTCGGCGAGCAGGCATTGGAGCGTGTCGCTGATCGCGCCCAACTCGACCTTTTGACCTGCTGAGAGTGGTTGCCGGCCGCTGCCCATCTGAAAGCCACGCAGCTTGAGCGCCGCGCGAAAACCTTCGGGGAACTCGGTCGAGTAGAGCATCGCGTCGAACAGATCGACCAGCCGGTACTGAAGCTCGCGCGCCTGGTCGATGCGGCCGGCGATCGACAGATCGTAGAGCTTCCGCGTGATCTCCGGCACAATGCCGCTGGTGGCGTTCGTCCCGCCGTCGCAGCCGATCAGTAGCATCGGCATCAGCGCCGCATCCCAGCCGGTGAGGAACGTAAAGTCGGGCCGCTTCGGCCGCACCGCCTTGATCATGCGGATCATGTGCGGCAGTTCGCCGGAAGAATCCTTGATGCCGATCACGCGCGGGCATTCTTCGGCCAAGCGCTGCACGGTCGGCACGTCGATCGGCGAGGCGAACATCGGAATGTTGTAGAGCGTCACGTCGATCGGCGAGTGATCGGCGATCTCTTTGAAGTACGCATACACCGCCGCCGGGCTGAGCCGGTAGTAAAACGGCGAAACAATCGCCACGGCTCGCACGCCGAGCGTGTGGTAATACTCACAGGCAGCGATCGTCTCGCGGACGTTCGCTTCGGCCGCCCCGGCCAGAATCGGCACGCGGCCGGCTGCCTGATCGGCCATGATCTCCACCACCCGTCGCCGCTCCTCGGGGGTGAAGCGGAGAAACTCACCCGTCGAGCCGTTCGGATACAGGCCGTGTACGCCCTTGGCGATGAGCCAATCGGTGTAGCGGCGCAGCTCGCGCTCGTTAATGTCGCCATGACCGTCGAGCGGAACGATATTCGGAGTAAAAATGCCTTGCAGCTTTGCCTGAG
>CAYZVT010000298.1:0-6076 GCA_964481585.1 uncultured Pirellulales bacterium
TAAGCGTAAGGGCTGTAGCCGTAGGTGCGGGGGATCGGGTAGCTGTAATAGACCGGAGGAAACTCGGCAAAGTACGGGATGTGGCGATCGGTATGCACGGTGCGATAGGAGTACGGCAAGCCCCAAACAAGCGTCCCGTCGCACGCCTCCACCGCCGAGGCAGAGCCAGCCGCCATCGCCAAAGCCAAGAATCCCAGAAATCTGCCGTTCATCGCCGTTCCTCCCGTTGGTGCAAAGCCGCAAGAATCCCTGCTGCTAGATTAAACAGGAGCTTTTGGCGACACAAGATGCGCAGCCTGGGGCATCAAGATAAACTTTACCAAACCCGCCGATTCGCCAGGGGCTTGCCCCCGCCGGCCCACCGCCTAATGCGGCTCGGCATGGACCTGTTTCTGGCTCTCGCCCTGGGCCGTGCCCAGTTCGGGAAGCTGGTACGGCTGCGCAGCTCCGGGCACGGCGGGCAATTCGTAGCGGATTTCGCCAAGTTCTTCTTCCGAAACGGCGGCGCCACAGCCTTCGAGCGGGGGCAGCAGGAACATCAGCCAGAGCAGGGAATAGCACAGACGCATCGGGGCGATCTCCTCGGGGTTTGCTTGCCACGGCCGATTGTGAGCTTGCCGGTCGAGCCATGCAACGCCGGAACGGGAGTGCGCCGGCTTTTTCGCCCCGCGCCGGCCGACCTACAATGGAAACACCTCGCAACGTCGCCCCTACTGCTGCCTCCCCCCCAATGCCCGACGCCCCCACGCTCACCGCCGCGCTAAAAGCCGAATCCAGACGGCTGGGCTTTCCGCTTGCCGGTTGCTGTCCGGCCGTGGAGCCGCCGGGGATCGACCGCTTTCGACAGTGGCTCGAAGCGGGCTACGCCGGGCAGATGACCTACTTGCAGCGTCGCGGCGAAGCGTACACGCACCCGCGGCATGTGCTCCAGGGTGCCCGCAGTCTCCTTTTACTGGCGATGCCCTACGAGGCGCAGCCGCCCAGGCCGGTCCGTGCGGGGCAGGGGCGCGTCGCCCGCTATGCTTGGGGCACGGCCGACTATCACGATCTGATCCACGACCGGCTGCACCAACTGGCCGACTTCCTGCGAGCGACGGCACCCGGCGCGGCGGTGCGCGGCGTCGTGGACACCGCGCCGCTGCTGGAACGCGAGTTCGCCCAACTCGCCGGACTCGGCTGGATCGGCAAAAACACGCTGCTGCTTAACAAACACGCGGGCAGCTATTTTTTTCTGGCGGCATTGCTGACGGACCTGGAGCTTCAATACGACGCGCCGCATGAGATGAATCACTGCGGCACCTGCCGCGCGTGTCTCGATGCGTGTCCGACCGATGCCTTTCCGCAGCCCTACGTGCTCGATGCGTCGCGCTGCATCAGTTACTTAACCATCGAGCTGCGCGAGTCGGTGCCAGTCGAGCTGCGCGCAGGCGTTGGCGACTGGCTGTTTGGTTGCGACGTGTGCCAAGAGGTCTGCCCTTGGAACCGCCGGGAGCGGCCGAGCGACGAGCCGGCCTTTCAGCCGCAGGCGGCACTGAATCCGGTCGAGCTGCCCGAGCTATTCGCGCTCGACGAGGCGCAGTTTCGCCGCCGTTTCCGCAACTCGCCGCTGTGGCGCCCGAAGCGGCGCGGCCTGCTGCGCAATGCCGCGCTCGTGCTCGGCAATCAGCCGGCCACGGAGGCAGGACAGCAGGCGCTAGCCCGCGGACTTCAGGACGATGAGCCACTCGTCCGCGCGGCCTGCGCCTGGGCGCTCGGCCGGTATCGCGCGGATGAGGCGCTAGCGGCGCTTTGCGCGCGCCGCGCGATCGAGAGCGATCTGGCGGTCCAAGGCGAGATCGACGCGGCGCTCGGCGCATAACTGGTGCGCTCCGGTCCACGTCGCGGAAAGTTTAGCCGCGTCGCAACGCGACGCGGGTTCTCCACACCGCTACAGCGCCCCGACCAACTGCGCATCACTCGCGACCGGCGGAGTGGCTCGCCGGGGGCTTCCGCTCCTCGCGGTGCGCCCCCGCCCCCCAACGCTACAGCGACCCGGCCAACTGCGCCGCGCTCGCCAGCGGGTTCGGTTCTTCAACCGGCGGGTGACAGCCGGGGAGGTCTTCGGCGTAGAAGCGGGCGAGCACGTCGCGCCACTCGCCCGCCTGCTTGACTTGGGCAAACGCCGCGCGGACGAGCGTCGCTTGCGGGTGAAGCTGCGAGTACTTGATGCCGAACTTGCGCATCGTCGGCACGCAGCGGTCGGCCCCATAGGTTTCTTCGGCGAGCCGGTAGTGCTCGGCGATTACCTCGCGCTGCTCAAAGAGCGTCGGCGGCGGCGGGAGCGGCTTGCCCGCCGCGAGCGCGCGGGCCTGGGAAAAAATCCAGGGATTGCCAATCGCGCCGCGCGCGACGGTGACGCCCTCGACGCCCGTGTAGGCGATCATTTCCAGGCAGTTTTGGGCGGTGAACAAGTCGCCGCTGCCGAGCACCACGCGCTGCCCGGCGTGCTGCTTCAGCTCGCGCAAAAACTCCCACCGCGAAGGCCCGTCGTACCGCTGCGTCACGGTTCGCCCATGCACGGTAATCGCCGCCACGCCGCGCGCAAACGCGCCGTCAAAGATTTCGTAGAACTTGTCGCGGCTTTCGGCCGTGTCGTCGATGCCGCGGCGCATCTTCACCGTGACCGGCACTTCCGCCGGCACGATCTCGCGGACGCGGGAGACGATCTCCAGCGCCACGTCCGGCTGGCTCAGATGAAAGCCCCCTCGGCAGCGGCCGAGCACCTTGCGGACCGGGCAGCCGAAGTTGATGTCGATCACGTCAAAGCCCGCCTGCACCAGCCGCAACGCGGCGGGGCCGAACTGTTCGGGCACCGCTCCCATCAGCTGCCCGGCGACGGGCCGCTCTTCATCGCTGGTGCGGAGGAAGTGGCTGTTGCGTGGGCGGTCCTTCAGCTCGACGAGGAACTTGTCGAGCATCACTTCGCAGAGCGTGTACGGCGCGCCGAGCCGTCGGGCGATGAGCCGCATCGGCCAATCGCTATAGCCGCTCAAGGCCGCCTGGACGACGGGGAAATCGAGTGCGATCGAGCCGATCCGCAGTTGGGGAAGCTGGTGATTCATAGCCCATATTGTCGGCCCCAGGCCGAGGAAGGGTCAAGTCCGTCTCGGCGTTCACACGGCAGCCGGCGGTGTTCCCACTAGGGCAGAGCGCGGTTAACGGTAGCGCCAGAGCCGAGAGCCGGCGTGGGCGCCGCGGGCGAAAAGCGCGTTGCTTGCGCTACGCTTCAACGCCGTGCGCTCTACAGCAGATCGCGGCGGACCGCCCAGACGGCGGCTTGGGTGCGATCGGAGACGCCGATCTTATGCAGAATCGAGCGGATGTGCTCTTTCACGGTTTCGGTGCTGATTTGCAGCGCCTCGGCAATCTCGCGGTTGCTACAGCCAAGCGAGGCCTGCTTGAGCACTTCGCCCTCGCGCTGAGTCAGCGAGACTTCGACATCGGCGCCAAAGCGGGGGGTGGCCAGCGCGCTCGACGCGAAGCGAAGCTGCTCGGGCGTCCAGGCTTCTCCGCGATCGGCCGCCACGCGAACGGCGTTCAGGATCGCCTCGCGCGGCTCCCCCTTGAGCAGATAGCCGCTCGCGCCGAGCGCGACGGCGCGGGCGATGAAGAAGGGATTATTGTAGGCCGAGAACATCAGCACCGGCAGTTCGGGCGTTTGCAGCTTGATCCGCCCCAGCGTGCTCAACCCGTCGCCGCCGGGCATCCGCACGTCGAGCATCACCAAGTCGGGGCGGCGCTCGCGCAGCCAGGCGAGGGTCGCTTCGCCCGAGGTCGTCTCGCCGACGACGCGAATTTCGGTCCCCTCGAATATCCCTCGCAGCCCCTGTCGCACCACTTCGTGGTTGTCGGCGATGAGCAAGGCAATGGGCATAGACGTTCAGTTACCTTTACTTTGCACCACGGGGGCACCGCCCACGACGGTTCCCGGGCCAATGGACCGCAGGCGAGATATATAGTGCAAGAGACGGCCGACGGGCAAGATATTCCCGAAAAGGGCCTGAATCTCCCTTGCAGCCTCCGCTCCTCGATCATAGCAGGCCCGTCCCGTTAGGCGAAGCCGACTTCCAGAAAACGACTTCCTAGTTCGGGACCAGGTGCGGAGGGCGAGAGTATGTTGGGTTTCGCGGCAGCGCCAGAGCGGCGCCGCGGGCCTAGAGGCCGCGGGCGAAAAGCGGTACAGCGCAAGGCTAGCAGCGAAAGATTGCGAGTTCTAGCCGGCCCAGGCGGCCCGGACGAGGTCGTATCCAATTAAGAAAATCGCCACGTCCACCAGCAGGTGGCTGGCCCAGACGCCCCACAGCGCTTGGCTGCGGTGGTAGATCACCGCCCAGACCGCGCCGCCGATGGCGACGCTGAGCGAGAAGACGAGCGTGGCGGGCGAGAACCAACCAAAGTACCAGGCCAGCACCAAGACATGATGCGCCATGAAGCCCAGGCTGGAAAGCACGACCGCCGCCGCGAGCGGCACGAAGCGGCGCAGCTCTCCAAAGACGAACCACCGCCAGTAGTACTCTTCGAGGAGCGAGTGGACCAGCGAATAAAAAATGCCCAACGCGACGTACTTGGCCGGGCTGTCGACGCCCACGCCGAGCAATTTTTCGCGCATCGCCACCACCGCGCCGGCGAGCAATTCCGAGGACTGGAGGAAGCTATAGTAGAGCGCGAGCGTCGCGGCGAGCACCGCGCCGCCGAAAACCAGCCCGGCCGTCATGCCCCACTGCGTCGGACGCTTCCACCGCAGCCGCCGCCGCTGCACGGCGAGCACCCAAACCGCCGGCAGGAGAAATTGAAGTGTCTTGCCGACCGAGTAAACCGTCTGCTGCACGGCCGACGTCGCCTCCGCCGCGAGCACAAAATACGCCAGCGTCACCAGGCTGGGAAAGACCAGCGCGAACGTCACCACTGCTAAATCGCGGCGGGGAGGATTCAAGGTTGCTCCAGGGTATTAGCTGTGAGCTGTGAGCGGTTAGCGGTTAGCAAAACCCGTCCTTTCTGCGCAGGCGGGAAGGACGGGTTTTCGTGAAGCAAGCTCGACGGCCGTGCCTCGTCCCCGGTCCCTGACTGCTGATAGCTGACAGCTAATAGCTTAAAGCTAGCAGCTACTAGCTAATGCAGCACCGGGCACGCGTCGAACCACTGGCGGCCTTGTTCGTGCATCCAGCGCGTGGAGATTTCTGGCCCCCAAAAGCCCGGCTCGTAGAGGGCCAGTTCCGGCTGGGCGGTCTGTTGCCAGGCGGCCAAGATCGGATCGACGATGCCCCAGGCGAGTTCCACCTCGTCCGCCCGTGCAAACAGGCTGGCATCTCCCAGGATCGCGTCGAGCAACAGCCGCTCGTAGGCTTCGGGCAGCGCGCCGCGAAACTCGCGCTGGAAGCGGAAATCGAGCTCGGTCGTTCGCAACTGCATCCCGGCGTCGGGCACCTTGGTTTCAAAATGAAGCTGGATTCCCTCGGCCGGCTGAATCTGAATCACAAGCCGGTTGCCCGTGAGTTCCGCGTCGGAAGGGGTGTCGAACAGCATGTGCGGCGGCTGGCGGAACTGGATCACGATCTGCGTGGTGCGGCAGGACATGCCCTTGCCGCTGCGCAGATAAAATGGCACGCCCTGCCAGCGCCAGTTGTCGATCCACAGCTTCACGGCGGCGAACGTCGCGGTCTGGCTCTGCTCGGCAACCTCCGGCTCGTCGAGATAGCCCCGGTACTGCCCGCGCAACGTATCGTGCGCGACCTGCTCGCCGCGCAGCGGCCGGATCGCTTGCAAAACCTTGACCTTCTCGTCGCGGACGCGATCGGCCTCGTAGCGCACGGGGGCTTCCATCGCCGTGGTCATCAAAAGCTGCAACAGATGGTTTTGCAGCATATCGCGCAGCACGCCCGCCGTGTCGTAATAGCCGGCGCGATCGCCGACGAGCACTTCCTCGGCCACGGTAATCTGCACGTGGTCGATGTAGTTGCGGTTCCAGACCGGCTCAAAGATCGAGTTGGCAAAGCGGAGCACCAAAATATTCTGCACCGTCTCTTTGCCGAGATAGTGG
>CAYZVT010000299.1:0-2381 GCA_964481585.1 uncultured Pirellulales bacterium
ATCTTACGCCCTTTCAAAGCCGTGTCGTGGCCGAGTGCCGCGCGATCGGCTATGGCGAGACGCTCAGCTACGGCGAACTGGCCGCCCGCGCCGGAACGCCGCGCGCGGCGCGGGCGGTGGGCAGCGTGATGCGGACGAACCGCTTTCCGCTCATCGTGCCCTGCCATCGCGTACTCGGAGCGGGCGGGGCGCTGGGCGGTTTTTCGGCACCCGAGGGGGTGGCCTTCAAGCGGCGACTGCTTGAGCTAGAACGCGCCGCACTTGTGCAGCACGCCTAGTGCAAAAAGCGGACAGGGTTCCGGCCGCAGCCAAAACCCTGCCCGCTGGTGTGGAGGTCGCTTGCTGGTCGGCGGTCGCCTTTGGCTTACGGATCTTGCTGGAGGAACAGCAGGCCGTTGTTGGCGACGTTGAACATCGGGCGGTAGGGGCTGCAGCCGACCGTGCGGCCTTCGCAGTGCCAGTGCCAGATGAGGTTGAACGAGACGTTCCACTGTTCTTGCGCGGCGCCAAAAGGGCCGCTGCTTTCTTCGGGGATCAGATAAGCCCAGTCGGCTCCGAGCGAGAAGTGGTCGTTCAGCGGCACCCAAAAATTGCTTCCCACGATCCCGTCGGCGTCGCCGCTCAGACCGCCATAGAAGCGGAACTCGGCTCCCAGATCGAACTGCCACTTGTAGAACAGCAGGTATTGATCTTGCGCGGTCCAGGTGATGCCGTTCGATTCTGACTCGTCGGTGCCGACCGCCGTCCAGAAGCCGACTTCGTCGCCGTGGATATTCCGCATGCTGATCTGAGCGCGGACCTGGCTCAATTCGATTTCGTCGGCGGTGCCGTTGAGCATGTAGTCGTCATGGTACCAGTCCCAGACGACCCCCCACTGCAGCCCCACCTCTTGGCGGCTAAAGATGCCGGCGGTGAGGAAGAACTGTTCGCGGGAGTCGCCCGACTGCTGGGTGCCCGACAGATTGCTCTGCGTCGTCAAAAAGCCGAATTGGTAGCCCCAGTCATGGCAGGGAGCCATTCCAAACGGGCCGCTGAGATTAAAGCCTTCTTGGAAGCCGAAGTTGCCGTTGGTGCCGCCATCGCGCGGGCCTTTGAAGCCGTGCGGCCCCAGGAAAAGCTGCACGTGGTCGATGCCCGTGCGGCGGCAGGGAACACACTGCACGTCACAGCTCTCGCCGGTGCAGTCGCCGTGACCACAGCTTTCGCAAGGGGCGCCGCCGTGGATCTCGGGACCAATCTCGTAGGCCACGTCGCCAGCGGCAATCGGGGCCGGAACTACTTCCGGCTGATGGCTCGCCAGACGGGAAGTCGCCGTCGAGCGGCGACCGGCCGAGGCGGCGCTGCCGGCTCGCGTGCCGCGCTGGGCGATCCAAACGTCGGGGTTGTACGGATCCTCAGCCTGCATGGCCGGACGCCGCGCGTCGGCCGGGGCCGAGAAAAGATTTCGCACCGGCTGTCCGCCATACTGGGCGGCCGCTCGGCCGGGGAAAACCGCCGCCAACAGGGCGACGCCGCTGACAGCCAGCCCAAAGGCTAGGCGTTGCTGCATTCCCATTTCAGTCCGTTCCTTCCAAAGCAAGTAAGCGAATGACCCACCACACGGCAAAGTCATCGGCGCTCGCCCGGCCGGAACTTTCGGAAAAGTTGATTTTATCGGCAGAGTAACTCTAAATTGCGCAGATTAACAAGGGGCGGGGCCCTGCAAGCTGCGGGCTACAAGCGATGGGCTGTAAGCCGTAGGCTATAGGCTGTAGGCGGCAATCATTGGCTGTAGCTCACAGCTCGCAGCCCGCAGCTTGCAGCCTGTTGCCCCGGCTTTCCGCCCTCCGCCTTAGAAAAACGGTGGCTCCTCGCGCTTGCGGTGGTACGCCGCCTCGCACTCAGGGCAAAACTCGTGCGTCATAAAATGCTGCACCCACTGCGTTTGGCGAAGCTCGGGAAAGCAGCCTTCTTCGGGGCAGATGTACTCGACGAGCAGCCGGTAGGCATCGCGGGGCGTGAAGTGTTCGCACATATCGAGCGCGATGCCATGCTGCGCTAGACGCGCCAGCAGCGACTTGAGCACCGACTCGGCCTGCTCATCGCTCATCACCCCGAGCTTGGCGACCGACGGCAAGCGCATCGGCGGATCGAACAACGAACTGACCGGCACGTCTCGGTCCCGTTCGAGCAGCGTATTGATAAGCTCCAGATCGCGGATGACCTGCGGCAACTCCTCGTCGGCTTCGAACGCTTCGTCGGCCTGCGTCGCCTGCCAGTGCAGTTGGTCATCCAGCCCTGCGGGAAAGAGATCGTAAGGGTCGTCCTCGTCCTCCTCGCCCGCAAGCGAATCGTCCGCAAAAAGCGCGTCGAGATTTTCCGAAGCCAGTTCCTCGCCGTCG
>CAYZVT010000299.1:2391-6073 GCA_964481585.1 uncultured Pirellulales bacterium
ATGTATTTGAGATACTCGCCTTGCGGTGGATCGTCGTCTTGGTCCAACGCGAGGTCTTCGTCCTCGATAAACTCAATCAGCGGGTCGACCAGTTCCACGATGACGCGGCCATTCTGGCTGAACCACTCCAGGTACAGACATGGTTTGATCGTGGCCGGAGGCGGCTCGCCTAGCTCCACGCGGCGCTGATATTCCTGCGGCGTGCAGTCGTAGATGCGCGCGGTGCGGGCGGCAGTCATCGTGCCGGTGGGGCCGACCTGTTGCGTTGCAAGCTCGGAGAGATCGAGTTCTTCGGCGACGACCGCCTCGCCGCGCGCGGCGAAACGGATATGGCGGCCCGCCAGATCCGCCTCACAATTGCCAGTCAGTTGCAGCGGCACGGGTCGCTCTCGGTCGCGCAGCACGAGCCAGCCACAGACGGTATTTTTTCGCGTGTTGTTGATCTCACCGGCCAGGACCATGCCACTCAATCGCAGTGCCATTTGGTTCGCTCCTGTCGTTTCAGACGCGTTGAGAACCGCTCGTTCGGCGCGCGACGTATTGCCTCCTCATTTTAGCGCCCACCGGCGTGTCAGACGACCGCTCGCGAGGCGGGCAGCGCCAGGACAAGCTGCAAATCGCGAACCGCGATGCGGCGATTGCGGCAATTTTTCTCGCGCGAGCACTTTTGCCGCGAGAAACGCCGCTTTTGAAGGGAGCTTCGCCGAAGCGTCCTTCCCGCGCAGGCGGCGGTCCAGGAGACGGGGGACTGGGGACGAGGGACGAGGGACGGGGGACGAGGGACGAGGGACGAGGGTTGCGGGTTGCGGGTTGCGGGTTGCGGGTTGCAAAATGTGTCATTCCCGCGCAGGCGGGAATCTAGAGAGCAGTTCTAGCCGTCTGGGTTCCCGGCTGCGGGACTGACGGACCCGCATATTGCCGGCCGTTAATAGCTGATAGGTAATAGCTGACGGCTGACCGCTAACCGCGGCAACGATCGTAGGGGCGAGAAAACGCGCGCAAAAAAAATGTGCTAGCCCAGGCTCTGCGCAATGGCCTGCTGAAGATCGTCCCGCAGATCTTCAAATGCCTCTAGCCCGACGGAGAGGCGGATCAGGCCATCGCTGATGCCGTGCGCGGCGCGGGCGGCGGGATCGTAGCTAGCATGCGACAGCGAGGCGGGCTGTTCAATCAGCGACTCGACCGCGCCGAGACTGACCGCAAGCTGGAACAGCCGCGTGCTTTGCACGACGCGCTTCGTGGCGGCGAAGTCGCCATCCAACTCGAACGTCACCATCGCGCCAAAGCCGCCGTCCATCTGCCGCGCCGCAAGTTCATGCCCCGGATGCTGCGCCAGACCCGGATAGAGCACGCGCCGCACTTGGGCGTGCTCATTCAGAAACTCGGCGAGCCGCGCGGCGGTGCGGCATTGTTCGCGGACGCGCAGTTCGAGTGTCTTAATGCCCCGCGAACAGAGGAACGATTCGAGCGGAGCCATCACCGCGCCGGTCGCGTTCTGGATGAAGTAGAGCCGGTCGAACAGTTCCCGATCCTTCACCACGAGCGCGCCGCCGAGCACATCGCTATGGCCGCCGAGGTATTTGGTGGCCGAGTGCATCACGATATTCGCGCCAAGCTCGAGCGGGCGAGTCAGCACCGGCGTGGCGAACGTACTATCGACGCCCACGAGCGCGCCGTGCCGATGGGCGGCCTCGCTACAGGCGGCCAGGTCGCAGATCGACAGAAGCGGATTGCCAGGGCTTTCGAGCCAGAGGAGCTTTGTTTGCGGTGTGAATGCTCCTTCAAGGGCAGCCAGATCGCGCGTATCGACAAGCGTGACCTGGATGCCGGCGCGATCGACGATTTTATGCAGCAGTCGAAACGTGCCGCCGTACATATCCGCGCCGGCTAAAATGTGATCGCCCGACGAGAGCAGCATCGTCACGGCATGAATCGCGGCCATGCCCGACGAAAAGGCCAGCGCGCCGCAGCCCGACTCCAGCGCCGCGAGTGTCGTTTCGAGCGCCTTGCGCGTGGGGTTGCCGCTGCGCGAGTAATCGAACTCGCCCCACTCGCCCGCCCCCGGCTGGACGTACGTAGCCGCGAGATGGATAGGCTTGACGACCGCGCCGGTCTGCGGGTCGCGTTCGTTGCCGACGTGGATGGCGCGGGTGCGGAAAAGCATGGCGGAAGGTGGAGGGCGGAAGGCGGAAAAGGGCTACGGGCTGTGGGCTAGAGGCTGTGGCTGCGGGAACGGTGATGTTTTGGCTGTAGCTCGCGGCTTGTAGCCTGTAGCTTGCAGCCTCTCACTGATCCAGCGCTTGCGCGAGATCGGCGACTAGGTCGTCGGGGTTCTCTAGGCCGCAGGCGAGGCGGATCATGTTGTCGGGGATGCGGAACTTTTGGCGCTCTTCGGGCGTACACTCGAAGTAACTCATCACCAGCGGCTGCTCGATCAGCGATTCGGTGCCGCCGAGGCTGGGGCCGATGCGAGGAATCTGCACCGCGTCCACTACGTCGGCCGTCTGCCGCCAATCGGCGTCCTTGATGAAAAACGTCACGAGGCCGCCGAAGCCGCGCATCGAGTCGCGGGCAAGTTGATAGTACGGATGGCTTTCGAGGCCGGGATAGAGCACCTTCTCGACGCGAGGATGGTCGGCCAAGAAACGGGCGACGCGCAGGCCGTTTTCGTTGTGCCGCTGCATCCGTAGCTCGAACGTTTTGAGGCCGCGGAGTAGAAGCTGAATGTTGTGCGGACCGTTCACCGCGCCCATGATGCCCCGCAGCTTGCGCACCGGCTCGATTTTTTCGCGGCTGCCGATGATGACGCCGGCCAATAGATCGTTGTGCCCCGCCAGATATTTCGTCGCCGAGTGCAAGACGTAATCGACGCCCGCTGCGAGCGGACGCAGATTGTAGGGCGTGGCGAGCGTGGCGTCGATCAGCGTGTCGATGTTGTGCTTACGGCCGATGGCGACGAACTTTTCCAGATCGACGATGCTCAGGTGCGGATTGGTCGGCGACTCGCTTACCAGCAGCTTCGTGTTGGGCGTAATCGCTGCTTCCATCGCCGCATAGTCACAGGCGCGGACTTGCCGCGTGACGACGCCGAAGCGGGCCATGTGCTTGGTGCAGAACTCGCGGCTGCGGTGGTAACACTCGTCGAAGAAAATCACCTCCTCGCCCGCGCTGAGCTTCGTCATCAGCAGCCCGACCATCGCGGCCATGCCGCTGGAGTAGAGCAGAGCGGCTTCGCCCCCTTCGAGGGCGGCGAGCTTCGCTTCGACCACCTTTTCGCTCGGGTTGCCGTAGCGGCCGTACTCCTCGCGGGGCTGCTTCTGCTCGATGAAGTCGATCACCGCCTGCGTGTCGGCGAAGGTGTAGGTCGACGCGCAAAAGATCGGATCGGTGACGGCGTTGCACGGCTTTTGCCGCTCTTCGCCGGCGTGAATCGCCAACGTCGAAAAGCCCGACGCGCGGGAGGCGTTGTCCATGAGAGCTTCGATTCTTTTCTAAAAAAACCTGCGCTGCGTGCCACGGGCGCGTGCGCCCGTGCCGGCGATGGGTGCCACGGGCGTCTCGCCAGCGGCGCGGGGCCAAAAAAAAGCCGCAGTCCACGGATTGCGGCTGCGGCGATGCTCTGTTCAGGCTGAATCGTCGCGGCGAGGGCACCGGCGTTCGCGGGTTCGCTCATCTCCGTCTG
>CAYZVT010000300.1:0-6062 GCA_964481585.1 uncultured Pirellulales bacterium
GATCCTTGACGTGGGGAGGTTGTTTGAAGCGCTTTCTTCGGGATGACGAGCCATGAAACAGTTTGCCGCACTGGCACGGGTTTCCAGCCGGGAACAGGAACGCGAGGGCTTCAGCCTGGAGGTGCAGGAGGAAGCCCTCAGGCGTTATGCGGCACAGGCCGGCGGCGAAATCGTCAAGTTCTTCAAGATCGCCGAAACGGCCAGCAAAGGGGAAGAACGCAAGACGTTTCGCGAATTGATCGCCTATGCCAAGAAGAATGCGGCGTTCCTCGATGGCCTGCTGTTCTACAAGGTAGACCGGGCATCCCGGAACCTGTTCGATTATGTCGAACTGGAACGGCTGGAGTCGGAATACAACCTGCCGTTCATCTCTGTATCACAGCCGACCGAGAACACGCCCGCTGGCCGTATGATGCGCAGGACGCTTGCCAACATGGCGAGCTTCTATACCGAGCAGCAATCGGTTGACGTTCGCGAAGGGCTTTCCCGCCGTGTCCGCGAAGGCTGGTTCATCGGTCTGGCTCCCTATGGCTACCGCAACGTCCGCAAGGATGGGCGGGGCATCATCGAGACGGACGCGGAGCAGGCTGCCAACGTCAAACGCATCTTCCAACTCTATGCCTATGAGAACCTGACGATTGATGGCGTGGTCGAGAAGATCAACGAGGAAGGCCGCATCTGGCGGAAGTCGCAACCGCAATTCCCGCGAAGCTCCGTCCACAACATCCTCAAGGACCGGGCCTATATCGGCGAGATTTCGCACAAGGGCGAGTGGTACCCCGGCAAGCATGAGCCGCTCGTGGACCGGGCGACCTGGAACCGGGTGCAGGCGTTGCTTGGCGGCCACGTCTACCAGTCGCAGACGCACACCTATGCCAGCCAACTCATCCAGTGCGGTCACTGCGGGCATCCCATCACCGGCGAGACCGTCACGAAGAAGAGCAAGAAAGGGGAGCGGTACTACACGTACTACCGCTGCACCTATTACAACCGCAAAGGGCATCCCCGAATCCGGGTGCGTGAAGCCGATCTCGAACAGCAAGTGCTGGCGATCTTCGACAAGATGAAGGTCGAAAACGAAGACGTGCGGGACTGGTTCCGCCTCGTGCTGGCGTCGCAAACGCGAGACGCCCAGGCCGAGTCCTTCGCACAACGGGGCGAGCTACAGCGGCAGGAGACGCTGCTTGTCCAGCAACAGGACCGGCTGCTCAACATGCGGCTGTCGGAGGACATCGACCAGGAGACGTTCGCCCGCAAGCACACGGAACTTCGCGACCGGCTGGCTTCGATCAAGCTGCAACTGGACGTGGTGGACCGCTGCCACGACGAAACCGCCGAGTTGGCGTCGAAAGTTTTTGAACTTTCGCAAACCCTTCGCAATCAATGGCTTACCGCCGATTACGCTGCGAAGCGCCGCATCCTCGAAATCGTGTTTTTGAACTGCGTGCTCGACAACGTAACCCTTGTCCCTACAATGAGAAAGCCCTTCGACGTTCTCGCCGAAGGGCTGGTTTCTGAAAAAAGTCGGGGCGAGAGGATTCGAACCTCCGACCCCCTGCTCCCAAAGCAGGTGCGCTAGCCAGACTGCGCCACGCCCCGAAGTGCTTCTATCGTATCGGCGGCCCGCCGGCTTGGCAATTCCGCGTCTGTTCAGATGTTCACATGTTGCCGTGAGTGACGGGGGCTTCCGCTCGAAGCGGTGCGCCCCCGCCACCCGATGTGGGCCGCGAGATTTTAGCCGGCTTGGCTGATGCGCGTTTCGCTGCCTCCGGCGAGGAGGTCGCGGAGCCGCTCGAACTCTTGGTTGGTGCGGAAGTGGATCACGATCCGGCCGTGGCCGCGGCTGCCTTGGCGGAGATCGACTTTCGTGCCGAGCGCGGTGCGGAACTCTTGTTCGAGACTCGCCAGGTGTTCGCTGCGGGTTTTGAGTGGCCGTGCGGACTTGCCGCTTGAACTGAGCACCGCTAGCGGTTCGTGGTCGGCTTCGCGGATCAGTGTTTGGACCAGTTCCTCCGTGGCGCGGACGCTGATTCCTTCGCGCTGAATGCGTTCGCAGAAGTCGATCTGCTCGCGCTCTTCGCCCAGCGGCAGCAGCGCTCTGGCATGGCCGGCGGTGATCTTGCCCGACCGCAGCGCGTCTTGTACCGCTTCGGGCAGATCGAGCAGACGGATCAGATTGGCAACCGTCGAGCGGTCGATCTTCACGCGGCTGGCGACTTCTTCCTGGGTGCAGCCGTACTGCTGGATGTAGCGCTGGAAGGAGGCCGCCTTTTCGAGCGGGTTGAGATCCTTCCGCTGGACGTTTTCGACGAGCGCCAGTTCCGCCATGCGTTGGTCGTCCACGTCCCACACATGACACGGCACCTTCTCCCAGCCGGCCACGGTTGCGGCACGCCAGCGCCGCTCGCCGGAGATGAGTTGGTAGCGCTCGCCCGCGCGGCGGACGACGACCGGCTGGATCATGCCGTGATCGGCGAGGCTTTCGGCGAGCGATTGAATCTCCGCTTCGTCGAAGGTCGAGCGGGGCTGATAGGGGTTGCGGTCGATCTCGTAGATGCCGACCCACAGCGGCCCCGGGTCTTGCTGCCCGGTCGACTCGTGGTGCTGCTCCAGCGGAGCCGATTCGTGATGGCCGGCGTCGTGCGGTTCGTAGCTGCCATCGAGCGGCTTTCCGAGCAGGGCTTCCAGGCCACGTCCCAAGCGTCGTTCTCTAGACACGATCGAGTACCTCCATGCAAAGTTCAATGTATGCCCGTGCCCCGCGCGTGCGTGGGGCGTAGTCGAGGACCGACAGCCCGTGGCTCGGCGCCTCGCAGACGGCCACGTCGCGGGGGATTACCGTATCGAACACAATGTCGCCAAAAAACTCGCGTACCTCTTGATCCACTTCGGCCGTCAGTTCGAGCGTGTGGTCGTACATCGTCAGCACGATGCCGCCGAATTCGAGCCTGCCCGACTTGCGGGCCATCACGGTGCGGATGACCTCGATCATCTGCGTCAGCCCTTCCATGGCGAAGTACTCGCACTGCAAGGGCATGATGACTTCGTTGCAACTGGCGAGCGCCGTCTGGGTCAGCGGGCCGAGCGACGGGGGGCAGTCGATCAGCACGTAGTCATAGGAACTCATGCCGCCGGCCAAATGCTGGGCGAGCAGATCGCTCCGCGAGCGGTCGCTGCCGGCCAGATACTCCACATCGCGAAAGCTCCGGCTGCCGGGGAGCAGATCCAGCCCCGGCGTGCCGGTCGTAATCAGCGACTCGCGCAGCGGGCGATGCCCGACGAGCGGGTGCTGGGCGATCGGCTCTTGGCCCAGGCCGCTGGTGGCGTTGCACTGCGGGTCGAGATCGACCAGCAAGGTGCGGCAGCCGGCTTTGGCAAGCGCAACGGCCAGATTCACGGCCGTCGTAGTCTTGCCGACGCCGCCTTTCTGGTTCGCGATGCAAAGCGAGCGGCTCACGCCGATCCTCCCTGACGAGCGTTGCGGGTACGCGGGGTGATTCTAACCGCGCGCGCCGTTTTGGGAGAATGTCAGTTCGCCGCTGCCGGGCGCGGCGCAGATGATAGAAGCGGCAGGTTTCGCACGAAACGAATGCAACGCACGCGCGGCACCGCTTGCGCTAGCGTTCCACGCGAAACCGGCGGCTCGATCCCGAGGTTCGCGCCGAGCGCTGCGGCCGCGGTGACTTCGGGGGCTTCCGCCTGCGGCGGTGCGCCCCCGCCACCCTACACACCGGCCGCGCTTTCGGCCGAGGCCGCCAGGCCGGATTGCCGCTCAAGGCTACCGAGACGTCAAGCCATGCTCTCTGGATTCCCGCGTGCGCGGGAACGACGGAGTGGAGGACGCGGCGAGAATCTCGCTCTATTCCAGCGGATTGAGGACCAGCCCGCTCAGCAGCTTGGGATAGAAGTAGGTGCTTTTGGCCGGCATCCGTTCGCCGTGTTCGCTGATGGCGCGGATGTGGTCGAGCGTGGCGGGCATCAGCAGCGCGGCCAGATTAAAGCGGCCCCCTTGGCCTTCTTGGCCGGTGGCATCGCGGCCGGCTTGGTCGCCGGTTTGCAGCCCCTCGATCACTTCCTCGACCGAGTGGACGTATTTCGGGGCGGGCAGATTGCCGGCGGCAAGCAGGTTTTCCATCACCAGCCGGTGCAGAATCGCCACGCCGAGACCCTGCCAATCCGTGCTCTGGTCTGCGGCGATCTCGGCCATCTTCGTGCGGCCGGCGTCGGTGATGCGGGCGAGCGTCCAGGTGTCGTCCTTCGCCGTGTAGAAAGCGAGCGTGCCTTGCTCGTCCCCGGTTTCAATTTCCTCCCAAGCCGCTGCGGCGCTCTGCGGGCCTTGGCCGGCTTGGCTCGTCTCGAACGCATCGCCGAGCTTGGCGGCGAGTTCGCCGGCAGTCATTTCAGGCATGCCGCGAAAGAGCCGATGCGTCGGGAGCACGATCATGCCGGGGTCGTTCATGCTGATACACATCATCAGCACGAAGTTCGCCGGATGGTCCGCAGGCAGCGGAGCGCCTTGCTGCTCGGCGAGCCACTGGCGGTAGTTCAGCGCCGTCTCGTAGCGGTGGTGCCCGTCGGCGATGAAGGTCGGCTTGGGGCCCATGATGCCGGCCAGTTCGGTAATCACCGCCACGTCGGTCACCGGCCAGACGCGATGCACGACGCCCAGATGGTCGGTCGCTTCGAGCGGCGTTTGCCCGGCCACGGTCTGTTCGAGCAGGTTCTGCGCGGCGTTCTCAGGATCGGGATAGATGCCAAAAATCTGGCTCAGGTTTGCCTTGCAGGCCTTGGTGAGCTTGAAGCGATCTTCCTTGGCCTTCGAGTGCGTCTGTTCGTGCGGGTAGATGTTCCCCTCGCCGAAGCGTTCGAGCCGCGTGCGGCACATAAAGCCGCGCCGCGTGTATTGCGTGCCGTTGGCCTCGAATACCTGATGGTAGACGTACACGGCCGGGTCCGGCTCGGTGAACAGCACGCCCTCGCTTTTCCAGTTCTTGAGAAACCGCGCCGCCCGCGTGTAGCGGTTGCTCTGCTCGTCGTCGCCCGGCTCATCGCGATTGAGGATCAGCCGAATGACGTTCGCCGGATGCTTTTTGTAAAGCTCGTCCTGCAGTTCGGGGCTGATCACGTCGTAGGGCGGAGCGATGACGTCGCTGAGCGAACCGACGTGGCCGAGGTTGTAGCGCAGAGCACGGAAGGCGGAGATCTGGGGCATAGGTTTGAAGGCGGAGGGCGGAGGGCGGAGATTGAAAGCGGAAAGCGGAAAGCCGGCGATGCGTGTCGCCGGATCCGCTGACCGCTGACCGCTGACCGCTGATGGCTGATGGCTGACCGCTTTAGTAGCGGTAGTGGTCGGGCTTGTAGGGGCCTTCGACCGGCACGCCGATGTACTCGGCTTGCTCGGGAGTCAGCTTTTGCAGCCGTACGCCGAGCTTGTCGAGGTGCAGCCGGGCGACCTTTTCATCCAACTGCTTCGGCAGCGTGTAGACCTGGTTCTCGTAGCGGTCGCCGTTCTGGGCGAACTCGATCTGGGCGATCGTCTGATTCGTGAAGCTGTTGCTCATCACGAAGCTCGGATGCCCGGTCGCACAGCCCAAGTTGAGCAGCCGGCCTTCGGCCAGGATCAGCACGCTATGGCCGTCCTCGAAGGTCCACTTGTCGTACTGCGGCTTGATGTTGGTCTTGGTGACCTTGCCCTCTTTGCGGGCGCGGTTCAGCCCGGCCATGTCGATTTCGTTGTCGAAGTGGCCGATGTTGCCGACGATCGCGCCGTCCTTCATCTGCGCCATGTGCTCGGCGGTGATGATGTCGCGATTGCCCGTGGCCGTGATGAAGATGTCGGCGTAGGCGAACGTCTCCTCGACCGGCAGCACTTGGTAGCCTTCCATCGCGGCTTGCAGGGCGCAGATCGGGTCGATTTCGCTGATGATGACCCGCGCGCCTTGGCCGCGGAGCGACTGCGCACAGCCCTTGCCCACGTCACCATAGCCGCAGATGACCGCGACCTTGCCGGAGACCATCACGTCGCTCGCGCGGAACAGGCCGTCGATGAGTGAGTGGCGGCA
>CAYZVT010000301.1:0-6057 GCA_964481585.1 uncultured Pirellulales bacterium
CACGCCGACCGGCCTTGCCGAGCGCGTAGCGCAAGCCCAGACGCAGGCGAGCGAGACGTTTTTTGCCGAGAAGCACTCCTTTGCCCGCGATGAAACCGCGCGGTTGGCGGTCGTCGCCTCCGACCCGGCGGCGTTGGCCGAAAAACTCGGCCGCGCGCTGCGCGACCGTCAGAAGGCGGAATCGCACGCGGGGCTGCACGAGCAGGGAATCTTTTTCGGCGAGGTGAAGATCGAGCGACCGCGCCTGGCCTTTTTATTTCCCGGCCAAGGCGCGCAGTACGTCGGCATGCTGCAACCCTTGCTCGATGCTTCGCCGGCAGCGCGGGCCAGATTGGTCGAAGCGGACGCCATCCTCCGACGGCTCGGCTCTCCGCCATTCGCCCAACTTGCCTGGCACGACCCCAACCGGCTCGGCGATGACATCTGGACGACGCAGGCCGCCGTGCTGCTCGCCGATCTCTTCTACTATGAAGCAATCGTCGAACAGGGAATCCGCCCGACCTACGTGAGCGGACACAGTTTCGGCGAGTTCGCGGCCCTCGTCGCGGCGGGGAGCTGGACGCTGGAGCAAGCCCTGCGTCTGACGCGATCGAGAACCGACGCCATCATCGCGCAAAAACTGCCGCCAACGGCGATGCTCGCCGTCAATGCCGAGCCAGAGAAAGTCGCCGCCCTGCTTGGCCAACGGCGCGAGCAACTGTTCCTGACGCATCACAACGCGCCGCAAAAGACGGTGGTCGCCGGAACGCGCGCGGCCGTGGATGCCTTCGCCAAGGTTGTGACGGCGGAGGGCTGGGGCGTCAAGCGGCTCGCGGTGCCGTGCGCGTTCCACACGCCACTGTTAGAGGGGGCGCAGGAACCGTGGCGTCGCGCGCTGGCGGGCGAACCGCTCCTGCCGCCGGGGATGCCGCTGCTGAGCAACGTCGGCAACCGCTTTCTTGCTGAGCCGGAAGAAATCCGCGGCAGCCTGGCGGCGCAGCTCACCGAGCCGGTCCGCTACGCACCCCTTGTCGAGCGGCTCTATGCCAGCGGCGCTCAGGTCTTCATCGAAGTTGGACCGCAGCAAATTCTGACGAGCTTCCATCGGCGGATTCTCGCTCAGCGCGATGCGATCTGCCTCGCCACGGACTCCTCATCGCGGCCTTGGGGCGAACAGGTTCTGCATCTGCAAGCGGCACTGGAGAGCCTCGGCCTCGATCCTTCGCAAAGCCAGAGGGCGGCCACCGCGAGCGGCGCTCCTGCCGCATCGGCCATTGAACATTTCGACGCGACCGCGCGCCGCCGCAATCGCCGCCGGGCAGAAGCCCAGCAGCCACGCCCGCCAGCGGAAAGCTCGCCCCAAACCCCGCCCACAAACGCCCCCGCCACCCAAGCGCCTCACTCCTCGCCCGACGTAGAGGCACTGGGACAATTTTTGGTCGACTTTGTGGTCGAGCAGACCGGGTATCCGCCAGAGATCGTCGAACTCGATGCTGATCTCGAAGCGGACCTGGGCATCGACAGTATCAAAAAGGCACAGTTGCTCGGCGAACTGAGCGAACGGGTCGCGCTCGGCGCACCGGGCCAGATGCGGCTCGGCGCGCTGCGCACGCTGCGGCACATTCTTGCGCTTGCGACCGAGCGGCAATCGGCGTCACAACAGTCTGGTATGGCACCGCCTGTTTCCAACGCCTTCGCTGTAGAGCCATCGCGTGCTAGGCACGCGGACGCTGAACCGTGCGCACCGAAACCCACGGGAGAGGTCGCGGCGCGGCAGGAGTTGGCACAGTTTCTGGTCGATTTCGTGGTCGAGCAGACCGGCTATCCACCGGAGATCGTCGAACTCGACGCCGATCTCGAAGCGGACCTCGGCATCGACAGTATCAAAAAGGCGCAACTCCTCGGCGAGCTGTGCGAGCGCTACGGGATCGAGACGTCCGGCAAAGGTCAACTGGTTCTAAGCCGGCACCGAACGCTCCGCGACGTGATGACGTTTCTGGATGAGCAGCGCGGCGTTGCGACCGAGACGGGCTTCGCATCGACGGTTCCACAAAACCGCTCCGACACCGCGCCCGCGCAGAATGAATCCTACGCTCGCGGGCTGGAACGAGGGCGCCGCGAGAAGCAGCAGATCCGCACGCTGCTGCGGGAACTCGTGGAAACTCCGGCCGAGCCAGTAGCCAACGCCGAACTGTCTGCTGCCTGGCAAGACCGCCTTCCCGAAGCGGAGATGCAGGAGCTACAGGGCATCGCCGACGGCGCTGCCGTTCACGTGGCGAGTCTCATCGCCTCGCGCCTCCGTGCTCCGCGCCGGCCAGCGGCTTCCGATCTTACTCAAGCCCCGGCGCCGCCTGATTCTTCTTCCACCGCCGAAGGGGGCAAGCAGCCCTCCGTGCCGGATCGTGAGGCAGCGCGGGATGAGCGGATCGCAACGCGGTACATTCTGCGCACAGCCGCCGCACCGTCGCGCGCCGGTGGGCCGACTGAGCCGCGCTTTTCGGGGGCGGCGATTATCCTGGGGCAGAACCCCGTGGCCGAGGCACTTCAGGACCAGCTGCAGCAGAGCGGCGTCACCACCTATCCGATTGACGTGACCGACGATCCGGCCGAGGCGGTCCAGTCGCTGACGCGGATTTGGGATCGCGTGCGCGCTCCGCACCTGTTCATCACAACGCCGCTCGATGCCGATGCCGCGACGACACTCGACGGGCCGAATTGGAAGCGCCGCCGCAGTCGCGGGATTCTGACGCCCTTCTGGGTTTGCCAGCGCTGGCTGCAACTCGTCCAAAAGGCGGGGCTGATGGACGAGGCTTCGCTCGTGGGCCTGACAGCGCTCGGCGGCAGTTTTGGATTCGCCGGCGAAGTGGTCTCGGCCGAAAGCGGCGCGCTGGCGGGACTTTTGAAGGCGGTTCTCATCGAAAGCTGGGTCGCCGGCTTCCGCACCACGCCCATCAAGTTGATTGACTCCGCGCCGGGGCAAGCGCCGCACGAGGTGGTGCAAGCGGTATGGCGCGAACTGGCGGTGCCGACCTACGACATGGAAATCAGTTGGGCCAACGGCCAGCGCCGCGCCGTGCGGGCAATCGCGCAGCCGATCCAGCCGCCCGCCAAGCGCCCCCTGCCCCATGGCGGCGTGTGGGTTTGCACCGGCGGAGGCCGTGGCGTGACGGCGTATGCGGCCCGCGAACTGGCCGCCCGCTACGGCCTCAAGCTGCACTTGCTCGGCACCGCCCCGCCACCGCAACTCCCCGACGCCTGGCGGTCGCTTTCTCCGCCCCAGCGCCGCGAGTTACAAGCCGAGGTCATGCGCGCGGCACGGGCAGCCGACCGCAGCCCAATCCAAGCCTGGCGCGATGTTGAGAAGGCGTTGGAGATCGACGACACGCTCCGCGAAATGAAGGCGGCAGGCATCGCGGCCACCTATCACCAGTGCGATGTGGCCGACCGCATCGCACTGCGCGAAGTTTTGGAGCGGATTCGCCGCACCGATGGCGCGATCGAAGGCGTGCTGCACGGCGCGGGCGTGGGGCAGGACGCGCGGTTTGAGCACAAGCGGCCCGAAAAGGTGGAACAGTGCATCCGCGCGAAGGTTGACGGCGCGCTGGCGCTGATGGAGCTAACGGCCGACGACCCGCTTCAGTACTTCGTGGCCTTCGGCTCCATCAGCGGTCGCTTTGGCGCGAATGGGCACGCTGACTATTCGCTTGCCAACGAGATGCTCGCCAAGCAGGTCGCGTGGTATCGCGCGCAGCGGCCGGAAGTCGCCGCCGTGGCGTTTCATTGGCACGCCTGGGGCGACGTGGGAATGGCCGCGCGCCCCGACACGCGGCTGGCGCTCCAGATGATCGACATGCAGTTCATGCCTGCCCACGAAGGCGTCGTGCATCTGATCGACGAACTCGAAGCCGGCGCGCCGGAGGCGGAAGTCCTCATCACCGATGAGCGGTACTACCGCGCCTTTTATCCGGCCGAGACGCTCTCCAGCGCCACGGACGAACGCTCCCAACCAGGCCAAGGCTCGCTGCTCGCAGGCGGAGAGACGGAGCAGCGCGGTGCGTGGCAAACGACCACGCTGCACCTGGACCCGACGGCCGAGCCGTTTTTGCGAGCGCATCGGCTGGAAGATGATGCGCTGCTGCCGGTCGTCGTGGGGCTGGAACTACTTGCCGAAGCCGCCGCGCGGCGCTCCGGCGGAAAAACCGTCACGGCGCTCCGCGATCTTCGCGCGCTCTGCGGGCTGCGGTTCCGCGAAGATCGGCCGCAGACCGTGCGCGTACGGGTTGCTCCCGATGGCAAAGACTTTTTCACGGGAGAGCTGGTCGCGGACGTGCATACGCGCGACGGCCGGCTGGTCGAACGCGGCCGTCTGTACCTGACCGGACGCGCCGAGTGCGGCGAGACGGCCAGCGCTCCGCCGCTGCCGCAGGTTCCAGAGGGGGCTTGGCAGGCGGTGCAGTACGCTCCGCGCGGCGCGCCCTTCTACGTCGGTCCGCCGCTGCGCTGTCTGCGGAAGGTGAAGCTCGCGCGCGGCAGGTTGTGGGGGCAAGTCGTCGCCCCCGCGCTGGGCGAGCTGGCCGGGCCGAAGCGCTCGACGGCCGGTTGGATCGTGCCCAGTGCCGCGCTTGATGCTTGTCTCTATGGGGCAGGCCTTTTAGCCTGGGAGCAAGTCGCGCCGGGAGTGGCGCTGCCGACGATGATCGAACACCTTCGACTCGGCCGCTTGCCGCAGCCGGGCGAGCCGTGTCTGCTGGAAGTCCGCCTCCGCAGCCAACAAAAGCGGCAGGCGGCGTTCGACTTCATCCTCTGGGGCGACAATGGCGAGTTAATTTTGCACGCGACCGGCTATCGCGTGACGTGGCTCGCCCAGGACGCCCCCTCCCCACCGACCAGCCCTTAGCTTTCGACGACCTCAGCGGTCTTTGCCATGTTTCTCAGCGATACGCGACTGCCGCACCTTCTGCCGCCGGCCAGTTATTGGTCGCCCGCGCAGCATCAGCGCGAGCGCGATGCGGTCTTTGCGCCCGGCTGGCATGTGGTGGGGACCATCGCCGAACTAGCCCGTTCCGGCGATTTCCTTGCGTGCGAATTGCTGGGGCAGCCGATTCAGGTCCGCAACTTCGACGGCACGCTCCACGCCCTCTCGAACGTCTGCGCGCATCGGCACTGCCTGCTGACGAGCAAGGCGCGCGGTCATAGCGAACGGATGCGCTGCCAGTACCACGGCTGGGAGTACGGCTGCGACGGCGCGACGCGGCACATTCCGCAGCCCAAACATTTTGTTCCTTTTGATTCACAGCGGGAGCGCTTGCCCGCCTATCGCGTGTCCACCTGCGGACAACTCGTATTCGTTTCGCTCGACCCGCACGGCCCCGAGTTGCAAGAGCACCTCGGCTCGCTGCATTCGGTCATCGCCGAACGGTTTGGCGCCCGCTGGCAGCCGACGCTCGCCTGGAACCCAGCGTACGAGGCGAATTGGAAAGTGCCGGTCGAAAATTCGCTCGAAGCCTACCACGTGCCGAGCGTGCATCCGCATACTTTTCGAGAAGATCCGGGCGAGCCGCGCAGCCAGCACACGATCGAGCCGGGCCACACGTCGTTCCGCACCCGGCTACCCTTCAGTGCCCACTCGCGTCTCGACGCCTGGTATCAGCGTTGCGAAAGCCGCGTGCTCCGCAGCCTGGGCGTTGCGTCGGATGCCCGTTACGAGCAGCACCACGTTTTTCCCAATCTGCTGTTTTCATTCACCGACGCGATCAGCCTGTGCCACTGCGTCACGCCGACGGGCCCGAATACGGCGCAGGCAATCGTTCGGCAGTTCGGCCGCACGGAATCGCTGCGGGGCGTCCGGCGGCAGGTGGCGCGGCTGTGGGGCAAGGTGGCCGCGCTGGTGACGCGGCGTATCCTGCAAGAAGACATGGTGCTCTATCCGGCGATTCAGCGGGGGCTGGAAACCAGCCCGCATCGCGGCGTACTCGGGCGCTGCGAGGAGCGGATTCATGCGTTTCAGCATTATTTGCACCGTGCAACGAGTGACGAGCCGGAACCGGCTTGCTGCGGTCATGCCGGTCAGGAGGTGCG
>CAYZVT010000302.1:0-6043 GCA_964481585.1 uncultured Pirellulales bacterium
TAAATCATCGTTGTCTTCAGCCGTTGGTGGAGTTGCTTCAGTTCCTTTCGCATCTCCACCCGCAGCTTGGCGTCGAGGTTCGACAACGGCTCGTCGAACAAAAACGCCGCTGGCTCGCGCACGATCGCCCGTCCCAGTGCTACCCGCTGCCGCTCGCCGCCGGAAAGTTGTCCCGACAGCCGATCGAGCAGGTGTTCGATCGCCAACGCTTGGGCGACCGCGCGCACGCGGGAATCAATCGTGCTGCGCAGGGCTGCCAGCCGGGCCGCTTCGCGCGGGCGAACGATCCGCCGCACCAGGCGAGCCAGCAGGCCGCCGCCGTAACGCAACTGAAGTCCAAAAGCCAGGTTGCCCCACACGGTCATGTGGGGATACAAGGCGTAGTTCTGGAACACCATCGCGATGTCTCGATCGCGCGGCGCGACTCCATTGATTACCCGGCCGCCGATGCGAATCTCGCCGGAGGAGATTTCCTCCAATCCGGCAATCATCCGCAACGTCGTACTCTTGCCGCACCCACTCGGGCCGACCAGCACCAAAAACTCTTGATCGCCAACCACCAAATCGACCGAGTTGACCGCGATCGTCCCGCCGGGAAAGACCCGGGAGAGCTTTTCGAGGATCACCTCGGCCATGCGTACTAAACTCTTCCACCTCAGGGTATACGGTCCACGCCCGTCGGAGCATTCGAGCGGCTTCGACGTACGAAAACCGTTGAGGGAACACCACTTAGTGTGTTCTGCAATCAGGTAAAGATACCGGCCGAAGCCCCGGATGTCAAGCGGGGGCCAGGGCCAACTGGCTGGCGGGGGCGCACCGCGAGGAGCGGAAGCCCCCGGGGTGCAAGAAAGCGGAAAGCGGAAAGCGGAAAGCGGAAAGCGGGAAGGACGCTTCCGTGGCGGGGGGAGGAGCTTAGGCGTACTTCTTGACCAGTACCGCTGCGGCCTGCCCTTGGGGGGTGATGCTGAGCTTCAAAAAGCTGCTGCCGGCTCCAACGTCGCTGCTGCGGGCGGGGGCGACCGGGCACTCGGGATCGGGGGTCTGGTAGTTCAGTACCGGGAACAGGTGGCCGTGGTGCAGGGCCAGCACGCTGGCGGCTAGTTCCACGACGCCGCTGCCCGCCCCGAGGTTGCCGAAATAGCTCTTGGGGGCCACGAGCGGCATCTTCTTCGCCCGCTCGCCAAACACCTCGGCCAGCGCCTGGGCTTCGTCGGCGTCGCAGGAGGTGCTGCCCAGGCCGTGGGCGTTGATGTGCCCGACTTCGTCGGGAGTCGCCCCGGCATCCCGCAGCGCCGCCCGCGCCGCGTTGGCAAACGCCACCTCGCGCCGCGCGACCAGATTCTTGTCGGCCACGGCGCTCGATCCGGCTCCGACGATCTCGGCATAGATGCGAGCGCCGCGATCCAGAGCCGACTGCAGTTCTTCCAGCACAACCGCCCCCGCTCCCTCGCCCAGCACCATGCCTGAACGCGATTTATCGAACGGGCGGCAAGAGCGGCCGGGGTCTTCCGCGTCGCCGGGAGCAAGCTGCTCGGTCTGCGCGGCGTGCACCGCCTTCATCGGATGCACGCGCGTGCCGGTCGCGCCGGCAATCATCCGATCGGCGCTGCCGCGCAGGATCGTGTGCAGCGCTTCGCCAATCGCCAAGTTCGAGGAGGCTTCGCGCTGGGTGAGCGAATTGCTCGGCCCACGGAAGTCGTTGAAGATGGCGATGTGGCTACCGGGCATATTGGGCAGATACTTGAGCATCCAGAGCGGCGTCATCTGCGCCAGCCCTTCGCCTCCCCACTTGGGATACTCGAACTCGCCCCGCTCGTTCGTGCATTTGGTGATGCTGTCGGCGAACTCCTGGGGCATCGTCATCATGTAGTCGGAGCCAAAGACGCAGCCCGAGCGCTCGGGATCGTAGCCGCCGCCAGCCAGCCCGGCATCGCTCACCGCACGCTGGGCCGCGGCCACGGCCATCTGCGACTCGCGGCACATGAGCTTGATCGCTTTGCGAATCGCCTTCTTGCGATCGCCATCGAGTTCGCCAAAATCGCCGATCTCGCCCGAAAAGTCCCACGCTTCCGCGGCGACGGTGGTGGGCAGCACTCCGGAGGGCATGCTGGCAAAGCGGCGAACGCCGCTGCGGCCCTCGACCAGCGCCTGCCAATAGCCCTCGATCGTGTTGCCGAGTGGACAAACCACGCCCAAGCCCGTGATGACCACCCGCCGCTTCGCAGAACTCATCGCGCCCGCAACTCCCAAAATGCCGCACAAACTGTGCAATTCTCCAAAACGGGCATTTTACTGGGGCGCGCGAAACGAGTCGAGGCCGGAATGGCGGGGAGCGGGACGGGGGGCGAGGGGCGAGGGGCGAGGGATTGGGGCAGCCGGCTGACGTAGCCGTCCTTCCCGCGCAGGCGGGAATCTAGAGAGAGGGCGTGCGGAGCAAATCGCGGTGCCGGGAAGCGCCACGTCGAATGGCTAGATTCCCGCCTGCGCGGGAAGGACGAGTAAGGAGGGATCGACGCATCACCCACAGCCCCGCATCACCCGCTTTCCGCTTTTTACGTCCGCCCTCCGCCTTCGCTAGTACCGCCCCGGGTAGTTCCCACGTAGCCGCGCGGTGCTTGCCGCCGGCGCGCCGGGCGTGGTCGTCGGGGGGGCGAGAATCTGGCCTTTGCTTTCGATAAAAAGCAGCGCATCGGCGCGGCTGGGGCCTTTGGGGACGGGGAGGATGTTGGCGATTGGGTTGGGAGCTTCGGGGCCGGGCGTGGCGACGACGCCCATGCTCAGCAGCAGCACTTGGTCGCTCGGCCAGCGGAAACGCTCGTGCACGCTGCACATCGTCATCTGCGGCACTTCGATCTGCGTCCGCTGCCGAGGCGCGACGACCGTCGGCACTTCGAGCATCACCGGCAGGAGCTTTTCGACCTGCGTCAGGCGCAGTTTCACAATCGCATCGACCGTCCGCCCATCGAGTCCCAACAGCGGGCTGAACTCCAGCGAAAAGCCTTCCTCGATCTGCGCCGTCTGCGGCTCATAGCCCGGCCAGACACCGTCGCGCAGGAGGATGCCCTTGATGTACGGTCGCGGCCGGAGCGTGCTGACGATGATCGACTGCCCGTTGTGAACGAGCAGATGCGGAGAGCTGTGGAAGCGGAAGTCGGCCCGTTCTTGCAGATCGCTCAACAGCAGCGCCGCGTCTTCCTTCGAGACAAGCCAGGCTTGCACGCCTTGCGATTGGACGGGAACGGGCGTCATCAGCCGCAAGGCTTTAGCGCGCCAATCGGGATCGCCGACGGTGCAGATTTGCAGCCCGAAGGCCTGCGTCTCGGCTTCGCTGCTGACGAAGCGGTCGACGATCTCGCCGACGACCGCCTGCATCTCCGGCGTGTGGTAGACGCGCAAGGTGCGCGAGTCGGCACTTAAGATGCCGAGCGGTTGCGAGTGCCAAGTTTCGTAGCCGGTCTCGCGCAAGATCCAGTCGACAATCGCCTGCTCAGGCTTATTGGTCGACGTGACGCGAGCCGTGTAGGGGCTGATGTCGTACTCGCGCCACACTTGGCCGTGATCGTTCGGAAGAATGCCGCTCCCTTTGCTGACGCGGGTGATCGGATTGCGCCCGCTCGGCTCGACAGCTTGCAGCGGCGGTTCGGCGCGCGGCGCGGGAGCGGCCGAGGCCGTGGTCGCGGCGGCCGGTTTATCGCGATCGGTGGGACGCCGCCAACCGCTGTTGGCCTGCGAGGCGCCGGTGTCGGTTTGCGAGTAGGCGGTGCCGACTAACACTGCAAGCACCAGCCAAGCGAAAAATCCTCGTGCCAGCATCCGTGAGCCTCCTTGCTCAAGCCCGAGTATGCAGTTCGTGCGCGGGCAGGGAGTGTAGGAAGATGCCGGGAACGCGGCAAGAGGAATCAATGTGGAAGATGTCGCGTGGCCGTTACTGCCGCGCAGGCGGCAGTCCAGTCGCGAAGATTCACGGTCTCGATTCCCGCCTGCGCCGGAAGGACGTCTAGCGCGAAGGAACGCCTACCGCAGCGTGCCGACGATCAGGGCGGCGTTGTGGCCGCCGAAGCCGAAGCTGTTGCTCATGGCGGCCGAGAGTTTGCGACTGCGAGGCTCGTTCGGCGTGTAGTCCAGATCGCAGGCCGGGTCGGGCGTTTGGTAGTTGATCGTCGGCGGGCAGATTTGGTCTTTTAGCGCCATGAGCGACAGGATCAGTTCCACGCCGCCGCTGGCGCCGAGCAGGTGGCCGAGTTGGCTTTTGGTGCTCGAAATGCTGACCTGCTTGGCGTGCTCGCCAAAGACGCTTTTGATCGCCGCCGTTTCCGCCGCATCGCCGAGCGGGGTGCTCGTGCCGTGGGCGTTGATGTAGCCCACCTCTTGCGGGTTGAGCTTCGCATCGCGCAAAGCTCCGGCCATCGCGCGGGCGGCACCGGTCCCTTCGGCGTCGGGCTGGGTGATGTGGCCGGCATCGGCACTCGCGCCGTAGCCGAGCACTTCGCCGTAGATGTGAGCGCCACGCTGGCGGGCGTGCTCCAATTCTTCGAGCACGAGGATGCCAGCCCCTTCCGAAAGCACAAAGCCGTCGCGGTCGGCGTCGAACGGGCGGCTGGCCCGTTGCGGATCGTCGTTGCGCATCGAGAGGGCTTTGAGATTCGTGAAGCCGCTGACGCCCATCGGCGTGACGGCCGCTTCGGTGCCGCCGGTAATCATCACGTCGGCATCGTCGTACTGGATCGACTTGAACGCCTCGCCGATGGCATTGGCCGCGCTGGCGCAGGCCGTGGCGACGGCGTAGTTCGGCCCCCGCATGCCGTAGCGGATCGAGACATGCCCGCTCGCGGCGTTGACCATTAGCTTGGGGATCGTGAAGGCCGAGACCTTATCGGGACCTTTTTCGATCAGACGCGAGTGCTGCGCTTCGATCTCGTGCAAACCGCCGATGCCGGAGCCAAGAATGACCCCGCAGCGGTACGGCTCTTCCTTGGCGAAGTCGATCCCCGAGTCGGTCACCGAGTCGGCCGCCGCGACGAGCGCGAATTGGCTGAACCGATCCAGCCGCTTCTCGTCCTTGGGATGGATGTACTGGCCCGGATTCCAATCGTGAACGTCGCCGGCGAACTTCACCTTGAACGCGGAAGTATCGAACAACCGCAGCTGGTGGATGCCGCTTTCGCCATGCAGTACACGCTGCCAAAGGTCTTGGACCTGGCAGCTCAGCGACGTCACGGCCCCGAGACCGGTAACAACAACCCGTCGTTTCATCGAACAACCGTATCTGACGTTACTTGGACGAGTTCTGGTCGATGTAGTCGATCGCCTGGCCGACCGTTTGGATCTTTTCGGCCGCGTCGTCTGGAATGGTGATGTCGAACTCTTCTTCCAGTTCCATCACCAGTTCGACCGTATCGAGCGAGTCGGCCCCGAGGTCGTTCACGAACGACGTGTCCCGGGTGACTTTCTCACGATCGACGCCCAACTGTTCAGCAACGATCTCAACGACTCTTTCTTCAACCGAGGCCACCTTGGCAACCCTCCTATAAACCTACAAAACCGGTAATCGTGGACACGGCGAGCGGCTGTGTCCCTCGCTGTTTGACTCTGCGGAGCTTGGCTCGCGTTCCTGTAAACCCGACTAAGATAGAGGGTTTTGACAAGCCAGGTCAAGATATACTTGTTTTCCTCACGTCTGTCCATATCGGCTGGCGGAGGCGGAAAATCTTGCCTGACTCGTCGATTCCGGCCGACCGGTCGCCGGATTAGGCGGTCAGCCCGCCGTCGATGGTGAGCACTTGGCCGGTGATGTAGGCCGCCGCCGAGCTGGCGAGGTAGAGCACCGCCTCGGCGATTTCTTCCGGCTGCCCGAGCCGCTTGGCCGGCACGCGCTTTTTCACTTCTTCCAGCAGGGCTGGGCCGAGCGCGTCGGTCATTTCGGTGGCGATGAAGCCGGGGCAGATGGCGTTGACCGTCACTTTGCGGCCCGCCAGTTCGCGGGCAACGGTGCGCGTCATGCCGATCAGGCCCGCCTTCGAGGCCGAGTAGTTCGCCTGTCCCG
>CAYZVT010000303.1:0-6031 GCA_964481585.1 uncultured Pirellulales bacterium
GCCGATGCCGATGCGGTCCTTTTCGCTCAGCACGAGCCGCCGCACGCGCACATCGTCGAGCACCTTGGTCCAGTCGCCGTCGTACTTCGAGAGCCGCTGTGTGTACATGTAGCGGCAGAACGGGCAGAGTTCGCCCGTCACCTTTACGCGATAGTCGCCGTCGCGCTGGTTTTCATTCATGCTGGCGATGACGTCGCGGCGAAATTCTACGGGACTCAGATGCAATGGTTCCTCGTGCATCGGGCACCACTGCACCTCTTCCGAGCCAGTCCCTTCGACCCAGCCCATCGTGTAGACCGCTCCCTCGTCGCGGGCGGTGTAGCGTTCGATTCCCTTTTTCAGCAGCCGCGCGATCGTGCTCTTGCTACTGCCGACCGGACCGTGCAGCAGGAGCACGCGGCGTTCGATGCCGTAGCCCTGCGCGGCGCTTTTGAGGGCATTGACGAAGTTCCGCAGCGGGTTTTCCAGCCCGAAAACGGCGTCTTTGCCGTCCTCGTCGGGATCGCTAAAGAAGTTGTAGCGGACGCGCTTTTCGCGGTTCTCTTCGTAGGTTTCGGTCCCGTACGAGAGGATCATGTCGTAGACCCGCTCGTAGGCATTGCGGGTCACTTTCGGGTCCGACCGCACGATGTCCAGGTACTGCTCGAAGGTTCCTTGCCAGTTCTTTTTGCGGAACTGGTCGAGGTCTTGCCGCTGGGCAACCAGCGAGATGATCGCGCGTCCGTTGGGCATATCGATTCCTCCACGCTCAAGCGAGGCGGCCCGTTGCGACGGCCGCGGGGCCGCCGGTGCATTGGGCTAAGGTAGTGAGTTTGCCAGTAGCCGATCCTCCGCCGTCGATTTCTCCTCTCGGTGGCAGTTTGCGGGCTGCCGGTTTTTTGTTCTCTTCCGAGTCAAACTTGCTCTCGGCGCAGCACCAACCGGCGACCAAACCAAGGGGAAAGGCCGACGGGCAGTTTTGCGAGCGCGCAGGCGGGAAAGACGGCCAGGGAGCTTGCTGGGGAGGCTTGAAAAAGCGCCGCAGAAGAATCCTGCTGGCGATGGTCCTACCGCGACGACTCGCGGACGCGCGCCGAGAAGAAATTGGCAAAGAACGCGGACTGAAGCAGTAAGGCAGGCCGGTTCTGCAATTTGCGGCGAACGGATGCCGGCCCCCGGGCCGACAGGAACGCTGCCTTAGCTATTTGAAGTATCGGCTCGAACTCCGACGGCGGCAATATCGACTTGGCCCGATTCTCGCTTCGCGGCAACCCGCCTTCGCGCCAGCACCGAGCCGATACCACTTGATGGCAAAGCACTTAAGCCACAGCGCGGTGCGACAAAATGGGCCGTGAGCAAATTTTTTGCCAGAACGGGACAGCACCGCGAAGTGTTTTCGCGGCAAGCCTTCTCGTCCGTAGGGAGTCGCATGAAAAGCTCAAGCGCCCGGTGCGTCTTCCTGTCGCGCCCGAAGCGGCGAACCGGCCTGGAGGCCGCCGGCGAAACGAGCAACCCGGGAAGGCGGAAAGGCGGAAAGCTGATGGCGGACCGCTGACTGCTCTACGCCAAGAGTCGATCGACGCTTTCCAGCAGCCGGTCCATCGCAAAGGGTTTGCGGATGTAGTCGTCCACCCCGAGCATCTCGGCGTAGGCTTTGTGCCGGCTTCCTTCGTTGGCGGTCACCATGATGACCCGCAACGGCACGGGGCGGCTGCGGCGGAGTTTTTCCAGCACCAGAAAGCCGCTCCGCTTGGGCATCATCATGTCGAGAATCATCAGGTCCGGGTCTTCCCGCTCGGCCATCGCCAAGCCCTGATTGCCGTCGCGCGCGATCAGCACGTTGTAACCTTTGGCTTCCAAGGCGGCGCGCATCGCTTCGATGATCTCGTAGTCGTCATCGACCAAGAGCACGCGTTTCCCCGGAGACTGGCTGTTTGCGTCAGACATGGATTCTCATTAACTCGAAAGGGCGGGACCGACACCGAGCCGCCAAGTGTGCCGGTAAACCGTTATTGATAGCCCCCTTGCTCGCTCTTTGCAAGCGGCTTCGCGGCGGCGGTCGGGAGCTTTTGCGATCGTCGCGGTGAAGCGGTACGAAAGGTGCAGGCGAAGCGGCTGCACGCGCCGGCGGCGGGCCTTGGACAGGCCCCGCTGAGTGCCGTACGATGAGTCGCAACTTGCCCTGCACACGCCATGAGGAACCGCGATGCCTGATCCCACGCCGAAGGTCGTGACGCAATCCGCCCCGCCCGAGCCGCCGCGCGCCGCGCCCGAGCTGCGCTACAAGCCGCAAGACCCCGAGTCGTACAATCCCGCGATCGGGCTGATTGGCTGCGGCAACATCACGGCCGACCACTTGCGGGCCTATCGCAAGGCAGGCTACCGCGTCACCGCGCTGTGCGATGTTGATCGGGCGCGGGCCGAGATGCGGCAGAAAGAGTTCTATCCCGATGCGGAGATTTTTACCGACTACACCAAACTGCTCGCGCAGGACGAAATCGAGGTGGTCGACATCGCCACCCATCCGCCGCTCCGGCCGGTGCTGGTCGAAGCGGCGATCAAGGCCGGCAAGCACATCCTTAGCCAAAAACCGTACGTGCTCGATCTCGATGTCGGCGAGCGGCTCGCCGATCTGGCCGACCAGCGGGGAGTGCTGCTGGCGATCAACCAAAACGGCCGCTGGGCACCGCACTTCAGCTACATGCGCAGCGCCGTCGAGGCCGGGCTGCTGGGGCAACTGACCGCCGCGCATTTTGGCGTTCACTGGGATCACAATTGGGTGCAGGGGACGGAGTTCGACACCGTCCGGCATTTGATTCTCTATGACTTCGCCATCCACTGGTTCGACATGCTCACGACGCTGATGGGCAACCGACAGCCGCTGCGCGTTTATGCCTCGTTTGGCCGCAGTAGCGCGCAGCTGGCCAAGCCCGCGCTCTTGGGCCAGGCGTTGGTCGAATACGAGGGGGCACAGGCGACGCTTGTGTTCGATGGCGACACCCGTTTTGGCACGCACGACGAGTCCTACCTCACCGGCACTGAAGGGACGATCCTCAGTCAAGGCCCCGACTCAAAGCACCAACACCTGACGCTGCACACGGCCGAAGGCGAGGTGCAACCGAAGCTCGACGGGGCATGGTTCCCCGATGGCTTCCACGGCACGATGGGCGAGCTACTGCGAGCGATCGAGCAAAGCCGGATGCCCTCGATCAGCGCCCGCAACAATCTCCGCAGCCTCGCCCTCTGCTTCGCCGCCGTAGCCAGCGCCGAACGACACGAACCAGTCGTGCCGGGCACGGTGCGCGCGATGCCGGAGTTGGCCGTCTAGCGACCGACGGTGGATGATGGACGACGGGCCAAGGGGGTGGCGGGGGCCCCCCGCTGCTGTTTCTTTCCGCTTTCCGCTGGCCGCTTTCCGCTCTCCAGGCCCGGTGTGGTTTATACTGGGGAGGGACCCTTTCCTTCGCCGGGAGCACTGGGCGTGGCCCGAGAATCTTCCTCCAACCCGACCGCCGGCCGCCCACCGGGGCCGGTTGTGGACCTGCGCTGCCCGCAGTGCGAGGTGAAGCTGCGCATCCCGCAGCAGGACGTTCATAAGCAGATCCGCTGTCCGGCCTGCCGCGCCGCCTTCCGGCTGGGCGATTCGCTCGCGCGGACGGGCACAAGCGCCGCGGCCGCACCGCCGCTCATCGCGCGGCTGACTTCCCCCGCCGCCCCAATCGCCTCGGCCCGCCCCGAGGCGCCGCAAGTCGACGCGCGGCAGGAGTTGCCGGCCGGGGCGCATCCGACCGATCAGCCGCAGTGGTATGTGAGGACCGCCGAAGGAGAAATCTACGGCCCCGTCGAGGAGGACGAGCTGCGCGAGTGGATCGACGAAGGCCGGCTCGACAACCAGTGCCAACTGCTGCAAACCGGCTGGAAGCAGTGGCAATGGGCGGACGAGCGATTTCCGGAACTGATCTTCGCCGGCGCGGACGACGCCACGTCGGTCGGTGAACTCTTCACGCCGTCCAAGCCGCGCCGTCCCGAGCCGGAAATCGAGTTCGACCAGTATGGCGTGCCGCACGTCAAGCAGGACGATCCGTTCATGCGGGTCGAGAACCCCTTCCACATCCGCGCGGCGGGCGAGGAAGAAGAAATCGAGGAGGTGCCCGACGAGCAGGGGCTGACCGGCGCGATTCGCAAGGCGATCTCCGAAACGCGGCCCTACGTTGCCGTGATGGCGGTGCTCGCGTTTTTCGCCGGCGGCGGCGCGATCTGGTACGGCGCGACGATCTTGAGCTACGCGATCGAGCTGGTCCTGGTACCGCTGATCTTGATGGGCGCTTCGCTCATCATCGGCGGCGGCCTGACAATCTGGGCGGCCTTTCGACTTTGGCAGTTCAGCCGCGAAGTCTATTGGTTCACCCGCGATGAGTCCCACCGCCGTCTCCGCGCGATTCTCGAAGCCCAGCGCTCCTTCTGGCAACTCGCCAGCATCGTCGCCATCACGTCGGTCTTCCTCGCGGTGCTCACCGCGCTGCTCATCCGCTCCCTCGGCGCGCCGGTCTCGATGTTCTAGACGGGGACGAGGGACGAGGGGACGAGGGACGAGGGGCGAGGGACGAGGGGCGAGGGATGAGGGGCGAGAGCTTTTCGCCCCTGGCGTCAGCCCGGCTTTCCGCTTTCCGCTTTCCGCTTTTCTTTTCCGCCTTCCGCCTTCACTTCCACTTTCCAAACCGGACTTCCTTCGTCAGCGTTTGCCCTTCGCGGAGGATTTCGAGTGTCGCCTTCTCGTCCGGCTGGCAGCGGGCGATGAATGCCGTGAGGCCTTCAAAGCCTTGGAAGGCTTGGCCGTTGAATCGGGTGATGATGTCGCCCGGCAAAAGCCCGGCGAACGCGGCGGCCGACTGGCCTTGGATGAACGTGACCTGCGCGCCCTTGGGGTGAGGAATGCCGCCAACGCCGAGCATCGCGCCGCCGCGAAAGTCGATGTCCACGCGCGGCATCGTCTTTGCCAGTTCTTCGACCCCGGCGCGCGTGGCTTGCGTGCCGTACAGCTCTAGCCGTACGAGGTGCTGCATCCCCTGCAGATGATCGAGGCCCTTGTCTGTAACCGGCGTGCCGTGAATGCTCAACTGGCGGAGGAACTCCAGCTGGCGCACATGCCGCAGCCCCTCGTCGCCCCCCTTCCAGCCTTCGCCGAGATGCAGATGGGAGACGACCATTTCGCCATCGTGCTGATACTGATCTTTCTCAACGCCACCCAGCTCAACGATCGCCGCCAGTGCCTTTCGCGCGCGAAGGCCGTGTAAAATCGCTTCGGCCGCGCGCCGTTCAACCGGGCGGTTCTCCAGCGCGGCAATCGCTTCCAGCGCGGCGGTCGAGATATCCAAATCCTCCGCCTCGCTCAGTTGCAGAAGCAGCCGCACACAGCGCGTCGCCACTTCGAGATTCTCGCCGTTGGCGGCCGTGGCCAATTGCTCCATCGCCGCGGGGCCGGCGTCCTCGAGCTGCCGCATCGCCCGCTCGCGCACCACATACAGATCGCTGTCGAGCTGCTCGATCCACTCGCTCACCTGCGCCGGCTCAGCGGCCGGAGGCTGGGGCGCTTCGTCCGCGCGAACCGTAGAGCTAGGCCACAGCAGCGCGATCACTGCCAGGGCAGGGGCCACAATGATTCGAATGCCGGAACAGGTCATGACGATGGCGCGATCGGAGAAACAGGGCAGTTCGGGAGAGCCAAACATTCCCCCCATTATCGGGCGCGGCGAACCGTTCGGCAACCGCGCCGCCCAGGCACCGCGCATCTAGCGGTAGCGAGCGTGGGCTTCCCTCTTGTCGCCCGAGCCCCCAGGCCGGAGAGCCGATTCTACTTTCCGCCCTCCGCCCTCCGCCTTTCCACTGCTCCGGGGGCTTCCGCTGTCGCGGTGCGCCCCCGCCACCCATGCCCTGAACCAAAAGCGCCACCTATGTCCTGATCGCACCTCGCACCCACGCTTTCCGCTTTCCGCTTTCTCGCGCTCCGGGGGCTTCCGCTGTCGCGCTACGCCCCCGCCACCCGCTGCTGTTC
>CAYZVT010000304.1:0-6012 GCA_964481585.1 uncultured Pirellulales bacterium
TCGCCCCTCATCCCCCGTCCCTTTCTGGCCTTTTGCTTCGTGGGGGCGGCCGCTATACTCCCGCTCCCTTTTGCACAAAACCAATTGTGCAGCCTAGTGTTACCCTTCTTCGCGTGGGCCACGAATGTTCGGACAGCGAAGTCCGAGACCAGGGCGTGCGCCGGCAACGGTCGCCACCAGGAAGGTGCGAGTCGGCCGGTTTGCTCTCCTGCTAGGGATGCTTCTCTGCTGCGCGAGCGCGCAGTCGGCTGAGGCTGCGCCCGGTCTGTTGCGTCTACGCTTCGAGTGGGGAGGCGGGGCGCGCCGCGCCTGGCAAGGCGAGGTCCGCGTTGATCAAGGCCGCTTCTCCGAACTGCTGCCGCTGGGGATCGAAGCCGACGAGCCGGGCGCGCTGTGGCTCGACAAGGGAGCCGTCCGCATCCACCACCGCAGCGGCCGCGCCTACGATGCTTTTGATGTGCAGTTACTGGCCGAAGACGGGGCGGTTGTTTCGGTGCGGCTGGCGGACCCAGCGGCGGGCCAGCCCGAGATCGAACTAAAGATTCCCGTTGCCATGCTCACGCACGAGGTCTTTAGCCAAGATCTTGACGAGCACGGCAATCGGCTGCTCGTGCGGCGCGCGCCGGGCGACGAGATGCGCGTCAGCACCGCGCGCGAGCGGCTCGTCTTTGCGCCGAACGAGACGTTTTCGTTCAACCTTCAGCCGCAGCTTCCGTCGGTCGCGCCGGGCACGCCGCTGCGCGTGGTGGCGCGACTGCTGCCGGCGCGGGAAGCGAGCGTGCTTTGGTCGCGGGAGTACGAGACGAAGCTGCCGGCCGCGCACGAGTCGGCGCTCGATCTGCCCTTCGATGTGCCCTTGCCGGCCGACGATGGCGCATATGACGTGCAGGTGTTGGTCTTCGAGCGCGGGTTGCGGCAGCGGCTCGTGAACGTGGTCTTGCCGCAGCCGATCGCCGAGCGGCGGGTTCAACTGGTCGTGGTGGGCAAAGAGCCTCGGCCGGCGCCGCGGCTGGCTCAGGTATCGTGGCGGCAGATCGGCGAGATTCACCCCGGCAACCCCGGCTGGTGGAAGCGGCTGGTGCAGGTGCCGGGCATGACGCTCATTCCCGGCTGGCCCCAAGGCCCGCTCCGCAGCGGCGACGCCGCCCCGTTCAGCCATGCGCTCGGGCCGCTGATTCGCTTCGCGCAGCAGACGACCCCCGACGACACGACCTGGGAAGCCTATCCGCTGCCGATCGACCGGATCGGCATGCCGCACATTTTGGAGGTCGACTACCCGAGCGACATGCCGCAGCACCTGGGCATCAGCATCGTCGAGCCGAACGCCTCGGGAGCGGTGTTGCCGATCGGGCTTGATTCGGGCGTGTACGTTTCGAGCGAAGCCGCGCGCGAAGCGCCGGCGATGCGGACGCATCGGCTGATCTTTTGGCCCCGCACGAAAACGCCGATGGTGCTTCTCACCCAGCGCAGTCGCCGCACGCCCGCCGTCTTTAGCCGCCTGCGCGTGCTCGCCGGGCCGGAGCGCCTGCCGAGCGCTTCGCCGGCGGATCGGGCGAGGGAGGGCAGACTGGTGGCGGGCTATTTCGACCGGCCGCTGTTTCCCGAGAACTTCTCCGCCACCGGCGTGGTCGATAGTTGGAGCGGACAGACGATCGACGACTGGCAGACCTTTTACGAAGGGGGCACGCGGCTCGTCGACTACCTGAACTATGCTGGCTACAACGGCTTGATGCTCACCGTCTGGGGCGACGGCAGCGCAATCTACCCCAGCACCGTGCTCGACTCGACGCCGCGCTACGACACCGGACTGCTCGGCACGAGCGGCAGCGATCTGGTGCGAAAGGATGTGCTTGAAGTGCTCCTGCGGCTCTTTGCCCGCGAGCGGCTGCGGCTGATTCCGACGCTCCAGTTCGCCGCGCCGCTGCCGGAACTTGAAGCGCTCCGCCGTCGCGGGGGCGACGAGGCGGTGGGGCTGGAACTCGTCGGGCCGGGCGGAGTGACTTGGCTGGAACAGAACCCGAGCGCGCGCGGATCGGCGCCCTACTACAACCCGCTCGACGAGCGCGTCCAGCAGGCGATGCTCGCCGTCGTGCGCGAACTGGCGACACGGTATGAGCAACAGCCGGCGCTGGCGGGCGTGGCGGTGCAGCTTTCGAGCGAGACGTACACGCACCTGCCCGGCCCGGAGTGGGGCCTGGATGATCGCACGATTGCCCGCTTTGAAAAAGCGACCGGCGTGGAGGTGCCGGCCGGGACGGGGCCGGAGCGCTTCACGCAGCGCGCTCAGGTCTTGCTCGGCCCGCAGCGGCAGCGCTGGCTCGCGTGGCGCGCCCGCGAGCTGGCCGACTTCTACGAGCGGATGCAGCGCGAGGTGGCGAAAGCGCGGCCGGGAGCGAAGCTGTTTTTGGTGGGCACCGGGCTGTTCGAGGGGGCGCTCGCTCAGCAGCAGTTACGCCCGGCGCTGCCGCAGGTGTCCAGGCTCGACCAGGTGTTACTGGAGTCGGGCCTGCAGCCGTCGCTCTATCAGCAGCGCGGCGCGGTGGTCTTTGTGCGGCCACGGCGGATCGGGCCGGCCGACCCGCTTCATGCGCGGGCGGTCGATTTGCAAGTCAACACGAGCAGCGATCTAGAACCCCAACTCGCCGGAGCCGCCGTGCAGGCGAGCCTGTTCTACCATCCCCGGCAGCGGATGCGGCTGCAATCTTTCGAGCAGCAAAGCCCCTTCGGTGCCGAGAACACCTACGCGCTGCTCGTCTCGCAGCCCGTGCCGTCGGGGGCTTGGAATCGGCAGCGGTTCGCGCGGGCGATCGCGCTGCACGATTCGACCATGCTCTTTGATGGCGGTTGGCTGCTGCCGCTGGGGCAAGAGCAGTCGCTGCGGCGGCTGTTCGGCATCTTTCGGCAATTGCCGGCGACCGGCTTCGAGACCAGCCCGGCAAGCCGGCAGCCGATCACCGCTCGCACGCTGACGCAGGGGCAAGAGACGCTTGTTTACTTGGTGAACGAGTCCCCTTGGCCGGCAAAGCTCTCGGTACGCTTGGGCACCAGCGGCGATTGTACGCTCGCGCCGCTGCACGAAAGCGGCGTCGGCCCCGCGCGGCCGCTGGCTCCGGCCGCAGGCGGCGGCGCGTGGAACATCATCCTGGAACCGTTCGAGCTTGTGGCAGCCCGCATAAGCGAACCCGGCGTTGCGGTGAAACGGATTGAGATGGAGTTCCCCGAGTCGGTTGATTTGGTGCTGAACGCGCGGATCGAGGATCTCGCAGCCCGCGCCGCGGCTTTGGCCAATCAACCGGAACTGCCGGCGCTGAGCAATCCCGGCTTCGAGCAGTCCGAGCCGACAGGCAAACTCACGGGCTGGTCGCTTGTCAGTTCGCAGGGCGTCGAGGCCGCGCTCGATCCGGCCGTTCCCCATGAGGGCGAACACGCGCTGCGGCTATCGAGCACCCGCCAGGTTGCCTCGCTGCAAAGCGATCTGTTTGAGACGCCTTCGACCGGACGCTTGGCCGTGAAGGTTTGGCTGCGGGCCGAGAACACCCAGCGGCAGCCAGTGTTGCGGCTGGCGCTGGAAGGCCCGTACGACGGCAAGAGCTACTACCGTTACGCGCCGGTCGGCGGAAGCGGGCCGGGCAGCGTGCCGATGCAGACCGAGTGGACCTCGTACATTTTCCAGGTCGACGACCTGCCCGCGACGGGAATGGACCAGATGCGGGTGCGGTTTGACTTGATGGGCGCGGGCACGGTCTGGATTGACCAAGTGCAACTCTACCACTTGAACTTCAACAAGAACGAGCGCGTCGAGCTTTCCAAGATTTTGGAATCGGCGCGGCGCGCGCTCAACAGCGGCGAGTTGGCGGACTGCGCGCGGCTGCTGCAATCCTACTGGCCGCAATTTCTTGAGCAGCATGTCGAGCCGGTCGAGGCGCCGCTCGCCCGGCACGCGGAGCTTCCGCGCCGGCCGCTCAGCGATGCTCCCCCCGCTGCCCCGCCAGAGTCCCCCGGCCCGCTCGACCGCCTCCGCGGTCTGGTGCCGAAGTGGCCGTTTTAGCGCCGGCCTTTAGCCGGGCGGCCATTGGAGCGGGCGGCCGCCGAGTAGGTGGTAGTGCAGGTGGTCGACCGACTCGCCTGCCTCCGCGCCGTTGTTGACGACGACGCGATAGCTTTCCAGCCCCAGCTGCTTCGCCAGATGGCTGATGACGATCCACAGGTGGCCAATCAGCGCGGCATCTTCCTTGGCCAAGGCATCGACGCCGCGGATTTCTTTCTTGGGGATCACCAGCACATGCGTCGGCGCTTGCGGCGAGACGTCATGGAATGCCAGGCAGTGGTCGTCTTCGTAGACGATCGAGGCAGGGATTTCTTGGTCGATGATCCGTTTGAAGATGGTCTTTTCGGCCATGAGAAGACGGCTCCGAACGCGAGAGAGCGAGCGCGGCTAGTTTACCTGATCGAGCGGGATCGCTTCGTCGACGAGCATGATCGGAATGCCGTCGGCCACCAAGTACAGCACCGCTTGGTCCTGCCGGACGAGTCCGGCTTCGATCGGCTTCTCGATCTTCTGCCCGGCGCGATTGATTAGCTCGCCACGCTCGACCGCCTGGTTCAGCTTCGCCACCAGTTCGGGCGGAGCCAGCGCCAGCGGCTGGTAGGTTTCGGGGCAAACAAGAATTTCGAGTAGCTCGGGGGCCATCGTGGCCGGAGCAGAGCGGCTCTTGTCGCCAGACATGCAAGGCTCCTGCCGGAAGGGGAAAGCGGACGTCTTCCCCCTAGTTTCCCGCTCCCGGCGGCCGAACGCAAGGGGCGGTCCTGCTTTCGCCCCGGCGGCGCGTTTGGCAAACTCTAGCGGATGTGCCGCTTCTGCTCGATTTGTCACCTGCAACGGCCGCACGCATTTTTCTTTCCGCTCCGCGTTTCCCGGTCGAATTAGACCTTGCGGAGAATTTTACCCGGGGCGCTGACTACTAACTTGGAGGAGCAGGATCGTGCGACACATGGAATGGACGCTGTGCTTGTTGTGCGCCCTGGGCGCAATGGTGCCCACCGTAGCGGCGGCGGAGGATCTCGTAGCCTTTACCGTCTCGGAAAACTTGGCCGACCAGCCGGAGGCCGGAGTCGCGCCGCTCGATTACAGCTGCGGTGCCTGCGGCGACTGCGAAAGCTGCTGCGTGCCCCAGTGCTGCGACTGCGGCCCGCTGTGGACGGCCCGCGTCGGGGCCATCGTCCTCGAACGCGACAATCCCGACTCGCACGCCGCGCTGACCGACCGCACCCGGGGCACCACGCGGCTGGACAACGACGACTTCGACTTCGACTTCGAGGCGGGCATGGATGTGCAGCTCTTCCGCCACTTCTGCGGCGGAGAGCGCGCGCTGGAGTTCCGCTACTTCGGCATCGACGGATGGAGCGCCAACCAATCCGGCACGTTGGCCGGTACCAGCAACCTCAACGCCAATCCACCTGTGGTCGTGGCTCCAGGCGACTTCGACTCGACCTACCACAGCGAACTGTTCAGCACGGAGATGAATCTGCGGCAGCGTCGGGGCGAAAACTTCTGGCTGCTGGCTGGCTTCCGCTATGTCGAACTCAACGAGGATGTCGATACCGACTTTACGTTCCCCGCCTCGTCCGCCAGCTATCGGATCGACGCCGACAACCGCATGTACGGCTTCCAGATCGGGGCCGACGGCGTGTTCTGGAACCGGGGGCGGTTGAGCGTCAATAGCTGGGTCAAAGCCGGCATCTACTACAACGATGCCGATCACCACTCGATCATCACCCAAACGGCAGGCCCCACGTTCGGGCCGGTGGATGAAGAGGACGAAGTGGTGTCGTTCCTGGGCGAAGTGGCGATTATCGGCACCTACCAACTGACCGACCACCTGGGCCTCTACAGCGGTTATCAGTTGCTCTGGATCGACGGCGTCGCCATCGCCAGCGATCAAGTCGCCGAGACCAACTTCGCCGGCGGCACCGGCATCGACACCGAAGGCGGCACGTTCTTCCACGGCGGTC
>CAYZVT010000305.1:0-6003 GCA_964481585.1 uncultured Pirellulales bacterium
ATCGACGACCATGCCGAGCACGAGAATGAAACTGAAGATCACCATGTTCGAGATGGGAATGCCGGCCAGATAGAGAAAGACCAGCGCCACGGCCGAACTGAGCGGGATCGCCAACAGCACCAAGATCGAAATCCGCAGGCCCATCGTCCACGCGAGAATCACCAGCACCAGCAGCGCGCCAAAAACCGCGCTGGAGCCGAGCACGCGGAACATGAGCGAGATTTCTTCCGACGTATCGCGCGTGGTGGCGATCGTCAGATGAGGATACTGTTGCCGGAGCGCGGCGACGCGATCCTTGACGGCTTGGGCGGTGCCGAGCGTGTTGATGTCGGACTCTTTGTTGATGATGATCGTCGCGCAGTTGCGGCCGTCCAACTGGGCCACGTTGCGAATCCGCCGGTGGGTGTCGAGCACCTCGGCCACGTCCGACAGACGGATCAACCGCCCTTCTTGCTGGGCCACGATCGTGTCGCGGATCTCCTGCACGTTGACAAATTTTGTCTCGTTGCGGATGCTGCGGTCGAACTGGCCGGTATCGAGCGCCCCGCCGGGCACCTTGGCATGGGCGTCGGCCAGCGCGCGGTTCAGATCGCCGAGTGTCAGCCCATACTGCGTCGCCAGATCGGGATTGACGTTGACGTGAATCTCGCGTTCCAGCCCGCCGAAAAGCTGCGTGTTCGCCACGCCGGGCACCGTTTCCAGCTCATCCTGCACGTCCTCGGCAATCTGTTTGAGCGCGCGCTGGTCGAATCCCTCCGGCCCGGTGAGCGTCACGAGCATCAACGGCATGCTCTCAAAGTCAATGTCGGTCACGACCGGCTGCACTTCGCGCCCGTTGGGCAGTTCATTGCGAATGCGGTCGATCAGATCCTTCACCTCGCCCCGCGCCGCATCGGGATCGACGCCATCGAGAAAGACGACCTGCGTGACACTCGATCCGCGCAGACTGGTGGAGGAAATGAAGTCCACATTCTTGAGACTGCCCAGCGCGTCCTCGACCTTGCGGGTAATCTCGTCCTCGACCTGCGTGGGCTGCGCATCGGGGTACGGAATCGCCACGAGCACGACCGCTTTGGTAATCGCCGGCGCGCGCTGGACCGGCGTATCGAGCGCGGCCAGGAAGGCCATCGCCAGAATCAGGAACGTGCCGACCAAAACGGCACGCGGGTGTTCGATTGCGCGGTGACTGAGCTTCATGGAGAAAAGAGCAGCAAGCTACGCGGAGAGAGCGTCACTCCGCGGCGGGCGCGCCCGCCGTCGTGGCGCGAATGTCGATGTCGGGACGGAGCGTGGGAGTGCGAGGAGTTTCGATGGTGGCGATGCGGACCGGCTGCCCATCGACCAGCCGGTGCTGGCCGCGCACGACGGCCGCCGCGATCTCGCCGGGCGGTTCGGGCACGACGACCTGCGGACCTTGTTCCACCCAGCGAACGAGTTCCACGCGCTCGGCTTGATGAAGTTCGCCCGGCTTGAGCGAGTCGGGACCGCCAGCGGGAATCGTGAACAGGTAGGCTTTGTCCTGCTGAAAAACGACGCTCATGGCCGGCACCTGAAAGCCCGTCACGCGCCCGGTCACAAGCTGCCCACGAGCGACCATGCCCGGCTTGAGCATCCGGTCGCGGTTTTCCAGCTTCACTTCGATCTCGAACAGCCCGGTCTTGTCGTCGGCCGTCTCGCTGATGCGATAGACCGTGCCGAGCCGCTTCGGCCAGGCCTCGCCAAAACGGTCACGGCCCACCAGTTCGACGTACGCCTGGAACTGCCGATCGCGTTGGGCGACTTCGGGGTCGGTCGCGGTCTGGTTCCACTCGACCTGCCGTTGGCGGTTCCAGATTTCGGGAATGTCGGACTCGGGCACGCCCATAACGAGCAGGACTTCCTCGACGACGACCAGTTCAAAGACCGGCTGCTGCGCGTTGACCGATTCGCCCGCCTTCAGTAGCCGCTGCGACAGGACCCCGGCAACCGGAGCGCGCAACGTCGCGTCGCGCAGGTTCTCCTCGGCGAGCGCGTGCTGCGCTTCGGCAACTTCAAATTCGGCGACACGGCGGTCGTACTCGGCTTCGCTCAGCGCGGTGGCGTTGCGGCGGCGCAAATCTTCGGCGCGGCGCAGCTCGGTTTGAGCGACTTGCAGACGAGCTTCGGCCTCGCGCTGCAGCGCCACCAGAGCGTCTTTGTCGAGCGTCGCCAGCACTTGCCCCGCTTCGACCGCATCGCCCACATCGAGCGGCTGGCCGCTGGAGTTGGTGCCGAGCGACTCGACACGGCCGCCGATCTCAAAGGCGAGCGAGTACCGCTCCATCGGACGGATCATGCCGGAATAGGTGTTGTACAGCTCGATCTCTTCCTGCCGGATCGGTTGCACCGCCACTGGCGCGGGGGGCACGGCGTTGATTTCCGACGGCTCAATGTCATGAATTCGCGCTTGCACCGCCTCGCCCGAATTGCGCAGGCTTACCAGCACCATCACCGCAGCGGCGGCGGCAGTTATCATCAGCAGACTAAAGTAGTGCCAGAATCGGCGCGAGCGGGCCATAGCGAGGATGGGCGGGGGGGCGTGCGGGAAGGCCAGGAGCGGGATTTCGTTAGCCAGCTAATCAAATCTACGGTCGCCCCGTCTTCTAAGCAAGACCCGTCACGCGCGGCTCGTGCTCGGGGGAGCGAAGCGGGGAAAGCCTTGCCGGTCGCGGAAGAAAGCCGGTCCTGCGGCAAATGCCAAAAGAAGCGGTTGATCGGTGACGAAAGCAAGACTAGAGCGCCCCGGCTCCGCTTGATGGTTTGCACGCTCGTTTTCTGGAGAACCTCGTCATGCGACCGCTCCTGCTTGCCTGTCTGCTCGTCGCGCTGGCGGCGCAGGCCACGGCCGAGGCCCGTGCTGCCGCTGGGGCCGCTGAACGGCCGAGACGGGTTGGGTTTCGTGTTGCGCAAGGGGGAGAACTGGTCGAGCCAAGCGAGTCGCCGCGCGCGGTGCCGCACCGGCCGATTGTGGTAGACAAGCCGCTGGAGGCGATCCGGCTGAACGTCGTGCCGGATGTGACGCGGCTACCGGAAGACCGCTCAACCGAGCTTTTCACGAGCGCCAAACCGTTCGGCCGCGAAGCGACGCGGGGCTGGATAGCGCGGGGTTTTCATTGGGCAGCGCCGAATTTCGCCCATCAGCCGACCTACTTCGACAACATCCCCGCCGAGCGCTACGGCCAGACACTTTGCCCGGTGCTACAGCCGGTGTTCAACGGAGCCCACTTCTTTGCCAGTCTTCCGGCGGTGCCCTACAAGATGGCGGTCAACCCGCCGCACGAGTTGATCTACACGATGGGCTATTACCGCCCCGGCAGCCCGGCTCCCTGCGTGCGGCAACAGGTGCCCTGGCAGGCCGACGCCGCAACGGTCGAAACGGCGGTCGTGCTGGGGCTGATCTTCGCCTTGCCGTAGAGGTAGCGGTTGAGCTATTAGCGGTTGGCGATCCGCGACTGGCGCAGGCGGGAATCCCGCTGACGGCTAACTGCTGACCGCTTTCTCAAAGCCTCCCAATCTGCCTGCCCTAATTTTTCTCCGCCTTGGGCGGCCCCTACTATCGCGGTAATTCTGGCAAATCTTGCCGATCCTGCCGCCGGTGTTGGTGGTATGGGTTGCGACGGTCCGATAAGCATGGAGCAGCTACGCCCTCTTTTTGCTCGTTGCGGGCGCGCGTCGTGCCTCCTTCGTCGTACTTCTGAGACCGCTGGCGTCGGATCGGGATCGTGTTCAAGCAGTACGTCCAAAACGTTCGGCCGCTCGTCGCGCTGCTCGTCGCGCTGCAGCTTCTAGGCCCGCTCGTCGGGTGCCGCGCGCATCGTGAGGTCGATTTCGGCGATCCGGCCGGGTACTACCAGGGCTACGCGATGCAGATCGAGTACCCGACGAGCCAGATGGACATCAGCCCCCTCGCGGCGTCGGCCGTGCGGCCGCTGACGATTCGCACGGCGGCGGCCGAGGAAACCTGGAGCATGACGCTGGAGGAGGCAATTCACCTCGCCCTCGCCCAAAGCGAAGTGCTGCGCGATGTGGGCGGGCGCGTGGTCGCCGCTCCCGAAGCCGCGCCGACAGTTTACGACCCGGCGCTGCTCTACACCGATCCGATCGCCGGTCCCGAGGCGGCCCTGAGCGCGTTCGACGCGCAGTTCAGCACCAGCTTGTTTCTCAACCGCAATGAGCGAACACTGAACAACATTTTCTTCGGCGGCGGCGTGACGAACTTGGAGCAGAACACCAGCCAGTTCAATGCCGAGATCGCCAAGACGACGATCACCGGCACGCAGTTCGCCTTCCGCAATATCACCGACTACGACCGCAACAACTCGCCGGCCAACCTCTTTCCGAGCGTCTACAACACCGTCTTTCAGGGCGAGGTGCGGCATCCGTTTTTACAGGGGGGCGGGATGCTTTTTAACCGCATCGCCGGCCCCGTCGCCACGCCCGGCGTCTATCGCGGCATCCTCATCGCGCGGCTCAACACCGATATTCAGCTTGCCGATTTCGAAACCGCCGTGCGCAATCATCTGCTCGACGTGGAGCGGGTCTACTGGCAGCTTTATTTCGCCTATCGCAATCTCGACGCCCAGATCGCCGCCCGCGACCGAGCACTCGAAACGTGGCGCGTCACGCGCGACCGGCTGAGCCTTGGGCTGGCCGACCGTGAAGAAGAAGCGCTTGCCCGCGAGCAATACTTTTTGACGCAAGCGGCGGTTGAAAACGCGCTGAGCGGCACGCTCACCAGCGGGCTGGTTGTCGCCACCACGGCCGGCGTGTACACGCTGGAGCGGCAACTGCGACAGCTACTCGGCTTACCAACAAGCGATGGCCGCCTCATCCGCCCCGCCGAAGATCCGGCGACGGTCGAGATGGTCTTTGATTGGGACGAAGCGCTCCTGAACGCCCTGACGCGGCGCGTCGAACTGCGGCGGCAAAAGTGGCTCATCAAGCGCCGCGAAATGGAACTGATCGCCGCCCGCAATTTCCGACTGATGCGGCTCGATGGCGTGGCGAGCTACAGCTTCCGTGGCTTCGGCGATGAACTGTTTGGCGAGTCAGATGTCCCCAATGGCAGCGCCTTTGAAAATCTCTTTGAGGGCGATCTGCAAGAGTGGCAAGTCGGCGCGCAACTAGTCACGCCGATCGGCAACCGCATCGGCCACGTCGCGGTGCGCAATGCCGAGCTGCAAGTGCAGCGCGAGCGGGCGGTTTATCGCGAGCAGGAGCTACAGATCTCGCACGAACTGGCGGCGGCGTTCACGGAACTCGACCGTGCCTACGCTCTGAGCCGCACGACCTACAACCGCCGTTTGGCGGCCTACGAGCGGCTCGAAGCGGTGCGGATCAAGTACGAGGCGGGCGAGGTGCTGTTGCAATTCGTGCTCGACGCCCAGCGGCTCGCGGCCGAAGCCGACGCGGCGTATTACCGCTCGCTCGTGGAATACAGCCTGGCGGTGGCGAGCCTGCACGTGGCGGAAGGCACCTACCTGAGCTATCTCGGCGTCTATCTGGCCGAAGGCCCCTGGTCGGCCCAAGCCCAGCGCTCGGCTGCGGAGCAAGCCCGCCACTTCCGGCCGCGACTGCTGAACTACTGCCTCTCGATCCCCGGCCCGGTAACAAGCGGCGCGTACCACCAGTTCGTGCCGGAAGTGCTTCCCGAACCGGAGCCGGTCGCTCCCGGTCCGACCGTGCCGCCACCACCAGGCGAACTGCCGCCGCCCAGCCAGCCGCGCCGGCTGCCGGAAGTCGAGTCGTAGCGAGGGAGCTATTAGCGGTCAGCTATTAGCGGTCAGCTATCAGCTATTAGCGATCAGCCGGTAGAGGCGTCGCCTGCCGGGCCGGGCCGTCCTTCCCGCGCAGGCGGGAATCTAAAGCAGTTTTCACGTCGATGGTAGCGTTCAACTCGCTAACCGGACTGGAGGCCGCGGGCGAAAAGACGAAACGAGGTGCAGCCCGCGCGATGGGGGGAATGGAGACGCGCCCTGGTCCACC
>CAYZVT010000306.1:0-5972 GCA_964481585.1 uncultured Pirellulales bacterium
AGAACTACTTCAGGCACTGCGGATACCGCTACACATAAAATGGAAACGCACTAGCCCGCAAGCAACGGCTTTGGGTGGCGGGGGCGCACGCGCAGCGAAGCCCCCGAAGTAGCTGTCAGCCGTCAGTGTTCAGCCATCAGCAGAACACGTCCTTCCCGCGCAGGCGGGAATCCAGACCAGATCGGTCGGGGGCTTCCGCTCCTCGCGGTGCGCCCCCGCCACCCGCCGCATCCTTGCCAGCCCCGACCCTACTGCGGCAGCGCGACAGGTTCACCGGTGCGGCGGTCGGTCGGCATTTGGGCTTCCATCTGGCGGAGTTGCTCGGCCAGTTCGCCGGCGAGCCGGGCGCGCGTCGCCGCTTGCGACTCGGCCAGATTATGCCGCTCGCCCAGATCGTTGGCGAGATTGAAAAGCTCGTAGCGGTGCTCTCGCTCGGGGTCGTGGTAGTAGATCAGCTTCCAGTCGCCTTTGCGGATCGCGCTGTAGGCTCCAATCCCCGGCCCAGTCGGTCCCCAGTTGTTCGGGAAGTGCCAGACAAACGCCCGCTCGCGGTCGGCAGGTTTCTCTCCTCGTAGCAGCGGCACAAAACTGCGCCCGTCGCTCTGCGGAAGGTCTTGGACTCCGGCCATCTCGAGGAGCGAAGGGAAAAAGTCTTCGATGAGGACCGGCTGCTGGCAGACCGTGGCCGGCTGCGTTACGCCGGGCCAGCGGACGACCATCGGCACGCGCACGCCGCCTTCGTGGGCCGAGCCTTTGCCGCTGGAGAGCGGCCGATTGTGGGTGTGTGGCTCGCCGCCCCGCCCGTGGGCACTCAACCCGCCGTTGTCCGACATGAAGAGGATGATCGTCTGGTCGGCGATGGCGTGCCGCTGGAGCGTGGCGATGATCTCGCCAAGCGACTGATCCATGCCCTCAACCAGCGCGGCGTACATCGCCTCCGTCTGATCCAGCCCTGTGTCACGGTACTTCTGGTAAAAGCGTGCATCGGCCGCAAACGGCACATGCACCGCGTAGTGCGCGAGATAAAGGAAGAACGGCGTTTGGTCGGCCACCGCGCGGTCGATCTGCTGAATCGCCTCGCGGGTTAGCACGTCGGTCAGGAACACATCCTGCCCGTGGTAAGCTTCCAGCCCCGGCACGTCCCACGCGCGACTTCCCATGCGCCAAGCAGCCGAGAAGTTTTGCGTGCCGAGATAGCTTCCCGGCCCCCCCGGACCATGTCCGGCGAGGTTCACGTCAAAGCCGAGATTGCGCGGGTCTTCGCCCGGCGTGCCGACCGCGCCGAAATGGGCTTTGCCAACGTGGATCGTGCGGTAGCCGGCGCGGCGGAGCAACTCCGGCAGCGTCGGGGCCGTCACCGTCCGCGCGACACCTGGGCTGGGGCTGAGACCGTTGACGTTCCAGGCAGGGAACTCCAAGCGCGGATGCGGATGGTCGCTCGATCGGTCCTTGTGCAGCGTCCAGTTCGTGACGCGATGCCGCGCGGCGTTCCAGCCCGTCATGAGCGAGACGCGCGAAGGGGAACAGACCGCGCAGGCATAGGCTTGGGTGAACTTCACCCCCTCGGCAGCCAATCGCTCCAGGTTCGGCGTCTGATACTTCCGATTGAGCGGCGTCATCTCACTGTGGAACGGCACCGACGTGTCTTGCCAGCCCAGGTCATCCACCAGAAAGAGGACGAGGTTCGGCCGGTTTTGCGAAGACTGCTGCGTCGGCTTCGCCGGCGCGGCAGCCGCCTCGGCGTACCCCAGTTGTCCCAGGACGCTCGATGCAAGGAGCAGCGCGGCGAACTTCAAAGACGTTTTAATTGCCATCGGTCTTTTCTTCATCGGCCCCTAGCCGGCGAGCAACGCTCGCCGGTTCCGCGCGGCGCGAACCGGACGGCGTTGCCGCGTGGGCTATTGGAGTTTTAGGACTTCAAATCGGGGTTTAGTTACACCACAGGAAAAACGCTCTAAAAGGCTTTATCGATCACTTCGCCATCGCGACGGTCCGCCAGACGGCGGTAGGTGTGCCGGTCCACGGAAATGTTGACTGCTTGGACGGAGCCGTCGCACATCACGAACAAGCACACGCCCGGATGCGGCCCGCCGAAGCATTTTTGTTGGGCTTGCTCTGAAGGATGAGCATAATCCTCGTCCGAGTCTTGCAGCAACGGATAACCCGGGCCGGCGTAGCGCGTCACTTCCAGATCGAACCCTTCATACATGCTATTGGCGTCGCCGCCGGCGTCCCAGCTTTGATAGTAACGGGTGTTGAGCCACTTTTCGCCATACATCAGCGTGTTGCTCGTGCCATCGCGAATGTGGCTAAAGCTGAACTCGCTACGCGCCCAGTCGATGCCGGTGCATTTGCTGATCGAAGGCCAGTTAGCATAGTTTTTGGCCTGCGCCAGCGTGCTCGGCCCTGGGAAGTAGCCGGGAAACGTGTTGCCGGCATTGGCCGCGTAACAGCTCTTGGCAACCATCTTTGGGAGCGGCGTGGTCGTGCCGCCGAAACCGGGATTGTTTTTGGCGGGGCTAGTCGGGACGTTGATGTCGCGCACGGGGTAAAGCTGCGCGCTGCGGCGGCTGGGGCAATGGAGAAACGGCAGCGGCGTCTGCATCTGCCGCTCGGCGGCGGTGACTTTTTCCGCCGCCGGTCCGCCCGCGCCAAGCTGGTGCACAACAGACTGTTCCGTATACGGCAGGATGCTAAAAGCCCAGGAACCCGGCTGCGATTGTCCGAACCCCAAATCCGCGTCGCCCACCAAGCCATGCCCCCAACCGCCGGAAGGCAGAAATCCGTGGGTGGCGTGATGGTTGTGCGCAGCCAGCCCGAGTTGCTTGAGATTGTTGCTGCACTGCAGTCGCCGCGCGGCCTCGCGGGCCGCCTGCACCGCCGGCAGCAGCAGCGAGATCAGAATGCCGATGATGGCGATCACCACCAAAAGTTCCACGAGCGTAAAGCCTGGGGATTTGGGATGGTGGAGGGTGGATTTTGGATAGAGGTTTTTGCTTGGTGCGGGATTCCTCTCGCTGGGTGCCACTGCTGGCTTGCCCAGCAGTGCGTTCCTCTTGGTGCCGAGCCTTTTCCGATTTCTTCGCGGGGCCGCGACTGCGAGAAGGCGCTGGTCCGCGAGGCCGCATTTGCTCGGCGGCTCGTCGAGGAGACGAACCCTCTGGCAAGCGAAATCGCCCAAAGCCACTGCTGGACAAGCCAGCAGTGGCCCCCGTGGGCGAGAGGTCCCTGGCACCCGGCGCGCAGTTTCAGCCTCAACCATGAGCATAATCGCCCTCCTATCACCGCTTCCGCCGCAAGAACAGGGCCAACGCAATGCCCAGCGCCGTCAGAGACAGGCTCGCCGGTTCGGGGACTGAGGCGATCAGTTGCAGGCCGCTAATTCCCGCGCGTCCAAGGCTGGAGTCGGCAAGGATCGTGAGCGTGTCGCCCGAGAGCCGGCGAAAGCGAATGTAGTCGCCGTCGGTGCCATCGGCTTCGATAAACTCTCCGCTAAACCCACCGCGATCGGTGAGGGTAATGGACTGGCCATTGATCGTGATTGTCAGATCGCGATCGTTGCCGGCGCCCCCTTCCAAGTACAGAATCAGGTCGTACCAGCCGGCGAAGCTGTCCAGCCCGCTGAGCGTGAGCGTTCCGGTATCCACGTCGACATTGTCAAAGTACAGGCTCCCGTCCATCATCGCCTGGCTCGGAGTGGAGGTGCCGATGCCGTTGCTCAGCCCGGAGAAGCCGGGATCGACCGACGATGCGAGGGTAATGCCGGTCAGGTTGCCGGTGCTGTCCTCCAGCGCGAGCGCGTCAAAGCTGCGGTTGGTGATGACATTGATATTGTTCCAATTTTCCGCGGGCACGACGCCGGCGATGTCGGTGCTGCTGAGGGTGGTCGCGGCGTTGAAGGCAAAATTCACACTGATCGGCCCCCGGGGACGAGCGGGAAGTGGATCGGGATTGTTGCCGGGGTCCGTCACCGTCGCCACCAACTCGTCGATGGCCGTCGCCGAAAGCGCTTCATTGTAAATGCGGACCTCGTCGAGCATGCCGCGAAACTCCGTTCCGCCTCCATCCCGCGTGCCCAAGCTTGCGGTTTGGCCCGACGAGGAGAAGCCCCCGAAGCTGCTTAACGTGCCGCTGGCCACGTTTTGACCGTTGCGGTAGAGCACGGTGTTGCCATCGGTGCTGTTGAAAGTCACCGCGTAGTGCTGCCAGGTGTTGAGGTCGGGCGCGACGGGATCGAAAAGCTGGACGGTGTTGTTGTTTTTGTCGCGGGCGATGAACCCGACCTGGTTTGGACTGGTGGTATGTTCGCTACTGAAGACGCGCAGCAGGTAATTGTGCTGAAAGGGCGCCCCGGCCCGGTAAACCCCGACGATTCCCCCCGCGCCGCCGCCGGTGACTTGCGTGGTGACGTTGACCCAGCTGGCGACCGTAAAGCTGCCGTCGATGAACAGGTTGCTGGCAGGGAGCGACACATATTGACCGGTTCCGTTGTTCGGCTCCGGGTCGTTGAACAGCAGATAGCTCGACGTGCCGCTCGGCACGGGGGGCGGATTGGTGCTCTGCCAGCTTGCGCCTTGCCGCGTTCCGTGGTAGCCATTGGCCGAATCGACAACCACCGAACCGCTTCCCTCGTCGAGCTTGTAGTGCGCCACCAGCGCGGCCGAGAGAGGCGCGCCGGAGCCGAGCGCGAGCATCGCCACGACCAGGACCGACAGGACAACCCTCCACGCCACGCAGTGAGGAGGGAATAGGAAACCAGAACGCTGCGGCATAACAAACTCCCCGTATGAAAACGCATCCCCGCACCCGCGCCCCGCGGATGCGGCACCGCAGGCGGTCTGCGAAACGGAATTTCTTAGAGTAAGCGCCATCGCTAACGGATCTCCCGCATGGCTTGAGGCACGATTGCGTATTTCGTCATGAGGTACTGGTTGACCTGATGAAGCGCTGCGGCGTCGAGGGCGCGATCGTAGACGAGCAGTTCCGCCAAATCACCGCGAAACGCGGCTCGCCCCGAGGGGTGGCGGCCGATATATTTGGCCGAACGCAAAGCGACTGCTGCCCGCGCGTCGGCTTCGCCTGCGAGCTGTCCATTGATGGACAAGGTCGCTTCACCCTGAGCGCGGCCGTAGGTGTAGGCAACGACCCTCGGACGCTCGTGGGGATACGGCGGGGAAATCAGCTTCGTGAGCAGTTTGTCCGCCTGGTTCCCCGTGTAGCCCCAGGCCATGACCTCCCCTTGCGGACCGACGCCGAGCACAAGATGCGGCGGCCCGTTGCCGTTGAAAAGCTGGCCGCCGTTTTCGCCCAAAGGTTGGCGGGGAACGATCACCGCCACAATCGAAAGCTCGTTTCCCAAATCCAGTTCGTCGGTGACGAGCACTTGCGAGACGCCATCGAATCGCACCGCGGCGCGTCCCGCCAGTGCGCCCGGCACCCAATCTGGGCGAGCCGCAACGGCCGGCGACTCGGCATTCTCGGCTTGCCCGTCTTGATCTGCTGTCAGATCCAGCCAGCGTTCGACCCGCCCTGCCGCATCGCGCACGACGCCTTGATCGGCCGACAGCCAGAGGGCGAGTCCGTCGCCGATCATCAGCGGCGGCGGCGGCGGTGCCGGCTGACGATCCAGATAAGTCACTGCCTTGAAAGGGGGCGGCAGGGATGCGAGCTTTTGCACCGTGGCGGCAGTCGGGCCTTGTGCCACGAGACGGACACGCGCGGCCTCGCCAGCGTTCAGCGCGAGCTGCTCACCGGAGTCGGAAAGGAGATCGACCCGCCCCTGGTAGACGCACACTTCGGTTCCACCTTCGTCGAGGATGGCAACGCTAAACTCGGTGCCGCGATCCACAACTTGCGCGTCGGCGGTTTGGACGACAAAGCCTTGCGCCGCCGGAGGGATGTACGCGGCGAGACGCCCGGAAACCAGTTGCGTCACGTTCTTGCCGCTTAAGGAGAGCGAAGCTGGGCCTTCT
>CAYZVT010000307.1:0-5965 GCA_964481585.1 uncultured Pirellulales bacterium
CACGATGATCATCGCCAGCGAGATGCCGATGTCCGCGTTCGTGGCCGAGAGGGTCATCTCGAATCGCACCACGCGAACCGGTCGCCTCACCAGGACGAGATCCGGTCGAACAAGGGGGAGGGCGAATCATTCACTCCTGGGCAGGGGCGCGGCAAGCCTTCCCGAGGTCGCCGTCCCTAGAGCGGGGCATTCTTCGTGCCGGTCGCACGATGGCAGGGAAATGTCTCGCGGCTCCGCCAGCGGCGGGAAATTGCTAGGAGGCCGCGCCGCCGCTATATTCGGTCGGTATGGCCGCCAATTTCCCCTGGCGGTGGGGCAGGCACTCTTGCGCCGGTCACAGCCATCCCTCGCGTAAATTTTGCGTTTTGCGCCACAAGATTGCCGCCTTTGAGACATTACCTCTTAGAGGGCCGTCCGCGCCGCTTCCAACCCGGGCGAACGAGCGAGGCCCGGCGCGCTAACTCTGTCTGGCGTCCCCCCTGGGGACACACCTCCTGGCCGGGCCAACGGAGCCAGATCACGATGTATTTCAAGTTTCCTTGCACGGGATGCGGGAAAAATCTCAAGGCCCGGGAAGAGCACATTGGCCGCCGGGTCGGCTGTCCCTACTGCCGCGCGGCGGTCGTGGTGCCGGCCCCCGCGCCCCTTGAGCCGGTCAGCGAGCCGCCAAGCCTGCAAATCGCGTCTAGCAGCAGCCCTGCGGCGCCCTCTCCGGCGGCGGCCCCGCCACGTACCCCCAGTCGGAAGCCGAGCGCGGCCAGTTCCAGCGCGGCGCGGAGCGATGGCACCAATGTCAGCTTGCTGCTGACCGGCCTGCTCGGTTTGGCCATGACCGTGTCGTTCTACCTGCTGCTCGTGCCGATCCAGCACACCTATTTCGCACAGCTCTTTGTCGCGCGGGGTTGGGTTCCCTACGCGGAAGTCTTTTTGATGATGTGGTCGCTCGCGGTTCTGATTCAAAAATACCGCAAGCTCGCACGGCAGCGGGCTTCGATGCTGTTCGATCTGCTTCCCACCGAACTTTCCGAGGAAATCACAGTTGGTAATACCGACGCCTTCACGCGGCACGTCCGCGGCCTGCCGGCCGATCCGGGCGAGAGTTTTTTGATCAATCGCGTGCTGCGCGGATTGGAGCACTTCCGTGTCCGCAAGAGCGCCCCGGAGGCGGCAAGTATTCTCGCCTCGCAGTCCGAAATGGACGCCAGCGCCGTCTACTCAAGCTATACGATGCTCAAAGTGTTCATCTGGGCCATTCCGATCCTGGGCTTCATCGGCACGGTGATCGGGATCAGTCTCGCCGTCGGCGCGTTCTCCGGTTCGCTGGGCGGTACGAGTGATCTGGATGTGTTGAAGGACGCGCTCAACAACGTCACGTCCGGCCTGGCGACCGCCTTCGATACGACGCTGCTGGCGTTGATGATGAGCATGCTTATCAAGTTCCCCGCCAGTTCGCTGCAAAAATCGGAAGAGGACATGCTCGGCTGGGTGGACGAATACTGCAATGAAAACTTACTCAAACGTCTCAACGACGGCCGCGAAGGGGGTGCCGAACGCGGCTCGGGGGGCGGGCGGTCCGCCATCCAGCAGGCCGTCGACGGAGCGATGCGCGAGCATCATGCCGAACTGCGGGCTTGGACCGAGAAGCTCGCCGCGATCGGCGACGTGCTCTCCGATAAAATGGCCGACCGCTGGACGCAGATCAACGCCCAGGTGGGCGAGCAGATGCAAACGCAGTACGCCACGCGGCTGGAAGAGGCGGAGAAACTCGCAGCGATGGGCGAGCAGTTTCAGCGGACGCTGAGCGAGGTGCGGACGGGCATTGCCAGTCTAAACGACCTGCTCGGCAGCCTCGGCGAAAAGCAGATCGTGGTCGAGGTCTCGCCCGCCCCCGAACTGCCGCAACGCCGGTGGCGACTTTGGAACTCGCGCGGCGTGAAGAAAAATGGCAGTCCGTAGACGCGACGACGACGATATCTCGCTTTTCCCCTTTCTTAGCATCCTCGCTTGCGTCATCGGCGTTTTGACGCTGATGATCGTGGCGCTGGCGCTTGGGCAAATGAACACAGGCAGCGTCGTTCAGGCGGAAGAGTTTGTCCAAGCCCGCAGGCAAATCCGGCGCGATCAGCAAGCCATCGCCGCACTGGAACAGCAGCTTGCCGAAAAGCAAAGCCGGAGCAGCGGCGCGCAGCAGCAGTTGGCCGATCTGCGGACTCGCCTGAAGGACATCAACAGTCGCATGGCTGAAGCCCGCGATGTTCTCCGCCAGCCGACCGAAATCGCGGCCCCGCCGGTCGATGCCGCGGCGCACCGGGCGAAGATGGACCAACTCCGGGCGTCTCTCAAGAAGGTGCAAGACCAGATCGCGCAGCGGACGGCGGAACTGAAAGACCGCACGCGACCCAGCGCAGCCCCGCAGGTGGCCATCCGCCCGAGCGGGAGCGGCGTGGGGCTGATTCCGACCTTTATCGAGTGCAATAGCCAGGGGCTGGTGATCCACGGCGAGGAAAAGAAGCAACGCCCCATTGCGCAGGGCGCAATCAAGACGGATGCGGATTTCCTGGCACAACTGAAGCGCATCGCCAGCAATCCGAAGGCGTCGGTTATTTTTCTAATCCGCAGCAATGGCCTCAACGCGTACGAAACCGCATCGGCAGTCGCCGACGAACACCGCGCCCGCCACGGAAAACTGCCCGTCCCCGGCGAGGGGCGGATCGACCTGAGCCTCTTTCGTCGAGAGTAACCTGCTCATGGCACGCGTGCGCCGCGAAGACGACGAGGGCAGCCTCGACTCGCTGCTCGACACCCTCACCAACGTCGTGGGCATTCTGCTCATCGTCCTCGTCGTGACCCAGCTGGGCGTGGCCGACGCGGTGAAGCGCATCGGCGAAAGCGCACAGGTCGATCCCGCCAAAATCGAGGCGGCCAAAGCCGACGCGGACCAACTCCACGCGCAAAAGCAAGCGCTTGAGGAACAGCTGGCCGAGTGGAACGATGATCCGCAGGCGAGGAACGAGCAGATGGCCCGCCTGCAAAAGCAGATCTCCGACGCCGAGGCGAAGCTCAAAGCCCTCGCCCTGGAGCGAAAGAACCAAGCGGAGCAAGCACGCCGGGCGCGTGAGGCAGCGGAGCGGCAACTGGCCGAGCAGAGAAAGCAACAGGCGGCCGTGGAGCAGCAAGCGCAGGCGGCACGGGCGGAACTAGCGCAGCTTCAGACGCAACTGAGCGCGACGCCGCGCCGCGACGCGCCGCCAGCGAAGGTGGTTCACCTGCCCAACCCCCGCCCGGCGCCAGAAGGGGCCGCGCCGGTCACGCTCTTTTGTTGGCAGCAGCGCGTCTTTCCGGTGAACCTGGAAGAACTCCGCGAGCGGGCAAAGAAACGCTTTGCCTATGTCGTCACACGCTATCATCTCGACCGTAATCCCGTTGCGGGACTCGATGCCGAAGAGGTTATCGAGCGTTTTAACCAGGAGCCGCTGCGCGCCAAATACTTCGATCTCAGCTTGACGGCGTACAAGACAACGCCCTATCTCAAACTCGTCCCGAAGGCCGAACTGGGCGAGACGCGCGAACAGATCATCCGCAGTAACTCGGATTACCAGACCCTGCTGCGCCAAATCAAAGCGGAAGGCAACTACGCGCGGTTCCTTGTCTTTGCGGATAGCTTTGAAACGTATCTTGCCGCTCGCCAGATCGCCGAAGAGCATGAGGTGATGGCCGGCTGGCAAGTCCTTCCGGTGCGGAATGACTATCGACTTTACATGGGGGGCGGCAAGTTTCGATACGGCCCTCCTCCGAAGCCGAACCCCGCTGCCAAGTCGTCCGCTCCAAAAAAGCCGAAGCCGCCGGCGAACGAAATCGACTGACCTAAAGCAGGATTGGGTGGAGCCTCGGCAGGGGATTTGTGGGTGCCGAGCCGCGCCCGCCATGGTTGGGACCGTTCCCCGGATCGGGTATAATCGCGGGCCGGGTTTCAGGGAAGAGGCTTTTGAAACCGCATCCGATGCGCGCCGCGACCTCAAGCCCTTTAAGGAGCATGCCATGTCGCCCATTGCCAGCTTATTGCTGACCGCTTCGCTCGTCGTCGGGGCGGACGAAACCGCCGAGTTGCCGCGAACGCCCGCCCAGTTCCAACAATATCTGGCGGGCTATTGGAGCTATCAGCTGCGTGAGGAAGACCTGAAAGCGCAAGTCACGGGCGACGTCTGGGAGGAGAAGGCCGAGGCCAACAACGGGCAGGTGGCAGCGCCGTCCGAGCAGGAATTGCAGGCGGCGTTGGCTGCCGAAATTCCCAAGCTGAAGAAGCTGCGGCAGGGCTACCTGAGCCAGGAGATTCACTATTACCCCGGCGACGGCAAACGGATCATCATCTCGCCCCGGAGCGAGGGGCAGGCGAGCGTCTCGTTCTACTACGTGCGCTCCTTCGTCGAAAGCGACGGTTACACTTATCTGACCGTGCGAGGCGAGGGCAGCCGGCCTTGGAAATACGCCCTCTATCACGGCGATATTCTCACCGACCTGAGCGATGACGGCAAGGCGGACCCTACCGACGAGCGACAGTATCGCATCGTCGACGGCGACCATTTTCAAATCGTCAGCGTCAGTTCCGAGGTGTCGCAGCCGACGTTCATCCACACCTATCAGCGCGTCGAGCCGCCGGATTGGGCGCGCCAAGCGGTGGCGCGCATTGAGCAGGCCGAAGCTTTCCAGCCGCAACTTGAAGGGCACTGGGCCGTGGAGCCGCGCGAGCAAGACATTCGGGAAGAACTCCTGTGGAAGGCTTGGCACGCGAAGAATTATGAATCCTATACCCGGGCCGACGGCGCCAAACGGTATCGCAAAAAGGACTGGAGCGCGGCGGGCGGAAAACCCACGCCACCCACCGAGGCCGAGATCCAAGCCCTGATTGAAAAGCATGGCGAAGAGGCGCTCGAAGATCGGCAGGGCCTGGCATTGTTCGAGCACCTCTATCTCGACGCGCTGGGGACGATGCTGGACTTCCATATCGAGTTGCTGGGAGGCGTGGAGATTGAAGCCGAACCCTACCGCGTCGCCACCGAGCGGGAATCGAGCAGCCCGGTGGAGAAGGACAAGTTCTACCTCCACCGCCCAAAGCAGAACGATCCCCGGCCCGAGATCCGCGTGCTCGACCCGGACCACATCCAACTGCGCACCGTTACCGAGCCGGAACTAGGCCTACCGCGCACCGTTATCACGTATCGCCGCCTTCCGGGACTGCCCGATTGGGTGTCGGAATAGAAGGAAACTTTTCCGCACCGGGCGACCTGATACCGCATCCGAAAGGCAGCTTCGTTTAGAAGCGTCGGCTATTGCTGCGCCGGTTTCGGCTCGGTTAGTTCCAGCGCCCTGGCAACGAGCTTGCCGAGACTATCTCTGCCGGCTGCGGTTAGCTTGACCGGCTGGAGCTTCTCGTCATCCGCTGCTGGCAAGAGCACCAGCGACCGGCGGACTTGCTCCAAGAGACGCTGGTGCTCTTTTTCTGGCAGGATGCCCTTGGCCCAGTTTAGGAGCGCTTGCCACGCTTGAGGTTCGTCGTCGGCGACGCCAAACGTGATTTGCTCATTTCCAGGCAGCTTGCGGACCACCAGCGTTTGAACCTCCGGCGAAGGCGTTTCGGCGGGCGGTTGGCTGGAGCCTTCTATCCACAAAACGGCGCCGTCTGGCGGGGGCGGAAAACTGCTGGTTCGCATGACCCACTGCCGATCCTTTCGTAGCAGAGCGCGCAGCGCGTCCCGATGCAAGCGATAGGCCAACCGGTTTTCCGGCGCGCCCGCAGTGAAGGATTGGTAGTACGGCCCGACCTGCTCGCCGGCTGTGCGGTCCAGAAGCGCCAAACACAGAGAGCGGCTCACGAATCGACTGCCGCCGTCAAGAGCTTCGGGGGCCGACGCGATGAGGCTCAGGTTCTGCCGCTTCGCCATCGAGATCGAGATCGACTGGAAGTCGG
>CAYZVT010000308.1:0-5943 GCA_964481585.1 uncultured Pirellulales bacterium
CGGTCGCGGCGAAGTGGGCGTACCTGGACCACGCCGCCGTCAGTCCGCTGCCACAGCCGGCGCGCGAGGCGATGGAACGCTTCGTCCGTGAAGCGGCCGAGGAAGGCGATACCCTCTGGCCGCAGTGGGCTCGCCGCATCGAGGAAATCCGCGCGGCGGCCGCGCGGCTTCTCGGCGCCCAGAAGCAAGAGATTGCCCTCGTGCGGAGCACGACCGAGGGGATCAATCTCGTTGCCGAAGGCTACCCTTGGCAGCCGGGCGAAAACGTCGTGACGTTCACCGACGAATTTCCCTCGAATCAGTATCCGTGGTTGCACCTCGCCAGTCGCGGCGTCGAGGTCCGCCGGCTCGACACGAACCAAGGCCGGATCGACCTCGACAGGCTCGCCGACGCTTGCGACGACCGCACGCGCCTCGTCGCCGTCAGCTGGGTCGCCTATGCCAGCGGCGTGCGCCGCGATCTCGACGCCTTGGCCGAAGTCGTCCATCGCAAAGGAGCCCTGCTGTTTGTCGACGCGATCCAAGGCCTCGGCGTCTTTCCGCTCGATGTCTCACGCACGCCGATCGACTTCCTCGCCGCCGATGGACACAAGTGGATGCTCGGCCCCGAAGGAGCCGGGCTGTTCTTCTTGCGCCGCGAGCATCTCGATCTGCTACGGCCGGTCGGCGTCGGGTGGAATAGCGTCGTGCAGGGCCACGACTTCACGCACATTGAACTCAACTTCAAACCCTCGGCGGTCCGCTACGAAGGCGGCTCGCCGAACATGGTCGGGCTACACGGACTCGGCGCGAGCCTCGATCTGCTCCTCGATCTCGGCACCGCGCAGCTGGCCGAGCGACTGCTGGAAATCACCGATCTCGCTTGCCAAAAAATCACGACCATCGGCGGCCGCATCCTCTCGCCCCGCGAAGGCGACGAGCGTTCCGGCATCGTGATCTTCGACCTGCCCGGCCAAGACCCCGCCGCGCTCCGCCAGCGCTGCCTCGACGCGCGAATCGTCCTCAGCTGCCGCGGCGGAGGATTGCGGATCAGCCCGCATGGGTACAATGGTGAGGGGGACTTGGAGCGGTTGGTGGAAGTGCTCGCGGGCGTGTGAAGGCGGAGGGCGGAGGGCGGAAAGGGCGCTACAGGCTGCGGGCTGCGAGCTGCGAGCCGAAGGTGGCCTGTCGCGGACGCATCGCCTGTGGCCTACAGCCTGTAGCTCGCAGCCCTTCGGTTGCTTTTCCGGCCCAAGCAGTCCATGATGGAGCCGCTTTGGCTCCCCTGCCCTGACTATGCGGATCTGGCCATGACGCAATCTGACTCCCGCATCGCCGTCTATACCGGCTCATTCGACCCGATCACGCTGGGGCATCTGAACGTCATCTCGCGCGGCAGCCGGCTCGTCGATAAGCTGATCGTCGGCGTCGGCGTGAATATCGAAAAACAGTCGCTCTTTACGCACGACGAACGGGTGGAGCTAGTCCGCCGCGCCACGGCCAAAATTCACAACGTCGAGGTCCACAAGTTTACCGGGCTGGCCGTCACGTTCGTCCGCGAAGTCCAGGCGCGCGTCATCATTCGCGGCATCCGCTCGCTCTCGGACATGGACCACGAGTTCACCATGACGCTCGCCAACCGCAAGCTCGATCCCGGCATCGAGACGGTGTTTTTGATGTCGGACGAGGAGTTTTCGCACATCTCCAGTTCGCTCATCAAGCAAGTCACCGCCTTCGCCAGCGACGAAGAAATCGCCCGCTTCGTCCCCGCCGAAATCGTCCCCGACCTCCGCCGCAGCCTGGCAAAGTAGCGTGCGCCGGGTTTCTTGCGCACGGCGTTGAACTGGACTAGAGCAGTTCACCTTTTGATGTAGTCAAGCTTCGTTAGCCCACGCGGCAACGGCGAGCGTTGCTCGCCGGCTAAACACTACAAGAAATGGTAAGTGGCTCTAGAGACCGCGGGCGAAAAAGAGCGTCTCCTACCACCAAACGCGCCACAAGTTTCCGCTTTCCGCTTTTGCTCCGCCCTCCGCCCTCCGTTCTCAAAGCAGCTCCGCCAGCATCGCCGCCAGATTTTCTTGCTCGCGCCGCTTGCCGGCCAGCACTTCCGGATCGCTGTTGCCGATCGTCGGTTCGCGGCCGGAGAGAAAGCCGAGCCCTTTGAGCAGTTTCACGCCGATTCGCTCGTTGCCGGCTAGCAGCGCTTGGGCGATCGTGGAGACGGCGTGCTGGGCGAGCGTCCCGAGTTGAGCTTGGACCATCATCCGTGTCTCCTGGCGGCCCCGATTGAGCATCGCCCGAAACGCCTCGCTCTGCTCCAGCCAGCGGTAGACCGTCGAGCGCGACCCACCCACCAGCCGCGCGGCGCGAGTCACCGACGTGCCGGTGAGCACCAGCGCGAGCACCTCGGCCTGCTTCGGCGTCAGCCCCCGATGTTCCGCCTGCTCGTCGAGCGGCGTCTCCTCGGATGAGACAAAACGGGGCGCTTTGAGGCGCGCCGCGCCCTGCCCCGCGCGCCCCGTCGCCCCAAGTTCTTTCGCAGAAGCATCTTCTGCCCACGGTTCGGCATCCCTACGGGGCGCAGCGCCGGCGAGAGCCTGGGGAGACGGCAACACAAAAACAGAAGTGGTAAGTAGCGCTTCCCCGTGGCTGGGCTGCGGCCTGGGCTGTCGAGCATCGCCCCGTTGGGGCGAGAAGGGGCGCTACAGGTAACGCTTTAGCGCGGCCGCCGTCGCAACTGATGGAGCAGTTCGTCGGTTCTATCCTCCAGCGGAACGTTGCCCGGCCGGTAGACGAACTGCCGCAGATCGACCGGCCCGCCGAGCCGGACCTCAAAGAGTTGCATCCGCAAGAGGACTTCGCCGCCCCCCTGCCCTGCTCGGCTCGGGCGGCGGTACTCGATCAGGTAAGGAAACAGATCGTCGCGGCCGAGTACGACCAAGACTTCGCCCGGTAGTTGCTCGGGAAGCTGATCGATTTCCAGGCTTCGCACCTGTTGCGGATCGCCGTCCAGTTCAGCCGCTTTCTGCGCCACACGTTCGGCGCGGAGCGTGCCGACGAGCGTGTAGACCGGCACCTCGCCCAGCTCGCCCGTCGTGGCCGGGGCGAAGCGAAAATTCGCCGCGAGGCGGGCGAGAAGTTCTCCCAAGCCTCCTACCGTCGGCCAGCGGCCGGGCATGGCGGGGCTGTCGGCGCGGAGCTTTTCGCGCACCAGCCGCAAGTCGATCCGTTCGACGCTCCGCTGGCCGGAAAGCTGCCGCTCGGTCCACAGATAGCGGCCATCGCCGACTTGCAGCAGGCTGCTCCCCTGCCCCGCGACCTGGAGCTTTAGCTCCATGCGCATCAGCATCTCGGGGCCGCTTCCCTGTTGGAGATAGATGCCGGAGCCAAAAAGCTGCTGACCAAAGAGATGGCTTTGCTGGCGGATTTTGGCTTCGATGCTGCTGTGGCGGGCGAGCGCCTGTTGGGCCTGATCGAGCAACCGATTGGAGGCGAGCGGGGCCGGCTTGGCGGCAGCACTGCTAGCTGATGGGCGGCTCTCTCCTTGCCCAGTTTCCGCCAGCAGTGCCAGCATGACGAGCGCGAAGAGGGGCAGTTTGGAATTCATGTACGGGTTTTGACGGATTTTCCAAAGATTCGGAGCCTCACGGTCCGACCAATAGTGCTCAGAGGGCAACCGAAGCCGGCCCAGACCACGGGCATTCTACGGCAGGCCGCGCTACCACGTCCACGTCAGTCCAACTCGGGAGTCCCCATGGGACGAGTGCCAGTTTTCACACAATTCGCTCTGGCGGCACGGCCGGCCGGGGGCCGACCGAATCTGCGGCCAGAGCGCGGTGACGCGAGGGGAACTTTGATGAAATTACCATTGGCTACCATCTGCTTGAGCATCGCCACCGCTGCGGCGGTTGTCGGATGCGCCCATCGCGGACCGCTCCGCGAGCCGCACAATCTGCCGCCGGCGGCGCAGTTGATGCATCCCGGCCCCGGTGTGGCTGGCCCCGGTCCCGGCGTGCTGACGCCCCCGGGAGCGAGCCTGCTGCCGCTGGCGACGCCGGGAATGCCCGGCGTGCCGGTGCCGACCTCGCAAATCGCCTTCGTCGATCCCGACGGAACGGCGGTGCAGTGGGATGTGAGCGGCATGGGGCTGTTCGACAGCGAGCCGCTGATTGTGCCGGGCCGACAGAACTTCGGCCAAGGGGCGATCTACCGCTTGAAGCTGACCAATGTTCCGGGCCGGCCGGGCGTGGAACTGTACCCGACGCTCGAAGTCGGGCCCGCCACGCCGCGCACCGACGCCTATCTGGCGCACAACGCGATTCCGGTGCAGTTCACCGAAGAAGATCTCGACCAGGTGCTCAGTGGCAACTTTGTCACCAAGGTCATCTATCTACCCGATCCAGAGTTCCAAGAGCTGGCTCTGGCGGGCGTGGAAACGCTCGTCAGCACGCGGCTCGATCCGGGCATTGACCCGATCGTCGAAGCCGACCGTCGCGGTGCGATCATGGCCGTCGTTCGCTTGGGGAACAAGGATCTTGAAGTGCCGGGCCTTGCGACAGGCCCGCTCGAAGGCGAAGTCGTGCCGGCGGGCTTCTCGCCGGCGAACTGCCCGACTCCTGGTGGTCCGGGTGCGGCAGCCGGCGGTGCTCCGATGGGCGCTCCGGTCGGCATGCCGACGCAGAACTTGTACCCGAGCGCCCTTCCGCCGCACTTGGTTGGCGTGACCGCGCCGCAGTGGGGCATGCCGATCAGCGGCACGCCGATCGGTCTGCCCGGTCCGCCCCACATTCCGCTGGGCGTACCAGCCGGTCTGCAAAAGCACGTGATGCACAACCACACGCGAGTGCACATGCCCGAGCCGGTCAAGAAGTTCGACATCGACGTGAAGCAAACCCCCGGCTACAGCTATCCCAAGCCGGTCAACCACGTGTCGATCCATGAGACGACGCGGGCACCGTACGGACGCTTCCCGATTCCGTGGGGCAACCGCAACGAGGTGGTCCTGCCGCAACCGCATGCCGCCTGTGGCGGGGCCGGCTGCCCGGACTGCCAGTAGCAGCGAAACGCTCTCCGCCGCCGTCGGCCCACCAGCGGGCCGGCGGCTGACGGGAGAGCCAACGCTCGACTCCTCCGGTTCTTCGCTTCTCTCTTCTCACAGCGTTCCAAGTATCCATGACAAAGGTTCGCCGGCACCGCTGCTCGTTTCCATGCACGGCTGGAGCAGCAGGCATTGTTCTGGGAGCTATGCTGGCTCTGCTCGGGTTCGCCGCGACCGCGTCGGCCCAAGCTCCGCCCGCTCACTTCCAGAATGCAGGCGTTATGCCTCCGGGAGCGATTGGTCGCCTGCGACTCCAACGCGGCGGGCCGTTGCCAGGATACTTCCAGCCGGTCGAAGTCAGGGCTCCTGCGGGAGCCCTGATCTCGACGGCCGAGCAAGGAGCGTTTCAAGAGCCGCAGCCCGCGCCGATTCTGGTTGGGCTGCACGTCGGCGCAGTCTACCGGCTGCGCGTGACGCACATTCCCGGCATACCGGGAGCCGAGGTTTTTCCGACGATCGAAGTCATCGACCGGCTCTATCCGCCGCCGGGTGAAGCGACGCGGTTTCCGATCCCGGTGGTGCTTACGCAAACCGAGTTGCAACTGGCGCTGGAAGGGAACTTTGTGACGCGGGTGATTTATCTGGAAGACCCGGAGCGGGCGCTGCCCGATGGCGACGATCCGCAAGAGCAGATTTGGTTTGAAGCGCCCGAAGGGGCCGATCCGCTGGAAGTGGCGGATCGGATCGGCCGGCCGGTGGCGATTCTGCGCATCGGCGGCCGCGTGCCGGGTGCGCAAGGGCCGACTGCGGCGTTTTTGTATGGTTCGCCGCCGCTGCTGCGTTTCCAGCGTCCGCTGGCCGCCGCACCGGTCGTTCCTGGCCCGTAGCCCCCGCCCTTTGTCCGAGCGACTCCAGCTTGCGAGCAA
>CAYZVT010000309.1:0-5906 GCA_964481585.1 uncultured Pirellulales bacterium
GAAGGTGGGCACGGCCGGGGGGCGGCGTGCCGTGCTAGAGGCTCTTGATTTTAGGCGGTAGCGGCAAAATCGCAAGGGGATTTCTCGCCAGCGGCGGGCGAGCGGCTTGGCCGGAGATCGTACCCTTTTCGCCCGAGGCCGCCAGGGGAGGATAGCCGGTTCGGCGCTGTAGCTATGTAAAGCCTGCCCTCTAGCTTCCCGCCTGCGCGGGAAGGACGCTTTGCGCGGGAGGACGCGCTCTAAAAGATGCCGAGCGCGACGAGGCTGTAGCGGACGATCAGCCCGGCGACGACGACGCTGACCATGCTCATCAGCTTGATGAGGATGTTCAGGCTCGGGCCGCTGGTGTCTTTGAAGGGGTCGCCGACCGTATCGCCGACGACGGCCGCTTTGTGGGCGTCGGTCCCTTTGCCGCCGTGGGCGCCGGCTTCGATGAACTTCTTGGCGTTGTCCCACGAGCCGCCGGCGTTGGCCATGAAGATCGCGACACAAAAGCCCGTCGTGAGCGTGCCCACCAGCAGCCCGAGCACCCCGCCGACGCCGAGCACCAATCCCACCGCGACGGGGAGGATCAGCCCCAGCAGCGACGGCACGATCATCTCGCGCTGCGCGGCGCGGGTGCTGATGGCCACCGGAGCGGCGTAGTCGGGCACGGTCGTCCCCTCCAGGATTCCCTTCTTCTCGCGGAACTGGCGGCGGACTTCCTCGACCATGCCGCGCGCCGCGCGGCCGACGGCCTTCATCGTCAGCGCGCAGAAGACAAACGTCGCCATCGCTCCCAGAAACAGTCCGACCAGCACCTTCGGGTTCATCAGCGATGCTTCGTAGTAGCTGGTGAACTCCGGCAGCGTGGCATGATGCAGCTCGACGAGCGGCGTGCCCGTCGCCGCGAAGACCGGGAGCACTTGGCCGTCCGGCTCGCGGACCATTTCGAACATGCCTTCGGGAATGCGGGCCGGACCTGCGCTAAAATCGATTTCCTGCCAGGCTTCGCGGATGCGCGGATTGCGCGTGATCTCGGGCAGTGCGAGATACTTTTCGATCCGATCGTCCCGCTTTTCGAGTACAAAACCGCGCGAAGCCTTGTAAAAACCGTCTTCCATCTCTTCGGTGATTGCAGTGTTGCCCCAGCGCACGAAACCTTCGCGGACTTCTTCCACATAGGCCGCCAACAGGGCCAGCGCGGTGAGTGCGGCCGAGCCGATGGCAAAGCCCTTGCCGGTCGCGGCCGTGGTGTTGCCGAGACTATCGAGGGCGTCGGTCCGCTGCCGCACGACCGGATCGAGACCAGCCATTTCGGCGTTGCCCCCGGCGTTGTCGGCGATTGGACCATAGGCGTCGGTGGCGAGCGTAATGCCAAGCGTGCTGAGCATCCCGACGGCGGCGATGCCGACTCCGTACAGACCGAGCGAGAAGTAATCGAGATCGGCGAAGTTCCAGCCGCAGGCGAAGCCGAAGGCGGCAATCGTGGCCACGCTGACCGTGAGCACCGGCACCCACACGCTCATCATGCCGTCGGCGACCCCGCCGATGATGATGGTGGCCGGGCCGGTGAGCGCCTGGTCGGCGAGCTTTTTCGTGGGGGTGAACTCATCGCTCGTCGAGTACTCGGTCCACTTGCCGATCATCCAGCCGGCGAGCAGGCCGACGATGACGCTGTAAGCGACGCCGGGCACGCCGAAGAAGGACAGCGTCCCCTCGGTGTGCGGCATGAGCCACAGCGCGAGGCCAACCGCCGCCGCGGCGACCAGCAGTGTCGAAAAATTGATGCCCCGCGCCAGCGCGTGAAGCAGCGACTTTTGCGAGGCGTCTTCTCCGGTCCGCACGAGGTACATGCCCAGGATTGACAGAAAAATGCCGACGCCGGCGATCACCATCGGCAGAAAGAGCGCCTGCAACTGCGCGGTGCCCCGGTCGAGTCCGGTTCCTTCAAGCAGGACCGGCGAAGCGTAGGCAGCCACGCCGAGCGCGGCGGTGGCGAGAATCGAGCCGCAGTACGATTCGTAGAGGTCCGCCCCCATGCCGGCCACGTCGCCCACGTTATCGCCGACGTTATCGGCGATCGTCGCCGGATTGCGGGGATCGTCTTCGGGAATGTTTTGCTCGACCTTGCCGACCAAGTCCGCCCCCACGTCGGCAGCCTTGGTAAAGATGCCGCCGCCGACGCGGGCGAAGAGAGCTTGGGCACTGGCTCCCAGGCCGAAGGAGAGCATCGTGACGGAGATCGTGCTGAGCGTCATCGACTCCCCCCCCATGCTCGGCCAGAGCCAATACAGGAAGGCGAACCAGAGCGAGATGTCGAGCAGCGCCAGTCCCACGACCGTCAGCCCCATCACCGCGCCGGAGCGGAAGGCGACCTGCAAGCCCTGGTTCAGCGAGCGCTGCGCGCCGGCCGACGTGCGGCTACTGGCCCAGGTGGCGGTCTTCATGCCGAACCAGCCGGCCAGCCCCGAGAAAAAGCCGCCGGTCAGGAAGGCGAAGGGCACGAACCGGCTTTGCACGTTCAGCCAGAACGCCGCCACGGCCAGCAGCAGCGCGATCAGGAAAAAGACGACCGCGACGATTTTGAACTGTTGCCGTAGATAGGCGTCGGCCCCTTCGCGGACATAGCCGGCGATCTCGACCATCCGCTCATTGCCGGCGTCCGATCGCATCATGCCTTTGAAGAACAGCAGTGCCTGAATCAAGCCAGCCAGAGCACCCAGAAAGGCGATAGCCCAGATCCACAGGAAGGGGTCTTCGGCCATTGAACCGGCGGCCGTCGTGACTCCCACGCCGTCGGCCGCGCAAAGAGGATTTCCCGTGGCGAAAATAAGGGCCGCAGGAAGGCTGTGGAGGGGACGAAGCCGAGCAGAGCAGCGGACAAACGGCATGCGGAGAAGCCCTTTTCGATCTGGCAGAACAAGGAGCGAAGGACCGGCGCGCGTTGCCCCCGCCGGCTAGGGGGCTACGAGTGCTAGGGGGCCATGAGAATCGTCAAACCGCTGTAATATACGTTACCCGGTCACGGCTCTACTAGGTGCCTCTGCTCGTAGGAGGTACGAAAAGTTCATGCGGCGTATCCTGAGCAGGGATCGGCGTAAGCCCCATGTCGGTTTGACACGCCGCCCGATTGCCCCAGCCGAGCAAAGCCATAGGATGGCCTCCGGCCCTCGTCGCCGATGGGGGAAGCTGGTAACGAATCAGGAGGCTGCACCGATGCTCGCGCGAAAGACGCTCCTCGCCGCGCTGACGATAACCCTTGCACTGCCGACGCTTGCGATGGCTCAGTTTGGGCCGCCGATGAACTGGCCGCAGCAGCAACGGCGTTACCAGCAGTCGATGCTGAGCCGCCAGCGCGAGCAGCAGCGACAGGCTCAAGACATGCAGCGAGCACAACAGCTTGACCAGATCGGCCGCACCACGCGCCGGCCCCTCCAGCCCATCGAGCCGCGTCCGCAGCAGCAGATGGACCCGCGCTCCCCGCAGCAGTTCGAGCAGGATCAATTCCAACAGCCGTTCCCGCCAGGCCAGTCGTCACAAGGTCAGTTCGGCCGCGCGCCGCAAATGCTTCCTGGGCAGGGGCAAATCGCCGGGGGGCAAGACGAATCCCAGCCGACGATCACCGGCACGATTCGTCGCACCCGCAAGGTCGAGCTTCCCGGCGGGACGCAGGAGCACGTGATCGCGCTGGTGCAGACCGGCCCGACGCAGCGCGTGCTGGTCGATCTGGGGCCGGCCCGGCTGTTGAACGAGGAACAGATTCAGCCGGGGCGCGAGATTACCCTTTCCGGTGAAGTTGTCGAGTTGGGAGGACTGTCGATGTTCGTCCGCAGCCCGTCCCCATCGGCCTTCGGACGTGGCCGGGGCGCGATGCAACTGGGCTACCGTCCCCGATTGCCGCAGCGCGGCGCACTTGATGGGCAAATGTTCGATGGCCGGCTGCGCAGCCGCGCGGCGCTGCGCGACCGGGTGCTGCGCGAGGCTCCCGAGGAAGCCCCCGCCGCGCTGGGCGTGCTCGTCGACGAAGCGCCGCGGGTCGAGGGGGTCGTGGTGACGGGCGTCTATGAAAATAGCCCCGCCGCGGAAGCGGGGCTGCGCGTGGGCGACTATATTCTCCAGGTCGATCGCCGCTCGATCGAGACGCCCGACGAACTGATCGCCGCCGTGGCCGCCCAGGAGCCGTACACGCCGGTCGACGTTACCATCTGGCGCGACGGCGAGCGCTTCACCTTCGACGCCTTTCTCACGACCCGCTCGGAGATCAGCCAGCAGCTGCGCGGCGCCGCAGATCGACCGCCGCGCGAGCTGTAGGGCGGTTTGGGGTAAACAAGCTCCAATCGCCGGCCGGCATCATACCTGATTAGCCCGCAACCACGGATTGGGTGGCGGAGGCGCACGCGAAGCCCCCGAGGCTGTCCGCAAGCCGTGCTCTTTCGGGGGCTTCCGCTAGCGCGGTGCGCCCCCGCCACCCAATTGCTCGGTACCAAATGCCAGCGGGCTAAACAGGTTCCCGGCAACGCCGGCTAGGGTTACGACAATTGGTAAACCGCTGTAGACGGCCTCTCGCTTGGGTAGTGTCCTGAGAGTGTGTTGCTGGTCGATGCTGGTATTTCGCCGACTTAGTGGGCCGGGCATTTCTGATTGCCCTGAGGACTGGCGGAATTTTTTTCGGCAAGCTCGCCTCACAGCGACCACACAGCGCGCAACCACAGAATGGCAGTTTCTCGCTTCTTTTTCGGCATTTTCCAAGTGTTGCCGGGGCGACTGGAAATAAACAACGCCCTCCTGCTGCCCCCTCAAATCGCCTGTACGGCTGGACATTGTGGGGTGGCCGCTTGACCCAAACCACAAAGTTCGGCTATATTCCGTTTCGCAGTTGACACAAGCCGCAACGGAACCGCGATCACAGGTGTGGACCCCATCATGCCAAGTGCAGCTCAGGCACATTGGGACCAGGTTATCGCAGACCTGGAAGCCCGTCTGAAAAAAGCCCGGATTCTACGCGACGCCTTGGACGACCCAGAGCTAGCTAACGAGCTAGCCAGGTCCCTCGGCCTGGAGGATCGTGCCGCAAGGACAACACAGTCCGATGGTGGTGGGCACAAGAACCGGTCGAGTTACTTCGATACGTTGCTAGCCTTCTTTGCGGGCCGCAACAACGAGTGGGCCACGATCAACGAGATCGCGGAGGGATGCCATCTCAACGGCAACTCTGTGCGGCAGTTGGTCTACAAGACCGCCAGTGATCGGATTGAGCGAAGCCAAGCGCCGGGCGGCGGTCGCACTTCACGGTTCCGGATTATGCCGGACGTGATGGGCGAGCAAGATACGCGTGAAAATACAAACGGCTCGCACAGCTTGGCCGTGCGAGCCGTTGAGGATTGACCCCCAGGAACCAGCCGCCATCGCGCCAACGATGGACGGCACAGCCCCGGCCTAGCCGGAAGGAGGCAGTGTGTGCTTGCGATACACCGGCAGAATATAGCGTGAGCTAGCTTCTAGCCGCTCCAGGGGTCGCAAGGCCCCTGGAGCTATCACGGAGGGTTGGCCGAGTGGCAAGGCAGCCGACTCTAAATCGGCAGTCCGGGCCCGTGTGACAGCGAGCAGCCCGGCGCGGGTTCGATCCCTGCACCCTCCGTCTTTTGCGTCTTTTGCGAGAAATCGTAACCGTTTGCGCAGTATACCATTCTAATCGGCGCTGATGCAATGGAGAAATTACCTATTTTCCATGCCGCTGGATGCCCTCGTTGCTGCCACAGACAGCACCTCACGCATCCACTGAGATAGCGACTGCGCGCGCTTTTCTGCTGCCTTTTCGAAAGCGGCCTTCTCGTCTGCTGTCAGGCGGATTTCTACCCGCTCAGACAAGACTGCGTCAGCGGACTTTTTTGGGCGTCCTGTTCTAGCCATGCACTTACTGTACG
>CAYZVT010000310.1:0-5878 GCA_964481585.1 uncultured Pirellulales bacterium
TCGCCGCCATGTCCAGCCTGAGCATCTGCGTGGCCGGCGTCACCGGCTGGGCCGCTTCTTGGATTTTGGACATTCCGCTGCTGGAGGGGCTACTGCTGGGGAGCATCGTCGGATCGACCGACGCCGCGGCGGTCTTCGCCGTGCTCCGTAGCGGCGGCGTGCATCTGCCACCGCGAATCGCGTCGGTGCTGGAGATTGAAAGCGGCTCGAACGACCCGATGGCGATCTTCCTGACCGTGGGGCTGATCGAGGTGCTGTTGGGCCGCATGCCGTTGGGGCCGGGACTGCTGGGGCTGTTCGTCACGCAGATGCTCCTCGGCACGCTGGTCGGTCTGGCCCTCGGCTACGCGGCGGTGTGGGTCGTCAACCGGATCAATCTCGACGCGGCGGGGTTGTATCCGGTGCTCGCCACGGCCTGCGGGCTGCTCGCCTTTGGGCTGGCGGCGCTGTTGGGAGGGAGTGGTTTCCTCGCCGTGTTTTTGGCCGGCGTGGTGCTCGGCAATCATCGCCTCGTCTTTCAGCGCGGCATCTTTCTCTTCCACGACGCCGCAGCTTGGTTCGGCCAGATTTTGATGTTCGTCGTGCTGGGACTGCTCAGCTTTCCCAGCCGGTTGCTCGACGTGGCTGGGCAAGGACTGTTGATCGCGGCGGTGTTGATTCTTCTGGCGCGGCCGCTGGCTATTGGCCTGACGATGTGGCCCTTTCGCTTTAGCGGCCGCGAGCTACTGTTTCTCTCCTGGGTCGGCTTGAAGGGAGCGGTGCCGATCACGCTGGCCACGTTCCCGCTGCTGCTGGGCGTCGCCGGGGCGCCGCTGCTGTTCGATGTGGTGTTCTTCGTGGTCCTCGTTTCCGCCGTGGTCCAGGGAACCCTGCTCCCCTGGATCGCGCGGCAGTTGGGGCTGGAGATTCCGGCGGAGCCGGCGCCCCCCGTGACGCTGGAGATCAGTTCGCTGCGGCACGTCGAGGGCGACATCGTGGACTATCTGGTCGGAGGCGATTCGCGAGCCGCCGGCCGCCGGGTGAAAGAATTGGCGCTGCCCGAAGGCGTGGTGATTGCCATTATCGCTCGGCAACAGCAGATCATTCCTCCCCAGGGCAACACCTCGATTGAAGCGGGAGACCACCTGATTCTCGTGCTTCGCCCCGGCACGCGGCCGCTGGTCGATCAGGTTTTCGCCAGCCAAGGCGACCGCCGCGAAACGCTGCCGGCGCTCTTGGAGTTTCCCCTGCGCGGGACGACCACCGTGGGCGAGCTGGAGGAGTTTTACGGCATTGCCATGCAAGCCCCCGCCGAACACACCTTGGACCAAGCGCTGCGCGACCGGCTCGGCGCGGCAGTGGTCGTCGGCGCGCAGGTGGAGTTTGGTCCCGTCGCCCTCCGCGTGCGCGGGCTGACCGACGAAGACACGATCGAACAAGTCGGCATGATCCTCCTGCCCCAAGAGGCCCCCCCGACAGCCCCGCCCCAGGAGCCGGTTTCCACGACGGGCAAGAAAGACGCTTAGCCCCACCGGGCACCACGAGCACGATGCCCCCACGCCCAGCGGCCCCGGGCCGGCGGTTTGGGACGACACGGCCGCTTCGCAAAACTCCGGGTTCCTGTACCTGGCAGTGTCGAACTTCCGTCGCATCAATGCCGTCTGGGAAGTCACGCCCTTGGTGCGCCCCTGGCTCGACCACCCGCACGCGCCGCAACGGGGCGAATTCCTGATCCTCAACCAACATCACCCCCTCTGGGTAACCTGGCATCCCGATGCCGCGAAGCTCCACATCACCACCGCCGCCAGTGCCGCTCCTGAAGAGGCCGCTGTGAGCCGATAGGCATGAGCAGCATCACTCAGTGCCAACGGCATCAACGCGCGTTGGCGCTTTCTCGCCGTCCCAAATCTGAGCCGTCGTCTTCAATTGGTCCGCGTATTGATAGATCTCATCGAGTTGCTGGATCGGTACGCGCGTTACCTTCTTGGCCTCGTCGACTAAACCTAACCATTTCTGCGAACCATTGAAGAATAAGCGACAAACCGGCTTGCGGTTGTTGTCGTCGAGCAGCACACCGCAATAGCTTTGCGTGTCTCGCATATAGACCCGATCCGGTCGAACAACCTCGCGGACGATCGACTTCACGATAAAGAATGCTTCAATCTCGTCCTCCGTCGTTTCAAGGACGTCGTCTTGCTCCGTGCTGGCGCTTGGCTCTGCATCCTCACCCGGGAGCAGTCGGTGCTCGCCCTCGCTATCAAGTGCCGATTTTAGGCGGCGGTTAACATGATCGCTGACAAAATCGTGAAAAGCCTTCTTTGTAATTTGGGCGAACTGATCTTTGACGGCCTGCGTCATGCGGCCGTCGTAGACGCGGCTGGCGAAGAGCCGGACAAACTCCTCGCTTGGGTTGAGCCATTCTTCATTCAACAAACGTTTGATGCCCTTGGTGTACTTCAGATCCGCCGCAGTCGAAAGAATGTTGTCGATGTCAAACTGTTCTTTCGCGAACTTCTTCAGTTGCTCTGCGACGTGTGGCGTCAACTCGAACAGGTTAAACTCGAAGAATGGCCGAGAGTCCATCTTGTTTGGCGATTCCAAGTCCGAGAAGAACTGGTAAGTGATGCCATCAGTCAGCACCCCGAACCGTGCGTCCGTCACCGAGAAATAGCGGTAGAGTTGCGAGGGAGTGATCTTCTCTAAGTTCGTGCCGACGACTTTGCATTCGAACAGCATGATGGGGCTGCCGTCTTGCATGATCGCGTAATCGACCTTTTCGCCTTTTTTCACCCCAACATCGGCAGTCAATTCGGGCACAACCTCTAGCGGATTGAAGACATCAAAGCCGAGTGCGTTGAGGAACGGCATAACCAGCGCGTTTTTCGTGGCCTCTTCCGTCAGTAGCTGGCTGCGGAGCTTTTCGGCGCGGGCCGCCAACTCAGAAAGGCGGTCGATGAGATCCATGTAGCACCCCCTTCGGTTAGAGAAGAATGCCCCGAGTCTCCTCTTTTAGAGGAAAGCTGTCAAGCAACACTGGGGGAATCCGTCCGTCTCTTCGCCTACAACGCCGCACCGCAGTGTTTGCAATACGCCGCGTCGTTGTCGTGGCCGGTTTGGGTGCAATCGGGGCAGCGGCGCTCGCGTTGGCTTTGCCGCGCGGCGCGGTCGAGTTCGAGGGTGACGATGCCGGTGGGCACGGCGATGATGCCGTAGCCGAGCACCATCAGCGCGGCGGCGAGCGCTTTGCCTAGCGGCGTCAGCGGCGCCACGTCACCGTAGCCGACGGTCGTGAGCGTGACGATTGCCCAGTAGACGCTCTGGGGAATGCTCGTAAAACCGGCCTCCGCCCCCTCGATCAAAAACATCAGTGAGCCGACGACCACCACGATCGTGAGCACCGTGTAGACGAACACCGTGATCTTGTAGCGTGCGCCACGCAGCGCGGCAGCCAACACCGACGCCTCGCGGACGTAGTGGGCGAGCTTGAGGATGCGAAACACGCGCAGCACCCGCAAGATTCGCAGCACGACGAAAAACCGGCCTGGCGGAAAAATAATGCTCAGATACGTTGGCAGAATCGCCAGCAGATCAACGACGCCGAAAAAGCTGGTCGCGTAAACCCGCGTCTGCGGCGCGGTCCACAGCCGCACGAGATACTCGATGCTGAAGAGGATCGTAAAGGTCCATTCCGCCCCGCGCAGCCAGGGGCCGTAGCGCGCGGAGATCTGCGCCACGCTGTCGAGCATCACCACCACCACGCTCAGCAGGATGACGACGATCAGCAGCACATCAAATGCCTTCTCAACCGGCTTTTGATGCTCAAAGATGATGTTCCGCAGTTGCTCGCGCAGAGTCGGCATGAAGCTTGACGAGGAGCTGTTTCGCCCCACCTTCTCCTAGGCAGCGGTCTTCAGTTCGCCGCTCGCCGCCCCAGGGAGCGCGGGAGCAGACTTCGGTTGGATTCATGATAGCCCGGCAGGGGAAGGGCAACTAGCGCCACTTCACGCCCGGGGGCGCGCAGTTTGCACGAGAAGGTCGTTCGTCGGCGGGCCTCTTATATTTTTCGCCAACAGCCGCCAGCCTGGCGGCCGCTCACGGTCCAACACCACAAAAGGAGCAAGCGATGACCCAACCCCATCAAGACCAGAACCAGAAGCGCACCTGGGAACAGGAAGCGGGACGCACGCCGGGCCAAGCGGAAGGACGCGAGCGCGATCTGCCCGAGTCGGTGCGGGATCAGAAAAACATCTCCGGCCCCAAAGCCGCCGAGCGCGAAAACGACGCGCGGCGCGAGCCGAAGCGGACGCCCGGCAAGGCGGAAGGCTAACGCCCGCCCCGCCCGGTGCCACAGGCGCACGCGGCTGTGCCCCTGGCAGTCGTAACGCGGGCTGTGCCCACCACTAGTTCTGATGATCCACCGAGCAGAACAAATGGCATGACAATCCATCCGGGTGGTGGGCAAAGCCCGTCCTACTTCGCTCGGCAACAAAAATCGAGGGAGCATCCGGCTCGCCCTGAGCAACCCCTGGTGGATTTTCTCGATTTTTGTTTCGATCTGGGGCGGGAGCGTTTATTCTAAGGGCCGTTCGCGCATCACCCACTTCTGGTCTCTTTTCGAGTGCGCTAGTGACAATAAAGGGGGTTGCTATGTTGGCCTGCTTCCGGCTACCTGCGCCGATGCTCATGTCGGCGGTCGTCCTGTTGTCTCTGCTCCCGTCGCGCACGCAGGCGACGACGATTCACTTTAGCGATACGTTTGACGACAACGACTTCCTTTCCCACTGGCAGTCGGGCACCGGCAATGGCACGCGGATCTTATCCGTGGAAAACGGTCGGGTTCGCGTCGGGAGCGCAGCCGGCGGCGCGGCGCATATCACGACCAACTCGGCGAGTAAGCCCACGGTATGGAACGTGCCGGTCCGGCGCAATTGGTCGTTCCAGTTCGAGTTCGAGATCCCTTCGGTCTACCACCCCACGTTGGCCAGCGCGGGGCTGAACGACGCAGCCGTGGAAGATTTCGAGTTCCTGCGGCTGACGCGTAGCGACGGCACTCCGCCGGGCCTCGTGCGGATCGACATCGCCAGCATCAACACCACGAACGGTAACGCCCGCTTACGGCTGTTCAACAACTACTTCAATTTCTTTCAGGGCACCGAAACGCTTGTCGAAGTCTCCCGCGACGAAGAGCACACGATGCGGATTTTCTACCCCGACGGAGAAAATGAATTTCGCTTCTTCATCGACGGCGCTTTGGTCGCCACGCTCGACGGAGCGGCGAACGTTTATCCCAACCAGATTCGAATGGGCAGCGCGAATACGACTCACCCCGGCGAAATCTTTCTCGACGACTTGGAATTGACCTCGGCCCCCGAGCCGAGCAGCTTCATGTTGCTCGGCGCGACGACGTTCGTCGTAGCCTTCGTTTGCCGCCGCCGCGTGCGGCGACGGAGCGTCTAAGCCCGCGAAAGGAGCTCCCATGTTGGCCTCCTCCGCCCCAGCGCATCGCGCCCGGCCCGGCGAAAGAACGGTCGCCCCGCAGGGGCCAAACTCGACAGCCCAGGGCGCAGCCCTGGGACGGCGGAAACGGCCAGCCCCTTTGAAGGCCCAACGGGCCGAGACGGTTGGACCAGATAACCCGCCCTCGCCTGAACACGACGTGCAGCAGCACACAGGAGAGCGATTGCGGCATCGGTTTCTCCTCGCGCAGAAGATGAGTCGCGGCCCGTGGGGCCTAGAGATGATTGTTCGTCCCCGGTTCCCAGGGCTGCGCCCTGGGCTGCCGAGTGCATCCCCTTTGGGGATGCTGTCCAGGCAAAAGCCGAACCGCTTCTCCCGGCCCCTACGCGGTTTTACCCTTGTCGAGCTCTTGGTGGTGATCGCCATCATCGGCATCCTCATC
>CAYZVT010000311.1:0-5872 GCA_964481585.1 uncultured Pirellulales bacterium
CCTTGCGCGGCGGCCAGCGTGAGAATGTTGAGGACGCTCTTGCCGTCGACGCGCTCGCTGCTTTTGACCAGTTCAATCTTGCACGTGTAGCGATTAGCCAGCCGCGCGAGTTGATCGGCCGGCCGCGCATGCAACCCCTGCGGGTTGGTCACGACAACGGTGCGGCTCGCTCGCACTTCGCTCATCCACTTCTTCCGTTCGTAGTTAATTCCTCGGCGAGCGCGACTGCGGCGCCCGCTGGCTGTTACGAGCCGAATTGGTTGTTGTCGGCTTCTTCGAGCAGTTGCTGGATGTCCTCGCTGGTCTTGCTCTGCTTGAGGAAGCGACAGAACGTGTCATCCCGCAGTTGCCGCGAGATGTTTTCCAACGCCCGCAGATGGTCGCCCGGGCGATCGGGCGGCGAGATCAGCAGAAAGAAAAGCTGCACCTTCTCGCCGTCGAGGCTGTTGAAGTCGACCCCTTCGATGCTCACGCCGACGGTGCCGACGAGTCGATCGACGCTGGGGTGCTTCGTATGCGGCACGGCGACGCCGCGACCGATGCCGGTCGAACCGAGTTCTTCGCGCTTGAGAATGGCGCTGACGATGCTTTCATACTCACTTTCGGCAATGTTGCCGGCTTTGAGCAGCGCCGAGGTGATCTCGCGGATCACGCCCTCTTTGTCGTCGGCCTCCAGATTTGCGTTGATTGCATCGACACTCACGAAATCAGCAAACTTCATGCGGGATCTTCCTTTATATCACCATGTCTGCAAGCAAAGAGGAGGGCGGCGCGGACTGCCCCATGCGAGAGCAGCCGCCACCGAAAAAACCGCTTACTCCTCGCTCGGCTCGGGCAGAGTCGACTCCTGCCGCCGGCTCTGCGGCTGGCGGTGGCGCGTCTGCACCTTCTCTTTATATTTACGCAACTGCTGCTCGATCTTGTGACAAGCATTGTCCAGCGAGGCCATCAGGCTCGGCGAGCGGTCGGTGGCCACGAAGTCGTGCTTGTGTTCGGCCGAGACATTCAGATCGACTCCCGGCTGACTTTCGTCTTCCAGATCGACCGTGACCTCGATTGCCGTGAGGCGTTCAAAGATGCGGGCGAGCTTCTCGGCCTTGGCTTTGATCTTGGCCTGCGATGCCTCGCTTAAATGCCCATGCCGTACTGAGATGTTGACCTGCACCGGACTGGAGCTCCTGCGGCTAAAGCAAGCTTCTTTGACGATTTGCCGGTTTAGCCGGTCGCGCTCGGACCGGATCTGGAAACGGCTTATTCTACCGGCAGTGGAGAACTGCGACAAACGCAATCGAGCCGCCCTCGCCGGGGAATTCTGCCGGGCCAGGGTTTCCCTGACGGCGAAAGCGCACTCTAGTGTAGCTTTTCGTCTGGGGGGCGAAAGGGGGCTTCTGAGGCCGGAAAGGCCCCAGATCGAGCCGTTTTCCTGTCCCGCCCCCCGTTAGACGAAGGTGGCGAGTGACGGGTCGCGGGGGGCGGGGGCGCAGCGTCGAAGCGGAAGCCCCCGTCGAGCGACGAAGGCAAAGACGGCCGGCGGATCACGGAAGCCGGGGCTACGGGGGCTTCGCTGCGCGTGCGCCACGCCTTAACCAGTCCGCCCCGCCACCCTGACTTGTGCGAGCTTTAGCCCAACAGCTCGCTCGTCAGCCGCCACAGCGTCCAGACGGCGAAGGCCCCGAAGAACAGCACGGCCCAGATGAGCACGAGCATGCGGAACTTGCCCATTCGCAGCGGCTTGGGCAGCGCCCAGCAGTTGAGCACCAACAGCGTGGCCGAGTACAGACACATCACGCCGCCGCTGATGGCCGAGGAGATTTTGAACAGCGCCAGCGCGCTTTCGAGTTGCTTCTCGCCGATCACGATGCCCGTAATCAGCAGCAGCGTACCAAAGAGAATCAGGCTCCACAGACAGAGATAGTAGAGCCGGCTTTCGGTCCAGTGGGCGTTGTCGCGAAGCCAGTTGACCTTGATGATGCCGGTCGAGATACGGCTGGCGGCGTCCAGGATGCCAAACTCGGTGGTGAGCAAGATCGCCACGCCCATCACCAGAAACAGGAGCCGGGCCAGGGGGCCAAGCAGCGTCTCCAATTGCCGGGCTTCGCCGCGAATGAACTTCATCCCCTCGCCGTAGTCGCCCGGATTGTTGGCGACTTCCGGCCGCAGCGCCCCATCCGGCTCGTACAGCAGCGAATAGCTAATGAGCGTCAGCGTTGTCAGGCAGAAAGCGCAGGTGAGAAAGAAGCTCAGAAAGTGCTCCGTATTGGCGAGCTTCCACCAGCGTCGCCAGCGCGCGAGGTTCGGCTCGGTGAGCGGAAAAAGATAGCCGGTCGAAGAAATTGGCTCCGCGTTGCCGGTTATGGGGCTGGTAATGCGGCCAATGTAGCGGCCCATGCCGTAGCCCTTGTCCTTGATGTAGTCGCTCTGCCCCAGGTTGAGCGTTCCGCCACAGCCGGCAAAGGCCAGCGCGCCGAGCAGCATGGCGGCCGTGAGCGTCTCGTCAAACTGCGGGATGAACTGCGGATAGCCGAGCGTCACCACCGACGTGACTTGCCGCACAACCGCGTCTTGCCGCACGACGAGAAAGGCGAGCACGACGACCAGCACGAGCACCAGCGAGACCAGCACCATCTGAATCCGCTCGACGGTGTTATAAATCACCGGCCCGGCCGTGAGGATCACGCCGCAAAGGATCATGCTGCCAATCGCCAGCAGCGTGACCAGCGTGCCCTGCGCGTCGGGGCCCCAGATGAGCCAGGCCGTCAACTCAGCCGCGCCTTTGGACCAGGCGGGGATCATGTGCGGGATGATGTTCGCCAGCAAAAAGATCCAGGCGAAATGTTTGCTGAGTCGGCAAAACCCCGCAATCGCGGTCTCGCCGGTGGCGAGCGTCCACCGGCTGATCTCCATGTTGATGAAGAACTGCGTCGCCAAGCCGATGAGGCAGGCCCAGAAAAAGACGAACTGGCTCTTGAAGGTGATATAGGGCCAGAGCACATATTCGCCGCTGCCGAGCGAGAGTCCGGCGAGGATAATGCCCGGCCCAATCATCCGCCGCAGCTTGACCGGCTCGGGCAGATCGCGGTAGCGCAGCGGGGGCAAGTGCCCCTGCGGCACGACACTCGCAGGAACAACCTCTAACTGCTCGCTCGTTTGCCGCGTAATCGTCTCAGCCATGACACCCCGCCTGCACTGCCTGACCCTAGTGGCGAACCGTGCGGCTGATTTTACCAGCGCCGCAGAGGCAATTGAACCACCGCGCGGGGTTTCACGCCGCGCACGCGAAGCCCCGAAACCGGCTTATCGTGGTCAACCGTCAGTGGTCAGCCATCAGGAATCGGCGGTCAGCCAAAACAGGTCCTTCCCGCGCTGACGGGAATCTAGACCAGAACGGCCCCGGGGGCTTCCGCCTTCGGCGGTGCGCCCCCGCCACCCCTTCGTGCGCCACCCGTCGCTGATGGCTGATGGCTGAAAACTGACAGCTACCCTTACGGGGCCGTCTCGGCCGGGCGCTCGACTGCGCCGGCGGCGAGGCGTTCTTGCCAGCGACGGACTGATTGCTGCCGCCGTGCGGCGGAATAGTCGGGCCGATAGTTCAGCCCGTAGCCGGTGATCTGCTCCAGGTTCCAGAACGCCAGCACACGGTAATCGAGCGAGTCGTGGTCGAGGTAATTGACCAACTGCTGCGCCGCGCCGCTTCGCAGATCCTCATTGCTGTAGCCCCAGAGCATGCGATACAGCGCCTGCCCGTCGTCGCCGCGCCGCCGCAGGAACGCCTCGCGGGCCTTCTCCGCCACGCCCGGCCCGAGCGCGAGCGCCTCACGCAGCGTTTCGATATGCCCGGCCCAACGCGCGTGCTGGTCTGGGTCGTTCAGCGCGGCAACAAACGGCTCGAACTGGCCGATGTAGACGCTGCTCCGCGCGGCGAGCGAGCGGACTTCCAGCCGCCGGCCGTTGACCAACTCCGCCAGACTGAGCGTGACGGGCCGGCCCGGAGCAAGCGCTTCTTCGAGCGTGTGCGACGCGTTGCGGTCGATGACCGACAGCGGCTCAGAGGTGATCCATTCCGGCATGGGCGGCACTTGGCCTTCCGACGCGCCCGGCTGCCCGGAAAGCCGCCACTGCGCCGGGGCCGAAACGGTCTGGGCCTCGCCGTCCTGATGCCAGACGATGTTGCCGCTAGGCACATACAGGTCGACTTCCACGGGAGCCGGCCCGGATTCTGGGTTTTGCCCCGGAACTTGCAGGCGGTGCATTTCGATCGCCAGCGTTGAGCCAGCGCCGCCGAAGCCGACGACCGCCCGCTGCTCGCCGAGCTTCAGCCGCAGGCGGGTTCCATCGCGGCCGACGCTCATCAGCACAATGCGGCCGTAGAGCAGTTCGACTTCTTGCACGCCCGCCGAATCGATCTCGCCGAGCACGAGCGAAGTACCGCCTACCAATTGCAGCGTCAGCCCCGTGCTGAGGTTGATCGTATTGCGATAGGTCGGCAGCGAGAGTAATCGGTCGCCGACGGCCAGCGGCGAGGGCAGATGCAGGCGTTGCCACTCGCCCGCCTGCGGATCGCTTCGCAGCAAGACGTTGTTATCGAAGACATAGATGCCGACGCGGTTGCCCCCTATCAAATCGGCCGGCTCGGCCGGTTCCGCTTCGTCGGCCGGGGCGAGGCTTTCTGGCTGCGCGAGCGGTTCCAGCGGCCGGCTCGCCACGCGCGGCGTTTCGCCCTCGGCGGGGATGCCGGCGGCGGCGAGTTCCGTCTCCGGTTCAATCGCGTCGGTCGCGGGCGAAGCGGCCGGCTCTGGGGGCAGCGCCGGTTCGTCCTCGGCCGGAACCTCCTGCGGCAAGCTCAGCCCCGACTCCGCCACGGCCGGCGCGGTTTCGGCGGCCGGGGCCATTTCCGTTTCCGCCGGCGCTGGCGGCAGCGGCAGGGCCGACCCAAGCGGCGGCGCGCCATTCGCATCGCCAAGCGGCGGCGCGGCCGGCTGCGGTTCGACCGCAGCTTCGGCCAACTCGACTTCCGTGCCCATCTCGACGGTGGGCGGGGCTACGGCCGGAGCCTCAACCGGGGGCTGCGCCACTTTGATTCCGCCGCCGACCAAGCCTAGCTCGGTCAACAGCACCATCAGTCCCGCGCCAATCAACGCGCCCACGGCAATGATCCCCACCGCCGTCTTCCAGCGCGAGCGGCGTGCTTCGCGGAGATACTCCGGCACTTCCGGCTTCGGCCGCACGCGTTTGGCTTCTTCGGCCAGCGCGGTCGACGGAGCGGCGGCGGCATGGCTCATCTTCGGCGGCGCCACCGGCTCGCTGTGGGCCGGCTCGACCCGCTCGCCCGCGAGCCGCTCGGCCTCGACGGCAATGCCGTACATCCGCTCGCGGCTGGCCGGCAGCACTTCGGCCGGCTCACCGAGCACGAGCGTCAACACCTGGTGGCAGGCGCTGACTTCCGCCAGATGCACGTCCGACTCCAGGCAGACGCGCTCAAAATCGGCCACCTGTTCCGGCGGCATCGTGTTGTCCAGGTATTCGGCAACCGAGTTGGGATCGACGCCCATCCCGCGTCCGACCACTTGCGGCGCGCCGAGCCGCAGCCGGCGCATCACGTCGCGCGTCTTTCGCACCAGATCGGTGGCGAACTCGCTCTCGTCGATCTTCCGCCCGATCTCGGCCGCGTCGTCCGGTTCGAGAATGTCGTCCAAATACGCGAGCATCGTCCGCAGCGTCAGTCGCATCGCAGGCACCTTGAATCGGATCGGGGTCGGTTTTTCGCCTTCACCCGTATTAGTGGGGCGAAGCACCCGAATCCGTACAAGATTTTTGAGAAAAACGCGCGTCAAAGGGTGGCGGGGGCGCACCGCCGAAGGCGGAAGCCCCCGAA
>CAYZVT010000312.1:0-5861 GCA_964481585.1 uncultured Pirellulales bacterium
TCCGCGCCCGTCGGCTCGGCATGGGAATCAAGGAGATTGAGGAGGGAACCGTCGACCGGGGCGATGGTGGCCTCTGACAGCACGTTGTTCCAGATCGAGCACGGCACCACCCCTACCCGTTGGCTCCGGTCCAGATGCGTCTCCGGGCCGGTGCCGAAGTTGATGCTCATGCTCCGTCTGCTTATTTCGGGAACCTTTTGATCGGAGAGGCGGCGCACAAAGGTCTTATCCCCGAGCGTGGTAGAGACGAGCGTGGGAGCCTCTCCCGCCGCAGACTCGGTAAGGCGGACGGACTGACCGGCGCGGAGCCGTGTGGCATCCGTTTTGGTTTTACTCTGCGCCGGTTCCACCTGCACGACCCCCTCGAACACCGTCACCAGCGCCGTTCCTCCGGCGTCGACTTCGGCGCCGAACTCGGTCCCCAGGTCGACGATCGTGGCCAGCTTCGTGCCGACGGCGAAGCCGCGTGCCGTGTCGGGCACATGGGCGACGAGCTTTCCCTGTTCCAGATAGCCGTCTCCCTGGGGACCAGGCTGCTGCACGACGAACCGGCAAGGCCCCTGCAAAATCACGCGCACGCCACCCGGATAACGCAGCTCAGCGAGTCCCTGTTGCAGATCGAGCCGCTGTCCGGCACGGAGAAAGGAGCCATCGAAAACCCCTGCGTTTTCGCTGCTCCAGACCGCATCCACGGACCTGAAAAGTCGCGCCACCGTCGGCCGATGTGAAGCCACGCCCGGCAACTCGTCCGCCGGCGGCTGGGTGCTGGGCAAAAGCGAGAAGGCGAACACCAGCAGCACGCTCACCCACACGACCATCACCGTGGCACTGAAGATCAGCGGATGGCGCTGCCAGTGGACATGGCGGACCAAGCCGACTGGCGGCGCAGGCTGCCCTTCCTCCGGCTCGCCACGCAAAGTTGCCGGAAGTGCCGGCTCCTCCACGGGCACGGGATCACCGCCCGTCGTCGCGGCACACTGGGCCCAGTCGGTGAGATAGGTGGCGTGCAGCGTGTACCAGAGATAGTGGCGCCGCGCAGCCGGGTCGTTTTGCACCAACTCGTCAAGCCGCGCCATCTCCTGCGGCGATGCGTCCCTGCGCAGGCAGGCTTCGGCCAGCCGGTAGACTTCGACCTGCAGTGGGTCATGGCGTGCGTTCATGGCCTCATGGCGGGCGTTCATGGCCGCCCCTCGCTCGTGAGCGTCTTCTCAATGCACTGCGCCAGCGCCTGTCGGGTGCGCAAGATGGAATGACGCACCGAGTCGAAACTGCGGCCAAGCTGCTCGGCAAGCTCGCGCATGCTGCCGGGATGAGAATAGTAGCGCATCAGCAATTCACGCTTGGCCTGATTAAGCTGATCGAGACAGAGCCGCAGCGCCTGATAGTGTTCGTCGATCTCGGGGGCCATGTCTTCGGATTCGGCCGCCAAGGCCGCCAGCGACTCGTCGCTCAGTTGGAGCGGCTTGCGGGGGCTTTGTTTGCGATAGGCCAGAACCTTGTAGTAGGCAATTGCTCGGCTCCACTTGCCAAAATCCTTGCTGCGGTCGTAGCTGTCGAACTGCTCCCACAACAGGATGCGGACCTGCTGGGTCAGCTCCTCGGCGTCGGCAAAATGGGGCACCAGCGAGAGGATGTAGTGCAGCAGTTGCCGATCGTGCTTGCCCAACAGCACGACGAACTCGCGCGAGCGATCCGAAAGCGGTCCCGGCTCTCTTTCCTGATTTTGCGACAACGCGCGCACTCCCAGTCCTCACTCCACAAGCCCGCAGCACACCACCGCCATCAGGTATAAGGACAGAACGCTATCTTTGCGCCACCTCGGCCTGGTCGCGTCGCTAGCGCAGGGCTAGGCAAATGCCCCTAAAGCGTTGACTTTGCGTAATTTAGAGGCAACCAAAAGAAAATTTCCCGCCGAGCCGACGAGCCTGCCGGCCCTCGCTCTAGGGTGCATCGTCTGAGCGGCCCGAACCGCCGGCCTTTTCCTGGTGCTGCGCCCGCCGATCGCCTGATGGGCCGCTATAGGACGGATGTATAGACTTGTTTGCTGCTGGACGAAGCAGCGAACGGCCACGCCGACATAGAGGGGGAGGAATTCCTGCTGCGATGAGGGAACTCGAAGTCAACCCGCCCGCCGAGCCTCCAGCGCCGACGGCAAAACAACTGCGGCGGAAACTGAGCGAGCATTTTGGTTTTCGCCGTTTTCGGCGGGGTCAGGCGGCGGCGGCCGGCGCGGCGCTGGAAGGACGCGATGTGGTGGTCATCATGCCCACCGGAGCCGGCAAGAGCGTCTGTTTCCAGCTTCCCGCCCTGGAGCTAGAAGGCACGACCGTTGTTGTCAGCCCGCTCATCGCGCTGATGAAGGACCAAGCCGATCGGCTCGCCGAGCGCGGCGTGCGAGTGACGACCTTCAACAGCACGCTCTCAGCAAGCGGAGCGCGCCAGGCGCAGGACGACATTGCCGCCGGCCGCTCGGAGTTCGTCTACACCACGCCCGAACAACTCGCCAAGCCCGAGTTTCGCGCGCTGCTCAAAAAGCAGCCGATCGACCTGTTCGTGGTCGATGAAGCGCACTGCATCAGCCAGTGGGGCCACGACTTCCGCCCCGACTTTTTGACGCTCGGCGAAGCGATCCGCGATTTGGGCAATCCGCCGGTCCTCGCGCTCACCGCCACGGCGACCCAGGACGTGATCGACGACCTGATTTTGCAACTCCACCTGATCGACGCCGAAATTGTCCACACCGGCTTCTACCGCGATAACCTCTGGCTGGAGGTGGAACGCGCCGACGGAGCCGGCGCCAAGGCCGCTCGCCTCCGCGAGTTGGTCCAGCAGCAACAGGGCACCGGAATCATCTACACCGCCACGGTCAAAGCGGTGGACGAGCTTGCTGAAACGATGCAAGGCTGGGGCCGTGCCGTGCAAGGCTATCATGGACGCATGTCCAACAAGAAACGCACCCAGGTTCAAGACCAGTTCATGCTCGGCCAGCTCGACGCCATCGTCGCCACCAACGCCTTCGGACTCGGCATCGACAAGCCGGACATCCGCTTCGTGATCCACTACCACATGCCAGGCAATCTCGAATCGTACTACCAAGAGTTCGGCCGCGCCGGCCGCGACGGCGCTTCCGCGCGCTGCACGCTCCTGTACGACCCGGACGACCGCAAGCTGCAAAAATTCTTCCAAGGCGGGCGGTTTCCCGACGAGAGCGATCTGGTGAACGCCTACCACACGCTTCAGCGACTCGCCGAGCGGGACGAACTGCCCACGACGAAGGATCTCGATGCAGCCTCGCCGCTCTCCAAGACCCGCATGCGCAGTTGTCTGGCGGTGTTCTCCGGGCGGGGCATCGTGCGCCGCGAAACGCGCAATCGCTACCGGCTGCTGCGCCCCGACATCGACCGCGAAACCCTCGCCCGCGCCGGTCGCCAGTACGCGGACCACCACGAGCGCGAGCAAGTAAAACTCCAACAGATGATCGACTACGCCGAAAGCCGGTCCTGCCGCTGGCAGACGCTGCTCGACTACTTCGACAGCGACGAACTCGCCGACCAGCCCTGCGGGCACTGCGACCGCTGCCAAGCGAATCTCCCCCGCGCGTAGCGGCGGCTTCAGCCTTCTTCCGGCCCCAACGGGGCCGAACTCAAAAGCCCAGGGCGAAAGCCCTGGGGGAAACGGCAGGCACAAAAGAGAAGAAGGCCCAACGGGCCGCTACTCAATGGTTCCGTGGTGGCGGCCCGTTGGGCCTTTCCTCGGCGCTGTTGGCTTTTCCATCGATACGTGTCGCTCCCGATTCCCCAGGGCTGCGCCCTTGGGCCGTCGAATATCGCCCCGGTGGGGCGAGAAGAAGGCTAAGCAGCGCTACGCTTAAATGAGGGCGCTTTAACACGCCTCCGGCTCGGCCGCTTCGTCGCGCGGGGCTTCTTGCAGGACGACGGCCGTGTGGCCCGGCACGATCCAGTCCTGGGTTTGCAGCAGCGCGGTGCCCGAGCCGCCGTAGCAGGGGTCTTCACTGGACCACAGGAGCTTCCAGTCGCGGCCCAGGGGCGGCGCGAGGAGGGGCTCGGCGGCCGGACGCCAGTGCAGATCGCGGCCGAGGTTCACCAGCAGCAGCCGGTCATTTCCATCGCCGCTATACCAGCGCAGCAAAAATGCTTCGCTGCCAAGCACTGCGCCTTCGAGCATCTCCGCATCCTGTTGCGCGAAAGTCGGATCGTCGCGGCGCAGCGCGAGCAAGTCCTGGTGCAAACGGAGCGCTTCGCCATGGCGCTGCCGCTCGCTCCAATCCAGCTTGGCGGCCTCAAAGGTGGCCCGGTCCGCAGGATCGGGCAGTTGCGACTTGGCGGCGCAGCCGGCAGCCCTGGGAAAGCTGCGCAAAAACTCCCATCGTCCGTCACGGACGAGCTTTGCCAGATCGACCTCATGATCGGCAAAAAATGGGAAGGGGCTGGAAGCGCTGAACTCCTGGCCCATAAAGAGCAGCGGCGTGCCGGGAGCGAGCAGAAAGAGCGTCGTCAGCGCGCGATGCCGTCCCGGCGAGGTAATCAAATGGCTGCGCAGGCCGTGCGCCGAATTGGAAACCTGGTCGTGGTTTTGCAGGAACGTAACAAAATGCGCCGCCGGCAAGCCGCGCGTCGGGCTGCCGCGATGCGCCTTTTGCCGCACGTTCCACTGCCCCTGATACAGATAGCCGCGCTTCGCGGCGGAGATCAGTTCTTGGGGCGTGCCGGTGTAGTCGCCGTAATAAAACTCGGTGTGGCCGCTCGCGGCGACGCGGCAGGCGTGATGAAAATCATCATTCCACAGCCCATCCAGCCCGTAGCCCCCCTGCTCTGGCGGCTCGACATGGCGGACTTGCTGCGTCTCGTTCTCGGCGAAAATGACGATTGACCGCACTCCAGCCGCCGCGCGCGCCGCGCGGCCGAGCATTGCCAGGATGTGATCTTGCGAGTCGTCGTAGATCGTTTGTGTGGCGTCGAGACGCAGGCCATCGAGGTGAAACTCACGAACCCAGTAGGCGGCGTTGGCGGCGACCATCTCGCGGACCGGCCCGGACTGCTCGCCGTCGTAGTTGATCGCGTCTCCCCAGTCGGTCTTGTGCTTGTGCGAGACGTAATACGGCGAAAAGGCTGCGGTATAGTTACCGCTGGGACCAAAATGGTTGTAGACGACATCCAAAATCACCCCCAGCCCAAGCCGATGCGCCGCCTCAACGAATCGGCGGAAGTCGTCGGGGCGTCCGTAGAGGCGGCAGGGAGCAAACCAGCACACGCCGTCGTAGCCCCAACCAAACTCACCATCAAAGTCGGCGACTGGCATGACCTCGACCAAAGTGACGCCGACCTCCCGCAGGTGCGACAATTTGTCGGCCGCCGCCGCCCAGGTTCCCTCCGGCGTGAAGGTGCCCAGGTGCAATTCATAAAGGACTTGTCCCTGGAGCTTTACGCCCTTCCACGGAGCTTCGTCCCAGGCGAACGCCTGCGGGTCGATGACCTCCGACGGCCCGTGTACGCCCTGCGGCTGAAAGCGGGAATACGGGTCGGGGTAGAGATACGAGTCGTCGTCGAGTCGAAAGGCATACAGGCTGCCGGCTCCCACGCCCGAAACATGCCCGCGGAAATAACCGTTTTCCTCGCCTTCCAAGGCGAGTGATCGTTCTTCTTTTCCGTTCGCTCCGAGCAGCACCACTTGCACACGCTTGCGGCGCGGCGCCCAGACGCGAAAGCTGGTGCCGTCGCCCGTCAATTCGGCACCGGCCGGCAGGAGTCGGAAATCCGTTGATTCGCGGTTCAATTAGGTATTGGTTTCGTGATTTGTCACGCGCAGTGCTATTGCTTTGCTGTCTTTTTTGCTACAAAGAC
>CAYZVT010000313.1:0-5823 GCA_964481585.1 uncultured Pirellulales bacterium
GAAGCCTTCGCGCGCCGCCACTATTACGGTGGCTGGAGCTACTACCCGCAGCGGACTTATTACTATACGTATTACTACTACAAGCCGGCCGTCAGTTACTCGAACTACCAGTATCACTACTGCATCTATTACCCGTCGCGGCCGCGCTACGTTTACTACTACAATCCCCATCGCCGCGTGTACTGGGGCCGCTACGACCTGCAGGAGAAGGGCTACTCGTTGCTGGCGGAGAACGATCGCAAGGAGAACTTGGACGATATTCCCGAAGAGGCCTTCCCGAAGCCGGGTGAAATGCCTGCGATCCCCGATTCCGAAGACGGCGAGCGGATGCTTCCCATCAATCCGGACACGCTGCCGACGGCCCAGAATCCTGCAGACGCTCCCCAGTAAGCGTGCTACGACACGAGGGCGAAGGTCGCGCGCGGCCTTCGCCCCTTTTTCTTCTCCCCTCTCTTCTTGAGGATCAGCTCGGTGAGTACTTCCTGCGGCCTCCCACAGCCTTTGGTGATCCGGCACGGCGTTCTAGCAGCGTTACTCGTTTTGTCGCTCGCGTGGGGCCAATCCTCGGCGGTCATGGCGAATCAAGCCGAGACGACGGCCGTCGCCGCCAAGGTAAAGGAGATTTTCCGCACTCGCTGTCTCGAATGCCACGGGGGCAGCGCCGTGCAAGGAGGGGTCGATATTCTCAAGGCCGCGGAAATGCGCGATCTCGGCATGGTCGTGGCAGGCGAGCCTGACGAGTCGCAGCTTTACCTGGTGCTCATCGCCGAAGACGACGACGTCCGCATGCCGCAGGGCCTGCCGCCGCTGACGGCGGATGAAATGGAGACGATCCGCAAATGGATTGTGGCCGGCGCGATTGATTTTCCTGCCGATGTCGCCAGCCCCGGCGGCGCAAAGACTTCCGCCGTCGCGGCGAATTCCTCCACCCCGGTCCAAGATAAGCCGGTGGGAAACGCCGAGTATGTGCTCGAACAGATCCTCAAGCACCAGCGCTCCCTGCCCGACCACGAGCGCCTGCATGTCCGCTACTTCAGTTCGCACCATCTCCTGGTGAGCGGCACGACCACCCAAGAGCTACAGCGGCAGCGCGATGCGCTGTTCAAAGCGATCAATCATCTCTCCCGCCAGCCGGACATGGTTCACCCCGAGGTGCTGAACCCGGAGTTCGGAACGCTCTTCGCCGTCGACTTGCGGAAGCTCGGCTGGCATCGCGCGGTCGCCACGGCTCCGGGAAGTGAGGAAGGCACCGATACGCTTAGCATCCACGACCTGCTCCTGCTGGAGTATCCCTACAGCATTATCTATGAAGACTCGCGGACTTGGGACGCCCTGGCCCGGGAGTATCTGACGCCTTCCGGCATGGTGCGTCCGATCCCCTATGTCCGCACGGACTGGTTTTCGAGCGTCGCCACCTTGCCGCCGCTGTACCACGATATTTTGCAGCTTCCCCGCACCGTGGCCGAACTGGAAGAACAGCTGAACATTGATTGCGCGGACAACATCGAACAACGGATTGCGAAGCGGGCGGGCATGGCGGTCTCCGGCGTCTCCCGCAACAACCGCGCCGTCGAACGCCATCCGGCTGCCGACGGGGCCTACTGGAAAAGCGTCGACTACGCCTCTAGCAAGGGATCGGAAAACATCTTCATCGACCCGATGCATCTGCGGGGAACGGGCGGCGAGATGATCTTCAATCTCCCCAATGGACTGCAAGCCTACTACATCGCCGACGCGGCGGGGGCGCGGCTCGACTTCGCTCCCACCAGCATCGTGACCGATAAGTTCGCCGAGGACAAAACGGTCCGCAACGGGCTTTCGTGCATCCGCTGTCACGATCGTGGAATAAAGCGCTTCCGCGATCAAGTGCGGCCGGCCATCGAGAGGATCAACGCCAGCGGGTTGATCGACAAACGGGCCACGCTCGAACTTTATCCGCCCACCGAGGAAATGGCAAAGCTCGTCGCGGCCGACGAGAAGCGTTTCCTCGACGCCCTGGAGAAGGCGCTGGGGCATCCGCAGACCGAAGAGCCGCTGATCCCGGTTTCGCACCGCTTCCTCGAAGCTCCGCTGCCGCTAACCGCCGTCAGCGGCGAGCTAGGGCTGGTCAGCACCGACGACCTGCGGGTCATCGTGCGGCAGCCGCAACTGACCGGCTTGGGACTGGTTGCCTTGGCCGATGCCGGCGTCGTGCGCCGCGATACCTGGGAGGATTACTACGACCAAGTGATCACCGCCTTGGGAGTGGGCGTCCCGATCGTGGCAATTGACGGCCTGACCCGGCCCGACTACCTGCCAGTCACCTCCAAGCTCGACGTGCGGATCTCGACCACCAAGAAGAACAACATCTTCGCCCCGGGGGATGAACTGGCGATCTTGGTCGAGAACAAAGGAAACGTGCCGGTCTTCGTCGAACTGCTGGGCCGCAGCCCCGCCGGAGACGTCGTCTCGGTGGTGCCTGCAGGAACCGAAATCGCAGCGCGAGAAACGCTCCGCTTCCCCACGTCCGGCGCGCTGAAGGTCAAACCGATCCTGGGCCGCGAGGAAATCATTCTCTATGCCAGCGAGAAAAAATTCGCTCCGGCGAAAATCTACCGTGGCGAGAATCTCGCCGATCGCATCGTCCATCCCTATTACGACGTGGACCCCGACCGCGAGACGCCGATCGAGAACGACGCACGGGTGATGATCAAACGGACGCTGAGCATTGAGACGCGGTAGCCAAGAGCGAGTCTCTGTTCTATCTGGGAGATCGTCGCATGTCTCTTTCCTTCTCAAAGTCGTGCCTTCCCGCTTGCCAGGTGCTTTTACTACTGCTGACGGCATGGCCGGCCTCGACGGCGTTCCCCTCACGCTCTGAGGCGGAAGAACCCCAGGCGGCGAATCACTCGCTGACGGAGCTTGCCGAGGCGATGGCGGCGGCTCCCGATCTCCAGGAGCAACTGAAAGCCGAGGTCGCTGCGGGAGAGTTTTCCAAAGCAGGCCGCACCGCCCAGCAACGGTACAATCTGCGGGCTGGTCTTGCGGATGCGGACCCGGCAGCGCTCTTTTACGTCGCTTCCGAGGCCATCGACTGCATGTTGGCGGGCGAAGAACTTCAACAGGCTGCGCAGTTCTCAAAACAGGTGCAGGCGAAACTCCAGCAGCGGCAAGCCCCCGCAGAACTGCTCGCGGCAATCCGAGATACCCACGAAGCCATCGAGCAGCTACAGGCGCAGCACTCCACAGAGGACCAGGAAGCGACGCGCCGCTACCTGGCGCTGTTGCAGACGGCGGTGAGGGCACGTTTTGGCGTCGGCGAGCAGCCGGATTCGCAGCCGGCCGAGGAGCAGGAGTCGGCAACCGCGACGCCCTCGGCTCGTGCGGAGATGCTGACGCTCGAACAAAAGTTCTTCGGCAAGGGTCACTTTTTTGTCGTCCAGTCGCTGGCGAGCGTCGCGGCCGAGCAGGTGCAAGCGGGGGATCTTGCGCAGGCCAAGACCCAGCTCGAAACCGTCGCCCAACTGGACATCCCCGAGTTCGAGGCGCTGCGGAAAGGGCACGTCGGTTGGTTAAAAACGGAGATCGCGCTTGCCGAGCAAGACTTTGACGCGGCAATCAAGGCCGCTTGGGAGACGGCGGAAGGCTACGGCGCGCCCTGGTTCGTCGATGGCGCTGCCGTTTTGTCGATGGCCGGCTATGCGCTGCACAATGCCGAGCGCTACACCGACGCGATGGAACTGCAACAAGCGGCGGCAGAGGGTTACCTGCGCTGCGGGATGCTTCCGGAAGCCCTCAACGAAGCCGCATGGCTGGTCGCCAGCCAGAGGCTGGCCGAACGCTGGAACGACGCCGACCATACCGTGAATCAAGCCATGTTCTTAGCCGATGCGTTGTCGGCGGAGGACTACCACGGCATTCTCTGGCTCGAACAAGCCTGGATTGCCGAGGCTCAGGGCGATGCCACGAAGATGAAAGAGGCCTATGAGAACTCCTTAGCCGCCTTTCAGAAGTTAGGTCAGACCGAGGATGTGCTCAATGTGCTGCAGTACATGGCGGAGAGCTTGACCGCGATTGTCGACAACAAGCAGGCGATGGAAGCCTATGATCGGCTGGTCCGCGCCGCTCTCGGGGCACAGCAGCACGAGCGGGCCGCGGATGCGGCCGTTGCCGTGGCAGCGCGCAAGCGCCGGCTGACCGACCTGGAGACTCAGATAACGACGCTGCAAGCGTACCGGCAGCAAATGCGCGATGCGCAGAGTATCCGCATCGTGATCGACGAGATTGCGCGGCTGAAAGCCGGGATGACGCAGCAATTCGCCGCACTGCGCCGGCAGTCGCGCGAAATCGCCCAGCGCGTTGCTGCCGGCGAGGAATTGGAAAAGGTGATGGCCGAGCTTGACGCGGAAATCGAGCGCTCGACCGAAGCGCCTGATCCAGTCGAGGAAGGCCAAGCCTTTTTGGAGATCGCCAAGGACCATCTAGCGCATCAGCGCTTCGGGCTGGCTTCCGAAAGCTTTTTTAACGCGGCACGCTGGTTTAACGACTCCGAAGCCAGCGGCGAAGCGATCCATTTCGCAATGCGGGAGCGCGGGCACGCGCTGCTCCGCGCCCATCAATACGAAGACGCCAGCATCGCTTACCGAATTGCGGCCGATCACGCCCAGGATAATTCTCATACCCGCTGGAGCGACCGATACCGGCAAGCCCTCTCGCTGTTAGCGGCGCATCGCATGGACGAAGCGCTCGCCCGCGCCGAGTCGCTGCTGGCCCCGGAGTCACTCCAGCAACTCCTCCAAGACCGAGGACTTTTGGGCCGCGAAGCGCAGGTTCAAGCCGAATGGGTTCTGTCGGACGCACTCTGGAAGCAGGGCCAGTTCGAGGCGGCCAACGCACAGTCGCTAGAGATGATGCAGCGCCTACGCGAGTGGCTCGACCCGTTCACCGATCCCTTGCCCAAAGACGCGGAAGTTCCGGCGGCGCAGCTCGTCCGCCGTGGCGATTTGCTGCGTTTCCGCAGCCTACAGCAGAACTATCTCGACACCCGCGATCGCCTCTGTCTCGGCACGTTCGACGAGGACACCATGCTCAGCCGGTATCCGGCTCGTCTGGTGGTCGTGGCGGTACGGGAAGGGCTGTTCCGCGATGAAGCCGAGGGAGTCCGGCTCCTGAACCGCGTGGCGGAGCAGCCCACCGCGCCGGAGTCTTTGAAATCGGTGGCGCGTCAATCTGCCCAGTACCTCAAGCGACGGGCATACCCGCTCGGCACTGCGGACGAAAGCGATCCTGCTGGGACCGAACCTCTGCTGCGCGCCCGGGAACTGCGCCGCCAGGAGCACTTCGCCACCAGCTACGCGGCGGCGATGCGCGCCATCGAGGCTCAACAGCAACTTGCCAAAGACCAGCAGGCAGCGCTGCTGCGCCTGGAAGCGGAGCTGCTGGCCTGCGAGGGACTGGTGCGCGGGCCAGACGCCGAGGCCGCTCGCAGCGTGGAAGAGGCGCGGGAACATCTCGGCCAAGCCGAGGCGCTCTTGGCTGCCACCGGCCGCCGGCCCGACGATTTGGCGCGCTGCGGCGCGCTGCGTCACCTGGTTGGATCGGTCGCCGGCGGCGGCGCGCCGGCATGGGCGCAGCCCGGCCCCGCTTGGGAATGGCTCACCGATTACGCACGCGACATATCGCCCAAGGCTCCGCCGGAGCCGTCGCTGGTCGCGCTGGCCAACGAACAGTTTTTGGAACAGGTTCTCGGCGACAGGTATTTTGAGGATGACGATGTGAGGCAGTCCTTCGGTCTGCCCGCCGAGGTCCGTGATACGGTGTGTGTGGCTTTTACGCCGGGTCCCC
>CAYZVT010000314.1:0-5815 GCA_964481585.1 uncultured Pirellulales bacterium
ACCCTGGCATTGTGGCTGCGGCGCGCCGGCCTCACGTGCGCCATCTACGAGCAGGCCCAGGAGCTTTCGGAGGTCGGTGCGGGTATCCAACTCGCACCCAACGCGGTACGCCTCCTTCAGCGGGTCGGCCTGTCCGAACTGGACTCGGTGGTGGACACGTCGCCCCAGGGGAGCGTCATCGCCGATTTGGGACCATCGGCAAACGGTACTCGTTGGGCCTTCCAGGCGACCGGCACGCGCTCGATTCGCCCCTCGATCCGCGCGCGGCCGCCGTGCGGCAGCATCTCGATCATCGTCTTCGCGGTGCCAGGACTCATCGCGCCGCTAAAGCGGATCGCTAGTTGCAAATGCGTGGGTGCGGGGACGCGGGCCGCCACTTGCGCCGCCAGACAATCGCTCGGCACCACATCAAAACCGACGGCCGGGATGAGCGCAATCTCCGCCGCTTCGGCGTCCGCGTGTCGTGCGGCGGCTGCTTCGAGACAAGCAATCTCGCCGGTGATGTCGAGGTAGTGCGTTGCCGCCGCCAACGCGCCGGAGATCATCGGCGCTGCGGTTTTGGAAAACGGTCCCGCACAATTCAAAACCAGCGCGCAGTCCGCCAGGTGCGCCCGGATCTTTTCCGCCGAGGCAAGTTCAAAACTGCGGCTCCGCAAGCCGAGCGCCTCGGCCACGGCGGCGGTCCGCTGGCGATTGCGACCGGCGACGATCGGGCGATGACCCCGTCGCGCGGCTTCTTCGGCGATCAGTCGGCCGGTGTAGCCGTACGCGCCATAGATCATCCACTCGGTCTTGTGCGGGCGAACGGTGGACAAGAGGCGTTCCTTCGGGGCGGCTAGCCCTTGATGACGCCGATCGGGCGGAGCCGGGCGACTTTTTTCGCCAGGCGTGCTTGATGCACGACTTCGACAACCAGATCAACATCCTTGTAGGCCGCCGGTTGTTCTTCGGCGAGACCTTTGCGGCTACGGGCACGCGCGACGACGCCGCGCTGCTGGAGTTCGCGGTCGATCCACCGCCCTTGTGCGTCGCGCACGGCGGCGGTGCGGCTCATCAGTCGGCCCGCACCGTGGCACGCGCTGCCGAACGTTTGCTGCATGCTGCCGCTTTGGCCGGCGAGCACCCAGCTTGCGCGGCCCATGTCGCCGGGAATCAGCACCGGCTGCCCGACGGCGGCATAGCTTGCGGGAATCTCCGCATGGCCGGGCGGAAAGGCCCGCGTCGCGCCCTTGCGATGCACCCACACCGGCTTGTGCGTGCCGGCAATGGCGTGTTCTTCGAGCTTGGCGATGTTGTGGGCCACGTCGTAGACCAATTCCATTTCGAGCGACTGCCACGGCTTTTGAAAGACGGTTTCAAACGCCTCGCGCGTTTGGTGCATCAGAAGCTGCCGGTTGCACCAAGCAAAATTCCCCGCCGCACTCATCGCCCCCAGATAGTCTTCGCCCTCGGGGCTGCGGATTGGAGCGCAGGCCAGTTGCCGGTCGGGCAGGTCGATGCCGTACTTGGCCGGCACGTCGCGGAGCTTGCGCAGCGCGTCGTCGCAGACCTGATAGCCCAGCCCCCGCGAGCCGGAGTGAATCATCACGCACACACCGTCTTCCGCCAAACCCATCGCTTCGGCGGCCGGCGCGTCGAACACCTCGTCCACGATTTGCACTTCCAAAAAATGATTCCCCGAGCCGAGCGTGCCGCACTGGTCGTAGCCGCGCTGGAGTGCGCGCGGGCTGACGCGTTCGGGCTGTGCGGTGTCGAGTCGGCCGTGGGCTTCGGTGTAGTCGATGTCGCGCTCGGTCGCCCAACCTCGGCCAACGAGTCTCGCTGGCCCGGTGCGCATCAGTTCAACGAGTTCCTGCGGCCGAAAACGAAAACGGCCTCCTTGGCCCGCCCCGGCCGGAATCGAATCAAATAGCGCATCAATCAAGCGCGGCAGCCGTGGCGCAACGTCGCCCCGGCCGAGATTGGTGCGCACGAGCCGCACTCCGCAGTTAATATCGTAACCGACCCCACCGGGCGAGATCACGCCATCCTCGTTCGGATCGGTCGCGCAGACGCCGCCGATGCAGAACCCGTAGCCCCAGTGAATGTCGGGCATCGCCAGGCTCGCGTGTTGAATGCCCGGTAGAAAGGCGGCGTTGGCGACTTGCTCGGGCGCCTGGTCGGCACGGATCAGCTCGATCAGCGCTTCGTCGGCGTAGATCAGCCCATCGACGCGCATGCCCGGCTTGTAATGCTTCGGAATGCGCCAGCAGGTCGGGTTGACCTGTTCGAGCGGTCCTTCGTAGCGCTGCGCGGCCATGATCGTTCTCGTGCGTTAGATATCGACGATGACCTCTGCTTGCCAGTGCCCGTCGCGCTGCTGGACGCGGAGATGGTGATAGGTGATTGCTTTCACTTCATGTTCCAGCGCGTGCCGCGCGGGATCGACCGTCTCGCCTTGGGCTTGGGCCGTGAGGCCGGTGTCGTCGAGGGTGACTTGGAAATGGCTAAGGAGTAAGTTCTGCGATTCGAAGGTGAACAGCAGTTCGTTCAGCCAGTCGAGGAGCAAGTAGTCCAGTTCCTTCCCCTCGACGCGGAAGCTCACGCTCCGCACCGGCTGAACGTCCGCCGCCTCGCCGAGCAGCATCGCAAACAGCCCTTGTCCCGCCTCGGCAAAGAGCGTCGGCAGATCGTCCGCGACGACGCGCAAGCCGAGATCGGCGGTATGCTCGAAAAGCTCGTACATCGGCGGGCGGACTTTCGTTTTCAAGCTCTGCCGCGTAGGCGGGAATCGAGGGGACAGGGGATTTTGAATTGTGGATGGTGGATGGTGGATTGGGGACCAAGAGCGCCTCTCCTTTCCTCCCGTCGCGTGCGCTACACCTCTTTTCGCCCGCGGCCTCCAGGCCGGTGAGCCGCTTAAATGCCCCAGAGAAACGCAGCGCCCTCTAGAAACCAGAACCGGGCGCTCTGTCCTTCCCGCCTGCGCGGGAGTTGACGCATTGCGCTGATCGCTTTTCTTCCCGCCTCCGCGAAAACGACATCTTTTGCTGATCGCTGAAAGCTGATCGCTGACCGCTAATAAAGCGCCGTCGAAAGCTGGCGGCGAAAGTCGCTGACCAACTCGGGCTGCGTTTCTTCCAGGAGCCGGAAGATGTCGACCATCACGGCCCGCGCCTCCTCGCCGACGCCTTTGCGATCGCGCTGGACCAGGTCGAGGCACAACTCCAGCGCTTCGCGGTACTCGCCTTCGGCGGCCAAGGCTTCGGCCAGCCGCAATTGAAGCGAAAAATCCTCCGGCTGCGCCGCCAGCGCCGCGCGGCATTGCTCGACGCTGCCGGTGCGCTGTCCTTGAAGTTGCAAATCGAGCGCCGCCTTGACCTGTTGCGCCTCCGGCTCCAGAAAGCCGCGCGCTTCAAGCAGTTCGACCATCGCCTGGCTTTCCTCGATCCGCTGCTGCGCCAGTAGCAGCCGGGCCAGGCCCGTCAGAGCGAGCGGCTGCTCGGCTTCGAGTTCGAGCGCCGCGCGGTACTTCGTCTCGGCCGCTGCCGGATCGGTTGCGGCAAGCCGCTCGGCCTCGCTGGCAAGCAGTTCGGCCTCGCTCGGCAGCAAGCGGTCGAGCCACGCGCGAAGCTGCCCTTCGGGTAAAAGGCCGTTAAAGAAATCGACCGGCTGCCCGTCGCGGATACCGAACACGGTCGGAATCGACTGCACGGCAAACTGCGCCGCCTCGCGGGGCAACTGCTCGGTGTTCGCCTTGACGAGCACGAAGCGGCCCCCGTACTCGGCGGCAAGCTGTTCGAGCAAAGGGCTTAGCAACCGACAGGGCTGACACCAGGGCGCCCAAAAATCGAGGACGACCGGAACCTGTCGCGACCGCTCGATCACGTCCTGCTCGAACGTCTCGGCGGTGGTATCGACAACAAACGCTGCGGAGGAAGAAGTGGGTTCGCTCATGCTGCAAGTTTAGAAGATACGTGCGCTTTCGCAAGGCTGCCCGCTTTTCGACCACACCTGGACAGCCTGACTTGAGCTGCGTCAACTTGACCGTCCCGCTTTCGCCAACGTGAAAGCAGCGCAAGTTTCCCACGCAGGGCGGTCTGCGCCTGGACTGGGGAAGAGCTGTGGCTGCCAGCGCAGCGGGGCGTTCGCGCTTTGGGCACGCGGATTGCCTTAGTTGCTCCTCGACCAAAACTTTCGACACCCGCCGTTAAACCGGAGAAAGAGCGGGGAAGGGAAGACAGGGGGAGGATCTCGAACACGGTGAAGGAGGGAGTGATGCTCAAGCCTGCGTGGCAAGTTGTGACCGGAGCGCTCGTGGTGTTATGCGGAGTCGTGGTGCCCTGCGCGGCGCAAGTCTGCGTGTGGCGGCCGACGGCCACGACGGTCTATCAGACGCGGCGGACGACCGTGCAGCGCCCGGTCTGGGAAACCCAGTACCAAGAGCAGCGCGTCACCGTACGGCGGCCCGTGTACGAAACGTCTATGCGCGAAGAGACATACACGGTCCGCCGGCCGATCTACGAAACCTCCCAGCGCGAGGAGACCTACACCGTTCGCCGACCTGTGTATGAAACCGCCGAACGTGAAGAGCGCGTCACCGTGCGGCGGCCCGTCTATGAAACGGTGCAGCGTGAGCAGCTGGTGACGACCTACCGGCCGACGACCGTGTACCAGCCCACGCCGGTCGGCGGGGTTTGCGTCTTGCAGCCGGTCACGACCTATACGCCGGTGGTCGTCGAGCAGCAAGTGCCGGTAACCACCGTCCGCTATGTCGCGGAGGAACAAGTCCGCAAAGTGCCCGTGCAGACGGTCCGTTACGTCGAAGAGCAAAGAACGCGCAAAGTGCCGGTGCAGACGGTGCGTTATGTGGAAGAAGAAAAGACGCGGCAGGTGCCGGTCCAAACGGTCCGCTACGTCGAGGAAGAACAGGTCCGGCAGGTGCCGGTTCAGGTCTGCCGGATGGTGGAGCAGGAGGTCGTTCAGCAGGTGCCGGTGACGGTTTACCGGCCCACGCTGACGGCAGCGCCGGTCGTGGCGTATTCTCCGGTTCTTACGCCGGCGCCGGTGGTGACGTATCGGCCGGTGGTGGCCGCGTCTCCGGCGCTGGCCTATCGCCCGGTAATAACGGCGAGGCCACTGGTCGATGCCGAATACATTCCCGGCCGCCCGGTGCATAATCTGCTCGAAACGATCTTCGAATAAATCTAAAAAGTGGTGCGGCATCGGGGCCGATGGCATCGGTCGCCATCAGGCAATTCAGCTTGGTGGTGTTTGTCTGGACGGACTGCCGCTGCCACTTGCAGATAAATCCGCTGCGACCGGATGCCGCCGTCGGAAAGGGGGCATCCGAGGTGCTGTTTTCTTGCGCTCATGCTGGCCTGGGGGAAGGGGGTGTGCTAGGTATTAACGTGGCGGGGCGACTGGGGCGTGCGTTGTATCAACTCAGCTATTTTCCTGCTCCGGCTCCCCAAACTGCCTGACTGCATCTCGATTCGATGAGCACGAAGTGAGGATGCTGCAGGGCAACTTTCCGTCTTCAGCCGACGACGGCAACTTAGCGGGGATTCGGCCCATTGCGCAAGGCGGGCCTGGATGCTCTTTGACGAGGAATATCCGCATGTACCATGTGGCTTCCGTACCGAAGACGGCTTTCGCAAGGGCAAACGGCAGATGCGCTGCATTGTCTGCCAATCGCCCACGCCTTGGTTCCACGAGGTAATTTGCCTCTACTTCTGCTGTCGCGAGCATCGCGACGAGCATCTGCTCCAGCGCAAACCGCCGCCTTCCTAGCCGTCTGCGAGAAAGCGGAAAGCCGAGCGTGGCGAGGCGCACC
>CAYZVT010000315.1:0-5809 GCA_964481585.1 uncultured Pirellulales bacterium
AGTCTACTGTCTAGAGTCCCGCCTGCGCTGGAATGACGCATTTTGCTGATCGCTGAAAGCTGATCGCTGATCGCTGACCGCTAGACTTCCGCCCACGCGTCCAGGACGTGGGCCGAAAAACGCTCCCGGTTTCGACATTGACGCACGGCCGCCGGGGCGGGGAAAATGGGCGGCTTTGAGTTCCGCCACGCGGCCAAGTACGATAGAGCTTTTTGCTCCCCCCGACGCCGCCCCTTGCCCTCCCCCACCGCTCATGCAACTGCTGTTGATTCTCGCCGTCGTCGCGGCGCTCGCGCTCTCGGAAAACGCGCCGCCGCTGCCGGTCGAAGACGGGGGCTTGCGGCTGGCGATTGCCGTGCTGGGGATGGGGCTGATTGCCGGCTTTGCCGCCGTCAGCTCCAGCATGGTCGCGCTCGGCTTGCGGTATGAGGCCGACCGTCGTGGGCATTGGCTCGACCGCTTCAGCCGGCTGCGGGCGATTCACGCCGGGCTTTGGCTCGCGGTGACGGGCGCGATTCTCTATCTGCTGGCGTGGCCGCAACTGGTGCGGTTCAATTGGCAACTGGCCGACGTGTTTCTGGCCGACGAGGTGCTGATTCTGCTGCCGGTTGTGCTGCCGATGGTACTCTCCTGGGCCGCCTTCTACGAGGTTGACAAGACGCTTGCCACGGCGAACGAAAGCCTGCCGCTGGGGCGGGTTCGTTATCTCGCGCTGCATCTGCGCCACGAGTTGGGCTTGCTCCTGTTGCCGGTGTTACTGCTCCTGGCAATCCGCGACGCCGCGCAGCGGTTTGTGCCGGGACTGGCGCAGGGAGAACTTGCCCCGCTGCTGTTCATCCCGACGCTCGCGGTCATCTTTCTTAGCTTCCCGCTCTGGCTGAAGCGCATCTGGCCAACCGAGCCTTTGCCAAACGGGCCACTCCGCGCGCGGCTGGAAGGCGTCGCCGAGCGGCTCGGCTTTCGCGCGCGCGACATCCTGCTCTGGAAGACCGGCGGGCGGATCGTCAACGCCGTGGTGACGGGGCTGGTCCCGCGCTGGCGGTTTGTGATGCTGACCGACGCGCTGATCGAAGAACTCTCGACCGACGAGCTCGAAATGGTCTTCGCCCACGAGGTGGCCCACGTCCGCCAGCGGCATTTGCTGCTGCGCGTGCTGGCGATCATGCTTCCGGTGGTCGTTTTCGCCGCCTGGCAGCACACCTTCCCCGAGGCCGTCGCCGCGCAGAGCCGGCGGCTGGCCGAGTGGGGACTCGACGTGCCCTTGCAAGCGCCGCTGCTGCTGGTGATCGGACTCGGCTCCTACGCGATGAGCATCTTCGGCCTCTACTCGCGGCTGCTCGAACACCAAGCCGACCTGTTCGCTTGCCAACTCGCCGGCAGCCCGGCCACGTTCGTCCGCGCGCTCGACAAGCTCGGTTGGGCGAGCGGCCCCAAGCGCAGCGCCGCCAGTTGGCTGCACCCGAGCATTGAACGCCGCGTGCGGTTCGTCGAAGTCCTCGACGCCGCCCCCGCGCTGCGTCACCGCTTCGAGCGCCAAATGCGGCTGCTACAAGGGCTGATCTTCGGGCTGCTCCTCGCCAGCCTGGCAGCGTTGGGGCTGTAGGCTAGGCGCTGTAGGCTGTAGGCCACAAGCCCTGGGCTACAAGCTGCGACTCCTGGCGAAGCTAGTGCACGTCATGATTCACGGTAGCGCCTACACGGCTATCCGGCGTGGACGCCACGGGCGAAAAACCTTCCGTGTACCGCTTTTGCTCCGCCTTCCGCCCTCCGCCTTCGCCCCGCACTCCGCCGCAATCCTCCCAACCGGCACGCACGGCGCAGCCGCACCTTTCACTCCTAAATTCCCTGGTTAGCCGAGGAGGAAAACTGGGCCTGCGTGCCTCAGGCTGCCGATGGATAGGCACGGCCCTCGCCTGCGCAGCGCGTTTGCCCTCCCAATTGCTCGGCTCGTCCTGAGCGAAGCCGACGGCTGCTGTGGCGCGAGAGCCTCACGCGCACCTTTCTTCCTGTTGCCTGGAGCACCCGCGATGATCACAACGCACGACCACGGCCAAGCCCTCGACGCCCGCATCGACAGCGCCATTCGCCAGAACCCGTATCTCTCTGGGCGGAAGCTCCGCTTCGAGACGGAAGAAGGCCGCGTCGTGCTCCGCGGCATCGTCTCGTCGTACTACCAAAAGCAGATGGCCCAAGAAGCGCTCCGCCGCCTCGACGGCGTGAGCCAGATCGAAAACCTGCTCGAAGTGAACTGGTAACGGCGATCGGTGGCGGGGGCGCACCGTGCTTTAGCGCGGCTGCGCCGGGAGCGACGAGCCGAGGACGGCTTCTTCGCGGGTGCGGTAGCTCGGCAGTCGCGTGTCGAGGTGGCTAATCGCCAACGCGCCTTCGGCCGTGCGGCTGAGGCCACAAAGCCGCACGATGCCGCCGTGTTGCCGCACGCGCTTGTGCAGCAGAATCAGTTGCCCGATCAAGTGGCTCGACAGCGCGCCGAATTGATCCATCTCCAGCACGACGCGGTAAGTGAAGTGTTGGTCGAGAAGCGACCAAACGGCGTCTGCCAGACTCGATTCCTCTCTGGCATCCGCTGCGTGAGGCATCGGTCGCACGATCAACCAGCCTGGGCCACGCTCGACTCCCAGTTCCCAATCGCAAACCATAACCGCCATGTTCGTCGCTCCCTCCGATCGAGCAGGGAGAGTGCCGCGTGTGCCTGACCTCTCCCTGAGGATGATCCGCCCCTTGTGCCTCATATTACGACGCGCGCCGGCTGCTGCAAAGTGAAATTTGCAAGAAAGCTCACAGGCGTTGGCGCGGCGCGCGATGCTAGCATTGCCACGCACATCGGGAAATTCCCGACACATCTATGCGCTGGTTGCGCGACAGCGCAGCGGACGCTGCAACAGGTCCTTCCCGCGCAGGCGGGAATCCAGACCAGAGCGCTTCGGGGGCTTCCGCTAGCGCGGTGCGCCCCCGCCCCCCGTCGCTTGATGGAATCGCACTCCGAATAGCCAACGCGGCAACGCCGCGAGAGGACTGGCGAGCGTTGCTCGCCGGCTAGGGGTTGTGAGAATGTCAACCCGCGCTAGCTGAGCATCTTGGTGATGGTCGCCCGCGCGACTTCCAGTGCTTCGCCGAGCCGGGCGGGTTCTTTGCCGCCGGCTTGGGCCATGTCGGCGCGGCCGCCGCCGCTGCCACCGACGATCGCCGCCACCGGGCGAACCCAATCGCCGGCGCTGGCGCGACCGGCCACGTCGCGGCTCAGTCCGGCAACGAGCGTGACCTTGTCCTCGCCCTGCTTTGAGCCAAGCAGCACGGCGACCGGGCTAGCCGATTGGCGCAACTGGTCGATGAGCTGCCGCATCAAGTTCGCGTTGGAACTCGGCGTTTCCGCCACGACGACCTTTACGCCGCCGATCAATTCGGCGCGTTCCAAGAGCGAGCTAGCCGTGAGCGTGCCGCTCGCGGCGCGCGTTTTGAGCTGTTGTTCCAAGTCCGCGACTTCGGCAAGCATGGCGCTAACACGGTTGGGCACCTCGAACGGCGTCACGTTGAGCGTCCGCGCCGCCTCGCGGAGCGCTTGCTTGGCTTCGGCATGGCTTAACTCGCCGGGAGCGCCGCTTGCCGCGCGCGGCTCCTGTCCATTTTTGCCTTTTCCGCCGCCGGCAAGTTGCTTCTTCAGGTCGCGCACCTGCTGGCTAAGCGCTTTCACGGCGTCGGGCACTTCGCTCGACGAGACGCCAAGCTCCTGCGCCGTTTCGGCCAGCGCCGCGTGCGTCTGCTCGATGTGCTCTTGTGCCTTCTTGCCGGTCAGCGCCACGATCCGCCGCGTGCCGGCCGAGACGCCTTCTTCGCTGATGATCTCGAACGCCCCGACCTCGGCGGTGCTTTCCAGATGCGTTCCGCCGCAAAGCTCCTTACTAAAGTCGCCCATCGAAACCATCCGCACCGGGTCGGGGTACTTCTCGCCAAAGAGCATCATCGCCCCGGCCTTCCGCGCGTCGGCAAGCGGCACGGTTTCCCACTTAATCGCCTGGCAGCCGGCGATGCGGTCGTTGACGGTCTGTTCGATCTCGGCGAGTTCTTCGCCCGCCACCGGCGCAAGATTCGTAAAATCAAACCGCAGCCAGTCCGCGTCGACCTTCGAGCCTTGCTGCTGGGCATGACTGCCGAGCGTCTTTTGCAGCGCGTGATGCAGCATGTGCGTCGCCGAGTGGGCGCGCCGAATCGCATCGCGCCGCTCGACGTTCACCTTCGCGGTCACGGTCGCGCCGGCTTCCATCACGCCTTCGAGCAGATGGCCGAAGTGCACGAGCAAATCGGCGTCTTTCTGCGTATCGACAACGCGGAAACGGAAGCGTTCGCCGAGAATCTCGCCCGTGTCGCCGACCTGGCCGCCCGACTCGCCATAGAACGGCGTGCGGTCGAGCACGACGCGAATCGGCTGCTCGTGGCCGATCTCGCGCATTTCTTCGCAGAGCTTGCCTTGCGCGACGATGCCTTTGATCTCGGCGGTCGCTTCGTCGGTTTCGTAGCCGACAAACTCAGTGTAGCGCAGCGCCTCTTTCAGCGCTTCCATCGGTCCGGTGGCGAACAGTTCAAACTGCTGCTTGCCCGACTGGAGGCCGTGCTGCTCCATCGCGTTGCGGAAGCCGTCCCAGTCGAAGGTGAAGTTGCGTTCGGCGGCCATCGTCGACACCAGTTCGGGCGGCATGCCGTAGGTGGTGTACAGTTCGGCGGCTTCCTGGCCATCGACCATCACGCTGTCGGAGGCTTCCATGTGCCGGAAGATTTTTTGAATGCGTTCCAAGCCGCCGTCGATCGTGCCGAAGAAGTTTTCTTCTTCCATGCGGACCACGCCCGAGACGCGCTGCGTCGTCTCGCGCAGCTCGGGGTAGGGGTTGCTCATCATCTCGGCCACGACCGGCACGAGCTTGTGCAAGAACGGATCGCGCAGCCCCAGCTGATGCCCATCGAGCACCGCGCGGCGCAGCAGTCGTTTGACGACGTACTTTTCCTTGTTGGGGCCGGGGTAGACGTTTTCGTGGATCGCAAACGTACACGCCCGCACATGATCGGTGATACGGCGCAGACGGCGGCCATCTTCGTTCTTGGGGTCGTATTTGATGCCGCAGACTTCGGCGGCGGCCTCGACGATCGGCAGCAGTGTGTCGATATGGAAGTTCGTCTCGACCCCTTGCAGCACCGACGCGCAGCGTTCCAAGCCCATGTCGGTGTCGATGTTCTTGCTCGGCAGCGGGCGCAAGTTCTTGGGCGGCTCGCCGACGCGGTTGAACTGCGTGAAGACGAGGTTCCAGATCTCGACTTCGCCCCCTTTGTCCGGGTGGTAGAAGATTTCGCTGCACGGGCCGCAGACGCCGTCGGGGCCTTGGCTCGGCGCGTGGGCGGGCCAGAAATTATCGCCCTCACCAAGCCGCTGAATCCGCGAGCTGGGGAGCTTGACATCCTTCATCCAGATTTCGGCCGCCTCGTCATCGTCGAGATAGACGCTCACGGTCAGCCGCGCCGGGTCGATGCCGAGCCACTTCTTGTCGGTCAAAAACTCCCAGGCCCAGTTGATCGCCTCGCGCTTGAAGTAGTCGCCAAAGCTGAAGGTGCCCAGCATCTCGAAGAACGTGTGATGGTAAGCCGTGCGGCCCACGTTTTCGATGTCGCCCGTGCGGAGGCACTTCTGGCAGGTTGTGGCCCGGGTAAAGTCCAGCTTCACCTTGCCCAGAAAGTGGTCCTTGAACTGGTTCATGCCGGCCGGCGTGAACAGCACCGAAGGATCCCAGCGGGGCACCAGCACGTC
>CAYZVT010000316.1:0-5768 GCA_964481585.1 uncultured Pirellulales bacterium
AAGTGGCCGAGATGGTCTACTACGGTTTTTGGTACGTGCCCAAGATGGACGCGCTGCTCGCCTTCATCCGCGAAGCCCAGCAGCCGGTGACGGGCGAAGTCACGCTTGATCTCTACAAGGGAAACGTGCTCGTCGCCAGCCGCACCAGTCCGAACAGTCTTTACGACGCCGAAGTGGCGAGCATGGAGGCCGGCGGCTCGTACAATCAAACCGACGCCGAAGGCTTTTTGCGGATCACGGGACTGCCCAGCCGCGTGCAGGGCCGCGTCCGGCCGCGAGCGTATTAATCAGGCCCGAATTCAAGCGCAGCGCGGCCTCTTATGTATCTTTTTGAAAATCCCGTCTTGCAGCGCGAACTGCTCGTCAACCTCCGCATGCGGAAGGCGTTCGTGCTCTTGGCGGTGTATTTGCTGCTGCTCGGGGGCGTGGTCTACCTGGCCTGGCCGCAGCCGGCCGAAGGGACGCTCGATCTGACGCGGAACCCGCAAGAGGCGCAGACGCTCGTCAATCTGTTCTTCCTCGGCCAATACCTGCTCGCCTCGTTCCTCGCCCCCAGCTTCGCGGCCGGCGCGGTCACGGGCGAGAAAGAGCGGGCGACGTACGAGATGCTGCTGGCCAGCCCGCTCAGGCCCACGGCGATCGTGCTCGGTAAGCTGTGTGCGTCGCTGATGCACCTGGCGATTTTGATCTTCTGTTCGCTGCCGATCGTGATGCTTTGCTTGCCGCTCGGCGGGGTGTCGCTCTACGAGGTGCTGGCGGCGTATCTGGCAATTATCCTGTCGGTCCTCACGTTCGGCATGATCAGCCTCGCCTGGAGCAGCTATTTTCAGCGCACGGCCGCTTCGCTCGTTGTCTCGTATTTGACGATCTTGCCGCTGGCGCTGGCGTCGGTGGGCCTGTGGGCGTCGTTTGGGGCAAGCGGCACGTTCCGGCTCTTTCTCACGATTGCCGTGCTGCCGGCTTTGGCGCTGGCGGTGTGCGTCGTGCTGTTTGCCAACACGAGCCGGCGGATGCTCCACCCGCCCGACGTAGGGAGTGAAGGGAAAGAAGTCGTTGATCTCGAAAGCGAAGCCCGGCAAGCGGTGGGGCTGATTATCCAGCGCGACCAGTTCCCCGACCGACTGTTTGCTCCCGAAAAGCGGACCGATCTGCTCGAAGACGGGGCCAACCCGATCTACGACAAGGAAATGCGGAGCGAGATTTTCTCGCAAGGCACGCTCATGCTCCGCCTGGTGATCCAGGTCAGCATGTTTCTCGCCATTCCGCTGATGGCCTTCTGGCTCTACATCTTTCCCCGGCATGCGCCGTGGTACATCAGCTACGTCGTGCTGTTCAACATGCTCGTCGGACCGGTCTTCTCCGCCGGCAGCGTGTGCAGCGAACGCGAGCGGCAGACGCTCGATTTGCTGCTGGTGACGATCATCTCGCCCTGGCAGATTCTCTGGGGCAAGCTCGTCTCGGGGCTGCGGGTGTCGAGCGTGTTGACGGCCTTTCTGCTCTGGCCGGTATTGCTCGCCTGTTTGATGCCGGTCGGTTTTTGGACAAATCTGCCGTCGATCGGCTGCTATGTGCTGATCGTGATTGCCACCTGTGCGATCACGGCCGTCACCGCGCTATTTTGTTCGGTGCTCTTTCATCGCACGTCGGTCAGTTTGATGAGTTCGTATCTGATCGTGATTACGCTGTTTACCGCGCCGCTGGCGGCCTGGTTCTTCGCGGCCACGTTTTTTGGCGATGCGGCCCTCACGCCGTGGGTCGAGCAGCTTGGGCTTACCAGTCCCTTTGCGGCGGCCTTTGCCGTACCGCTCGATTTTGAGCTGGGGCCGGAGGACGTGCGGGAAGCGAACTGGCCGCTGTTTATCAGCTTTCTGCTGTTCAGCGTCGTCTACTGCGGCAGCCTGCTGCTACTGATGATCTGGCTCTTTAACCGCCGCTGGCGCGTCGCCGAGTGATGCTGACTCGCGCCGGCGATGTGGCTGCCTTGCAGGCGTGGGGGCGGCTGCTAGAATCATCAAGGGCAGCCCTGGGGGCGGCTGCCGATTCTCTAGCAGGTGGCTCGCCTGGGCGGAAGACCATGACGCGAAGCGTGGTGAGTATCGACGATCTCTCCAACAGCGAGATCGAAGCCGTTTTCCGGCTGGCGGACCAGTACCTGAGCGAAATGGGCACGCCCGGCAAGCCGTTCCGCGTGAGCGGACGCCGCGGCGATGCCGAGCAGTATATTCTGGCGACGATCTTTTTCGAGCCGAGCACGCGGACGCGGCTGTCCTTTGAGTCGGCGATGCTGCGGCTCGGCGGCGAAATCATCTCGTCGGCCGATCCCAACTCTAGCTCGGCGGTCAAAGGCGAGACGGTCGCCGATACGGTCCGCGTGGTCGAGAACTACGCCGATCTGCTCGTGATCCGCCACCCGTACGAGGGCGCCGCGAAAGTGGCTTCCGAGTACGCCAGCGTGCCGGTCATCAACGCCGGCGACGGCAGCCATGAGCACCCGACGCAAACGCTCTGCGATCTGTACACGCTCCGCGCTGCCCAAAGCCAAAAAGGAGCCGCCCCCAGCATCGACTCGCTCCGCGACATGAACGTCGTGCTCTGGGGTGACTTGCATCACGGCCGCACGGTGCATTCGCTCGTTTACGCGCTGGCCCGCTTCGGAGCGCGGATCATTCCGCTGGCGGCGCCGGGCTGCGAGTTTCCCGAGCATGTGCAGCAACGGCTTGCCCGCGACTACGGCTGCTATCCGCTTAGCCGCAAGGATGTCGATTCGCTCGCCGAGGACGCGCTGCCGGCCGACGTGCTTTACGTCACGCCCGACCAACCGCACCAACTGGCGCTGATCTCGAACGTCTGGTTTCAACTGAGCGAGAAGCAACAGGCGTCGATCCGTTCGATGAAAAACATCGACGCTTTTTATTCGACGCGGCTGCAGCGCGAACGGCTCGGGGCAGGGGAGCAGGTCACCGAATACCCCGTCATTGATTCCCAGTTCCTCAAAGAAAAGAAGTATCGGCAGGCGCAGGTGCTCCACCCGCTGCCGCGCGTCGACGAGTTGAGCTACGATCTCGACCAGGACCAGCGGGGCGTGTACTTTAAGCAGGCTTCCTACGGCGTGCCGGTGCGGATGGCGCTGGTGGCCGCGCTGCTAGAACTGCAGCCGGGCATGTTCAGCGCCGAGCCGCTCCACCGCCGGCAGTACGTCAGCTACCGCCAGCGCGAAGGCTTGATCTGCTCGAATCCCCGCTGTGTGACCTGTCAAGAGACGGAGCGGCGTTACCTGTTGCCGAAGTTTTTGATCGTCGATGAGAACGTGCCGATCCTGCGCTGTGCGTACTGCGACCACGAGCACCAGCCGCGCGCGGTGGGCAGGCTTTCGACGCGCAAGTTCACGACCGCCGTCGACCAGTGGAAGCAAATTCACCTGCAAGACATCGTGTTCTTCCGCGATGAGCAACAGGCGATCGAAAGCGGCTTTCAGCCAAAACGGCCGAGTCGCTCGGCGCCGCACGATGCCGCGCTTAAATCGCCGCAGTAGTCGCCTTCGCCTGCGCGGCTCGGATGAGGAATTGGCATGGCGCTGCTCATCGACGGCTACAATCTGCTGCACGCCAGCGACATTATCTCCGCCTCGGGGACGCTCGAAGCATCGCGGCAGGCGCTATTGGAGTTTCTGGCCGAGACGCTCCAGCCACGCGAGCTGCGCGAAGCGACGATCGTCTTTGACGCCAGCGACGCCCCGCCGGGCTTGCCGCAACTGCTTCATCACCGGGGGCTGACGGTCCGTTTCGCGCCGCGGCATGAGGACGCTGACGCGCTGATTGAGCAGTTGATCGAGGATTGCCTGGCCCCGAAATTTCTGACCGTCGTTTCCAGCGACCATCGGCTGCATCGCGCCGCGCGTCGCCGCAAAGCCAAGGCCATCGACAGCGAGATCTGGTACAGCGAACGAGTCCGCCTCCTCCGCAGCCGCAGCGCGCAAGCCGAGCCGGCGCTAGCCAAGCCGAGCCAGCCGCCCTCGCCCGAAGAAGTCGAGTTCTGGCTCAAAGAGTTTGAAGACGCGAGCGGACGGAAGAAACGGAAGCGGGACGAGAAGCGGCGCTAGCCAAAGCGCGTCCCTCGCGCGCAGCACGTCATTCCCGCGCAGGCGGGATCTAGCGGTCAGCTATCAGCGGTCAGCTTTCAGCTAGAGCGCTCTGCCTTTCCCTGGCGCGCGTGCGCTGCATCTCTTTTCGCCCGTGGCCGGCTAGCCGCTATGGCTAGGTGGACACTGCTCTCTAGATTCCCGCCTGCGCGGGAAGGACGTATCTTGCTGACCGCTGAAAGCTGATAGCTGACCGCTCTCCTGCCCAACTGCCTCTAGCCTTGCATCGCCAGGGCTTTGTCGGAAATGTCTTTGCGGCACCAGGCGCCTTTCCAGCGGATGCGCTTGACGGCCGTGTAGGCTTGGAGCTTGGCGGCCGAGATGGAACTGCCCAGCGCGGTGACGCCGAGGACGCGGCCGCCGTTGGTGACGATCTGGCCGTCGACGGTGGCGGTGCCGGCGTGAAAGACTTTGACATCGGGCAGTTCGGCCGCTTCGTCGAGGCCGCGAATCACCTGCCCGCGTTCGTAGGGGCCGGGGTAGCCCTCGCTCGCCATCACGACGCAGACGGCCGGGCGCGGGTCCCACTGCACGCTGCCGTTGATTTCGTCGAGCTGCCCATCGACCGTGCCTTCGAGAACGTCCATGATGTCGCTTTGCAGCCGCATCAGCAGCGGCTGGCATTCGGGATCGCCGAAGCGGACGTTGTACTCAAGCACCTTTGGCCCCTGGTTCGTCACGATGATGCCCGCGTAGAGCACGCCCCGGAACGGGCGGCGCGAGCGCTTCAGCGCATGCACGGTCGGGACGAGCACTTGTTCTTCGATCGAAGCGAGCATTTTTTCCGAGACGAGCGGCGTCGGGCAGTACGCGCCCATGCCGCCGGTATTGGGACCGGTATCGCCATCGAAGGCCGGCTTGTGATCTTGAGCCGGCGGAAGCGTAAGAATCGTGCGGCCGTCGACAATCGCCAGCACGCTCGCCTCCTGCCCAATCAGGCGTTCTTCCAAAACCAACTGGTCACCCGCCTTGCCGAACTCGCGCTCGCCGGCGATGCGCTTGACGGCTTCGATCGCTTGCTCCCGGTTGTCGCAGACGACGACTCCTTTGCCCGCCGCCAGGCCGTCGGCTTTGACAACGATCGGCACGTCTTCGCGGCTGGTCAGGTAGTTGATCGCGCTCGATGCGTTGCGAAAGACCTGATAGTCGGCGGTCGCGACATCCGCGTGGCGGAGCAGGTTTTTGCAAAAGACCTTGCTCGCTTCCAACTCGGCTGCGGCCTTGCTAGGGCCAAAGACGCGGAGCTTCTGCGCTTGAAAAGCATCGACAATGCCGGCCGCCAAAGGAGCCTCGGGGCCGACGACCGTCAGCCCGACGTTGTTCTGTTTGGCGAAAGCGATCAGCTTGGCGAAGTCGGACTCAGGAATATCGACGTTTTCGGCGTCGAGCGCCGTGCCGGCATTGCCGGGGGCGACAAAGACACGCTCAACGCGGCTGCTTTGCGAGATTTTCCAGGCCAACGCATGCTCGCGTCCGCCAGCACCGATCACCAAGACGTTCATAGCATGGCCTTGCCCAATTCTGGGCGGGGTAAGAGTCAAAAAAGGCTGCGCCGGCCAAGTTCGCCGACACTGCGTGCCTCTGATTCTAGGGGGCAGAGCGGGCTTCTAAAAGGGGCGCGGGGACCAGG
>CAYZVT010000317.1:0-5767 GCA_964481585.1 uncultured Pirellulales bacterium
GCATGAGCGAAGACTTGGCCGCCAAGCATGGCGTCCCCTACTACCGCTCGGCCGTCGGAGAAGCCAACGTCGTCGATGAGATGCTCGCCCGTGGCGCGGTGCTCGGCGGAGAGGGAAACGGCGGCGTGATCGACCCGCGTGTGGGGCTGGTGCGCGATAGTTTTGCCGGCATGGCGCTCCTTCTCGATGCGATGGCCGCACGCGAAAAGAGTGTCGCCGAGCTGGCTGCCGAAATCCCGCGCTACGAGATTTGCAAAACGAAGATCGCTCTACCTCCCGAAAAACTCTCCTCGGCTTTCGCCGCCTTGCAAAAGCATTTTGCGGAAGCGCAAACCGACACGCTGGACGGATTGCGGCTCGACTGGCCCGGCCGCTGGTTGCTCGTCCGCGCGAGCAACACCGAACCGATCGTCCGCGCGATCGCCGAAGCCCGGTCGGCCGACGAAGCGCAGCGGCTTTGCCGCGAAGCGGCGGCGGTGCTCACGGCGCTTTAGCGTGGTTTGTCCGCTTCCCTGTCGCGTCATTCCCGCCCTAGAGACTGGGGCAAGCTGGCTCGGCTCACGGCCCCAACGGGGCCGAACTCGACAGCCCAGGGCGCAAGCCCTGGGGAAACGGCAGCACAAAAATAGAAGTGGTAAGCGATTTCCCAGGGCTGCACCCTGGGCTATCGAATATCGCCCCGTTGGGGCGAGGGGGAGGACAAGGGGCGCTACGCTTAAAGGCAATGCGGCGCTAGCCGATTCTTTCTTTGCCGACCCAGGCGCGGAGCGGCGGGGGGATGTCGATCGAGCCGTCGGCCTGCTGGTAGTTTTCCAGAATCGCAATCAGCGCGCGGCTGATGGCGATGGCCGTGCCGTTGAGCGTGTGGACGAAGTGCGTCCCTTTTTCGCCGGGGTTTTTGTACCGCACGTCGAGCCGCCGCGCTTGATAGTCGGTGCAGTTCGAGGCGCTGGTGACTTCGCCAAACTCGCCCCCGTCGCCCCGGCCGGGCATCCAGGCTTCAAGATCGTACTTGCGGTAGGCCGGCCCGCCGAGATCGCCGCTGGCCGTGTCGATCACGCGATACGGAATCCCCAGCCCATCGAATAGCTCGCATTCGAGCGCGCAAATTTCTTCGAGCATCGTCTCGCTCTGGTCGGGGAGCGTGAAGGCAAACATCTCGACTTTGGTAAACTGATGCACGCGGTACAGTCCCCGCGATGCCCGCCCGGCCGCGCCGGCTTCGGTGCGGAAGCAATGGCTGATGCCGCAGAGGCGGATCGGAAGCTGATCCGATTCCAAAACCTTGCCGGCGAGTTGCCCGCCGAGCGAAATCTCGGCCGTGGCGATGAGGTTCAGATCGGTGTGCTCAATGCTGTAGATTTGCGTCTCCGGCCCACGGGGGATATAGCCGGTGCCGTGCAAAATCTCCGTCCGCGCCAGGTCCGGCGTAATTGTCGGCGTGAAGCCGCTCTTTAGGAGCAGATCGAGCGCGTAGCGCTGTAGGGCCAACTCCAATAACACCGCTTCCTTCTTGAGAAAATAAAACCCAGCGCCGGCGATCCGCGCGCCCCCCTCGAAATCAATCAGGTCGTGTTTCTCGGCCAGTTCAACGTGGTCGAGCGGCTTGAAGTCAAATTGGCGCGGCTCGCTCTTGCCGCGCCGCACCTCGACGCTCGCCTCCTCGCCGCCGCGCGGCGCGGCCGGATGGGTGAGATTGGGAATACGGCGTTGAATTTCTTCAACCTGAGCCTCCAGCTGATCGACTTCGCTTTGCACGGCGTCTTTTTGTTCCCGCAGCCGCCGACCTTCGGCCTTCCGCGCCTCGCGTTCTTCACTGTCTTTGGCTTGGCCAATCGACTTGCTGACGAGGTTTGCCTGTCGATTCAGCTCCTCCGCCTCGGCCAGCTTTTCACGGCGGCGGGTTTCGAGCGCGACAAACTGTTCCACCTCGACATTGGCGCCCCGATCGCGGCAGTTCTGCTGAACAAGCGCCGCGTTTTCCAGAATGAATTTTCTATCGAGCATGGCTGGTGAAACTTCCCCGCTTGAAGGCGAAACCGAGCGGCGACGCGGCGTGCGCCCGCCCGTGAGAATTGAAATGAGTGGGTCTACTTCCGCACCTGGGCTAGCTCTTGCCAGAGATAGGCGCTGGTCTTGATGCCGCGATGAAAGTCGGCGAGCGAAAACTTCTCGTTCGGGCTATGCGCGCCGTCGTCGTTTTGTCCCCAGCCGAGTAGTAGCACGTCCGCGCGAAGCTGCTCGCTGAACTGCGTGACGATCGGGATGGAGCCACCCTCGCGGACCAAGACCGGAGGCCGGCCGAAGCCGCGCTCGATCGCTCGCGCGGCGGCCTGCACAAAGGGACTCTCCAGCGGCACGACGACCCCCGGCGCACCATGAAAGTCAATCAGCTCCCACGCGATGCCCGGCGGCATCCGCTCGGCGAGAAACTGTCTTACGGCGGCGGTAATTTTCTGGGGGTCCTGGTTCGGGACGAGACGGAAGCTGAACTTCGCGCCCGCCTTTGCCGGCAGCACCGTCTTGGGGCCCTCGCCCTGATAGCCGCCCCATAATCCGTTCACGTCGCACGTCGGCCGTGCCCAGCGCCGTTCGAGCGTGCTATAGCCGACTTCGCCGGTTAGGCCACTTACGCCGAGTTGCTGTTGGAACTGCTGCTCGTCGAAGGGGAGCGAATTGAACACCGCGCGCTCCGACTCGGTAAGCGGCACCACGTCATCATAAAAGCCGGGCACTTGAATCCGCCCCTGGTCATCGACCAGCGCGGCCACGAGTCGCGCCAGGACGTTGGCCGGATTGGTCACGCCACCGCCAAAACTTCCCGAGTGCAGATCGTGCTGCGGCCCCGCCAAGCGTAGCTCAAAGCACAAGATTCCCCGCAGCCCATAGGTAATCGCCGGCACGCCGGGAGCAAATTGGCTGGTATCGCTAATGACCACCGTGTCGCAGGCGAGTTTTTCTTTGTGCTGCGCCAAAAAGGCTTCCAGGTGTTCGCTGCCGACTTCTTCTTCGCCCTCGATGAGGAACTTGACCTGCAGCGGCAGTTTGCCCGCTGTCGCCAGCACGGCTTCGACTCCGGCGACGTGGGTGAACATCTGTCCCTTGTCGTCGGTCGCGCCGCGGGCGTAGAGATTGCCGTCGCGGATGGCCGGCTCGAACGGCGGACTGATCCACAAGTGGAGCGGGTCGGCCGGCTGCACGTCGTAGTGACCATAGACCAGCGCCACCGGCGCGCCCGGCACGGGGGGCGACTCGGCGTAAACGAGCGGCGCTCCGTCGGTCTCGATTAGCTCGGTCGTCAGTCCGATCTGTTTCAGGCGATCGCCAACCCACTCGGCTGCCCGCCGCACTTCAGCCGCTTGGGCCGGATCGGCGCTGACGCTTGCGATCCGCAGCAGTTGCGCCAGCTCCTCCTGCCAAGAGTCGCGATGGGCGTCGAGATAATCTTCCAAAGCCGGCATACCCGCTGAAACCCTGTTAGGCGTGTTGTGAAGCTGCTAGCTGCCCGCTACGATGGCGGAAACGATCGCCCCCGCGAGCCGATCGCCGCGGCAGCAGCTTGGGCAGTGCTTTCCGCCGCCGGTGGCCCTCCAATATAATGAGATGCCAGGGCAGGGACCACTGCTGCCGGCGCGGGAAAAGCGTCCGCAGCGCCCTCGGCCACCGAGGCGTCAATGAGCAGCGGCTTGCGCGATGGCTTCCGCGCCGACTCCTCTGGCACGCGCTGGGCGCAGAAAGGGAGCTTGGACATGGACGAAAAACATGCGGGCGAAGGGGCCGGCGCCCAGACGCTGGTTCCCGAGCGCTCCGCCAAGGGTGAAAAAAAACGTCGCCGGCAGCCGCGCTACCATGTGATTCTCTGGGACAGCGACGAGCATACCTTCGAGTACGTCGAGAAGATGCTCCGCGAACTATTCGGCCACGCGCAGGAGCAGTGCCACAAGTTGGCCGAAAAGGTGGACGCCGAAGGACGGGCGATCGTGCTCACGACGACCCGTGAACATGCCGAACTGAAACGCGATCAAATCCTCGCCTACGGCAAGGACATCATCAAAGGCTCCAAAGGCTCGATGTGGGCCACGATTGAAGCGGATACGGCGTAACCTAGCATCGACTCGTTCCGCATTCTCTTGAACAAGGTTTTGCTCTGACTGTGTCCGCGCCCAAGCTCAAGACTCTGACTCTCGGCTGCAAGGTCAACCAGTACGAAACGGAGCTGGTGCGCGAAGGGCTGCTTGGCATCGGTTACGCGGACGCGGGCGAGGCGGACACGGCCGATCTGTGCGTGGTCAATACCTGCACCGTCACCGCCGAAGGCGATTCCAAAAGCCGGCAGCTCATTCGCCGGCTCGCGCGGCACAACCCGGACTCGCGCATCGTCGTGATGGGCTGCTACGCCACCCGCGCGCCGCAGGAAGTCGCTTCGCTGCCAAATGTGGTCGAAGTCGTGACCGACAAGCGCGAGCTGCCCGACCTGCTGGGCCGCTTCGGCGTGGTTGATGTGCCGACCGGCATTTCGGGTTTCGGCGGCCGGCATCGGGCGTATGTGAAGGTGCAAGACGGCTGCCTGCTACGGTGCAGTTTCTGTATCATTCCCGCCGTGCGGCCGAATATGTACAGTCGCCCGCCCGAACCCATTTTGGACGAAGCCCGCCGCTTGATCGCGCAGGGCTTTCGCGAAATCGTCCTGACGGGCATCCATCTGGGCCATTACGGCGTCGATTTCAATCGCGGACGGCCGAAGCGCGACTGGACGCGGCTGTCGCATCTCGTCGAACGGCTGGTGCGGTTGCCGGGCGATTTCCGAGTGCGGCTGTCGAGCATCGAAGCGACCGAGGTGACGCGCGAGCTAATCGACGTGCTCGCCCGCTATCCCGAGAAGGTGGCCCCGCACCTGCATATTTCGATGCAAAGCGGATCGGACGACGTGCTACGGCGGATGCGGCGTCGTTGGGGCGCGCAGCGCTTCATCGACCGCTGCGCGCTGCTGAAAGAAAAACTTGACCGCCCGGCGATCACGACCGACATCATCGTCGGCTTCCCGGGGGAAACGGACGAAGATTTCGCGGCAACCTGTGAGGTTTCGCGCACCGTCGGCTTTTCCAAAATCCACATCTTTCCCTTTAGTGCCCGTCGCGGCACGCCCGCCGCGACCATGCCCGATCAGTTGCCCAAGCACGTCAAGCAAGAGCGTGCCCGGCATCTGGCCGAGGTCGAAGCGGAGCTGCGCGATGCGTACTTCGAGAGCCTGCGCGGGAGACGGCTACGGGTGCTGGTCGAAGGGCCGCTCGAAGACCAGCCCGGTCTGCTCGTTGGCACCTCCTGCCGCTACGCGCCGGTCGCGGTAAGCGCCGCACACGGGCAGGGGGAGCTGGTCGAGGTGATTGCCGGAGAAGCGCGCGAGGGGCGCATCCACGCGCAGGCGGGAATGACGTATCCGCGAGACTAGGGCGCGCTGCCTTTATCGGTAGCGCCTCTGGCTGCCCCTTTCGCCCGAGTCCTCCGCCTTCCGCCCTCCGCCTTTCTCCAAGTAAAGCTGGAGAGCCTCGGCCGATTCTTCCGATAACTCCGACATTGCAGGCCTCGCCGAGCGCGCCGCTGCGCTCTCTGGCGGGCAGGAAGAAGGGGGGTGCCTTCTTCATAAAGCTCGATCTGCGTTGATGATCCGTCTGGTTATCGCCTGTCTGGTGCTGATCGGCACGTGCGGCTGCGGCTTTTTGCCCCGCGTTTCGCACCAGCCGGTCGTGCAAAACCCCTTCCCGCAGCT
>CAYZVT010000318.1:0-5764 GCA_964481585.1 uncultured Pirellulales bacterium
CTCGACCAGCTTATCGTCGACCGTCACTTGGCTGCACAGCCGCGTGATGTCCACGATTTCTTCGGGCGAGGTGACGGTTTCTAGTTCGTCTTCGAGTCGCGCCTGCACATCGACCTGCTGGCTGTGCATCTTCAAAATCTCGGCCTCCTCGCGCTGGCTCGGATAATCGGCCAAGACCTTGAACATGAAACGGTCAAGCTGGGCTTCGGGCAGGTTGTAGGTGCCTTCGGACTCGATCGGGTTTTGCGTGGCCAACACCAAGAACGGCCGCCGCAGCACATGGCTCGTGCGTTCGATCGTCACGCGGTACTCCTGCATGATCTCCAGCAGTGCCGCGTGCGTTTTGGCCGGCGAGCGGTTGATTTCGTCGGCCAGCAGAAGCTGCGTAAAGACCGGCCCGGGGCGAAAGCGAAACTCCTGCGTCTTCATGTCGAAGATCGGCGCGCCGGTGATGTCCGAAGGCATCAGGTCGGCCGTGAACTGGATGCGGCCGAACTCGCAACCGAGCACCCGGCCGAGCGTGCGGACGAACAGCGTCTTGCCCAGCCCCGGCACGCTTTCGATCAGCACGTGACCGCTTGAAAAGAGGGCCACCAGCGTGCTGAGCACCAGCTCATCCTGGCCGACATAGATCTTTTTGATCTCTTGCGTGATGCGCTCGAACAGGGCTTGCGTCCGCTGCACGGCCGCCGACGCCGGAGCCGCGCGCAGCGGAGACGCCGGGCGCGGTTCGAGGATTTCCAACGGTTGAAGCTCGTCCGAATCGGCCGGGAGATGATCGTTCATGAATCCGAGGGGCTGGAGTTCGTGGCTTGCGGCGGAGGTGTTGTCGCCGCCTGCGCGGCGCGGGGCTTGCCTTCACTATGGACTAGTTGGTGGTAATGCTGCAACTGCGTCTGGGCGTACTTGCGGTCGTGGGTCTTTTTCAGCAGATCGCCCAGCGCCGCCACATGCCGGGCAAAATCACTCAGCGGCGGCGCCGGCAGCCGTCGCGGAATCCCGAAGATCGGCGCTCGCGCAAAGGCAAAGATGATCCCCAACAGCGCCAAGTGCAAGAGGATAAAATTCAGCGGCCAGACGGCGAAGATTTCCATGCCGGTCGGCATTTCGCTCGCCGGGTCTTCGGGCAGAATCTCGGGGGCCTCCTCGTCCGACTCCAAAAAGACCACGTCGCCCGGCGGGCCGGCGGCGCTGACAAGCTTGCCGGCGAGCTTGCGATGCTCGTGATTCACCAGCGGCAGATTCAGCAGAAACGAGCCGTTGGCGACGACGATCAATTGCCCGCTCTCCTCCCACTCGTCCTGCTCGCTCGCGACCAGCACCTCGTCGCCAGCGGCGAGCAGCACTTCCGCCTCGTCGGGCACTTCGATCGGGCTGCGCAGCTTAATCGCCGCCCGCTTCGCGTCGATGCCTTCACTCCACGGCCCGCGCAGCTTCTCGATCGCTTGTGGCTTCGTTTTAGCTTGAACCGTAAACCAGTCGCTTTCCTGCGACGTTTTCAGCACGCTGCGGCGGCTATTGTGTTCGAGCTTTGCGGCGGTTAGCTCGGAGCGGATTTCTCGCGCTTGGGGGGCTGGGGCCTGCGGCAGCACGCTCTGCCAGTAATCGGTTGCGGCATCGTAATCGCGGCCGATGTAGATCAGCGTGCCGTCGGGATTTTCATCGAGCCACTGTTCGAGCCAAGCGACGGTTTCTTCCTCCGGCGGCTGAAAGCGGTCGGGCGCCCACACGATCACATCGGCCTCAAAGAGCCGGGGCGAGAGGACGCGCCAGCTTGTGACCCGATGCCCGGCATCGGCGAACATTTCGGCCAGCACCGCCGTGCCCGCCACGCTCTCCCCCTGCCGCCGCCCGTAGTCCGTCTCGATCGGATCGGTGCAGCCGACGAGCAGCACCAGTGCAGCGGCGGCGAGCAGCGGTTTGCAGCGCAGGTTGGAGAGTAGGGCGGACATTAGACGGCGACGGGTGTGAGGTATTGCTCAAACTCGCTCAGGCGGTTCCAGCAGCTTTCGAACTGCTCGCGGCGGATCGGGTGATGGCCAAAAAACGACTTCTCAAACAGCGTCATCGTCGCTTGCAACACATCGCCCGCGCCGCAGGACGCCCGCGCTTCGCGGAGGTATTGGCGGTTGGTCTTGCCACGGGCGAGGTGAATCAGCTGGGCCTTATCAAGCTCGACAAGCTGATGGCTGTAGAGGTAGATGATCGCTTCGGAGTACTCGCCCCGCTCGTAATGCCGACGGGCTTCGCCGAGCAGATCGGACTCGGGGCGTCGGACCTGAAAGGGAAGGGCGGTGACGCGATCGGCCTCGGCCGGCGAGCGCCGCGCGGCTTGGCGGGACGACTCGCGTGCCGCGCGCGTCTCGCGGTCGAGATAGGCGCGGATCAGCAGCCAGGCGATCGTGGCCAAGATTGCCGCCAGCGCCGCCCAGCCGAAAAAGCGAATCGCGTTGGCCCAGTCGAACCACGAGTTCCACTGCCGCGAACTGGTTTGAGGAGTAACGGGCAACTCGACGCGGCGCAGGCTGTCGCTTTCGCTGTCGTACCAGGGATAGCCCCACCACTGATCGAGCGCCTCGCGGCCCGCCTCGACCGCCTGCTGCGGATCGTCCAACTCCGCGCCGGCCAGCCCCTGGGCCGAAAGGCAAAACACCGCGAGCAACACCAAACTCAGGCGGATCATGCCGAGGCTCCTGCTGTGACGGGAGCGAGTTGGGCGGCTTCGGCACGCAGCGCGAGTTCCACTTCCCAGCCTTCGCGGCGGATGCGGAGATCGAGATACGACAGAAAGCGGACGACCGCAAAGTAGCTGGCGACGGTCCACAGCCCAATCGGGAACAGCACCCGCAGGCTCGTTTCGGTTTCGATCCAGCCACCGGCGAGTTGACTGAGCACCACCCAGAGCGCCATCCACACGGCGACGGTCAGCAGCGCGCCGCAGGCAGCCGACGCCAGCCAGCGGGCCAGCAGGTCGCCGATGCTGCCGAAGTGGAGCATCCGCGAGCGGCGCAGCGTCGTGAGCCGACCGTGGCGGCGGGCGAACAGCGGGTTGCGTTCCAGCAAGATGATCTCGCTCAAGTACGGCCAAGCGACGTAGGGCAGGGCCGGCGGAATCACCAGCACAAACAGCCCAATACACAGCCCGCGCAGCGCTCCTTGCAGCACGAGCATCTGCGGCAACGAACGGACCAGATCGCGGAGCAGTTGCCGCAGGCTCGTCTTCTCGTGGAACATGCTCTGCCCCAGGTAAAGCGTCGCCGGCGCGGCCGCCAGCGGCATTTCCACCGCGACCAGGAGCAGCATTTGAGCGACGTACTCGAACAGCGCGTCAGACTCATAGTAGGTGAAGGCAATCGAATCGTGCAGCAGCCAGTCGTTCAAGAGCGCCATCGGCAGCGCGCCCAGCGCCAGCGCGATCACCAGCGGCAAGCCCTGCGTGCGCAGCACCGAGAGCGCGAGATCGAGGATCTCGGGCAAATTGCGCTCGCGAATTGCAATCAGGTTATTGTCGAGCTGAAGCGCCATGCTCAGGAGCGTAGCCGAGGAACACGAAATAAAACATCAGCGCCGCGCACGAAAAGACCGCCACGGCGGCTTTCAGCGCGTAGGGAGCGGGCGAGGGAGAAAGAAATCCTTCGATAATCGCGGCAAAGAAAAACATCGCCATTGCCGCCCCCATCGTCGGCATGGCGATACGTGCTTGCTGGCGGAGCGAATCGAGCCGGGTGAGGCCCCCGGTATCGACCAGCGCAAAGCCAAGCCGCATGCCAGCAGCGGCTGAAAGGACAATCGCCGTGAGTTCAAAAGGACCATGCGCGGTGACGAAGTGGAAAAAGTTGTCGCCTTGCGGGACGCGCGTCATGTAGCCGAAGGCGGCGCCGAGAAAGGCGGCGTTAAAGACGGTGGCAAATAGCCCTCCCACGCCCAAGAGCAGCCCGGCGGCAAAGCAGCGCAGGCCGATGCCGGTGTTGTGCTGCACGTAGAAGCCCGCCATGCCCCCTTCCATGCCCGAGGCGTCCCATTCGGCGTCGATCGGGTCGTTGTACATATTTTCCAGCCCCAGGATTTGTTCTTCGCCGAGCACCTCCTGGGCAAAGTCGGGCAGCGGCGACGCGGCCGAAGCGAGAAACATCGACAGCAGAAAGATGCCCCAGAACAGACAGAACGCCAGCCGCAGCGCGTTGTCGCGGTAGAGCCGCCGTGGCACCTGGCGGAACATCTCATCGCCCCAGGCGCGGAAGTTAAACGCGCGGCTGCGGTAAAGCTGATTGTGAGCGCGGCCGACAAGCTGATTCAAGTAATGCACCGTCCCCGGCGGCAAATGATACGCATCGGCGAGCGCCAAATCGGCACACGCCGCGCGGTAGAGCGTCGCAAACCGCGTGAGCGTCTCGGCGCTGGCCGTGCGCCGCCGACGGTTTTCCAGCTGCGCGCAAAGCTCCTGAAGCTCTCGCCAGTTCTGCCGCCGCGATTCGAGGAGGTCTGCAACTTTCATGGGTGTTTAGCTTAGGGGTCAGCTTTTAGCTATCAGCTTTTAGCTATTAGCTGTCAGCTTTTAGCCGTTAGCTTCCAGTAGTCAGCCGTCACCAGTACATTCCCTTCCCGCGCGGGCGGGTCCACCCTCTAGATTCCCGCCTGCGCGGCAATGCCGTGCTTTCCTAGTCCCTATCCCCTCGTCCCCATCCCCTAGTCCCCTGTCCCCTGTCCCCTGCTCCCGGCTCCCTGGCAGCTAACAGCTAATAGCTGACTGCTGATCGCTAACCGCTGGAAGCTGACCGCTCCCCGCTTCCTGCTCGCTCGGGCGATCGCTGATAAAGGTGCGGTAGTACAGGGCACAGAGCAGCAGATCGTGGCTGGTGTCGGCGGGCAGGCCGAATTTTTCAACGAGCGGCTGGCCCAAGTGCCGGGCGATTTCGGCGCGGCGGGCCGGAGCAAAAACCCGCCGGCGTCCGACGTACTTGCCCAAGGCCCGCGACAGGTTGTGGCTCGCCACAAAGCCCGGCGGCAGCGCCGCGGCGAGCGCCGTTACCTGGGGGTCGTCGATGCGGACGACGCCGTGCAGCCGCTGCTTCTCCTCGACAATCACGAGCGTGCCGCAAGCCAAATCGCCGAGCCGCTGGAAGCGTGGGTTCAGTAGCGCCGCGAGCAGGCCCACCATGTACAGCGGAACGGGCGGCAGCGGCAGCGGCGGCATGCCATCAACCGCGCGGAGCACGTTCCGCAGCACCGCCTGCAGCGCTGTGATCGGCTGGCCGTCAACCGTCACCACGCGCAGGCCCAACAGCCGTTTGCCGGGCGTCTGGCCGTTCCAAAAGGTTTCAAAAATGCCGCCGTAAAACCAGCTCACGATAAACCAGGTAATCAGCCAGATCCCAAGCCCCAGGCCGAAAGCTCCGGCGGTGCCGAGGCCGAGTAGTAGGATGAACAGCAGCACCAGCAGGACCGACGTCTGAATCGCCACGTCGATCAGGTACGCCGGCAGCCGCCAAAACGGCCCCGCCACGCGGTAGGCGAAGGCGATGTTCTCCGGCGTGACGATCTGAATACGGCCGTCAAGCTGACGTTGGCGAACGGACATGAACGCTCGGGAACTCGAAGCCAAAGGAGATCGTTCAGCAAAACAAAGCGGTGCTCTCGAACCCCTTCGTCTAGCAGCAAGAAATCACGCCCGCTTCGCGATCCTCGCTAGCAGGGGCTATCGGTCCATTATCAACCACCGGCCAAGCGGCGACAAGCGCCGGGCGACAAGCGCCGGGGGACAAGG
>CAYZVT010000319.1:0-5717 GCA_964481585.1 uncultured Pirellulales bacterium
GCAGGCGGCAGTCCAGACCAGAACGGTCCGGGGGCTTCCGCCCTCCGCCTTCCGCCTTCTTGCCCTTCGGGGGCTTCCGCTAACGCGGTGCGCCGCCGCCACCCGCCGTTAAACTTGACGCTCATCAGCCGCACAGTCCCGCGACGATGCCCTGCAGCGCGTCGAGGTACTCCTCGGCCTCATCGAGCGGCATCACCAGCGGCGGCGCGACGCGCAACACACGCCCCGCAAGCGGACCGAGCAGATGCAGCGCTCGGCCTTGCTCATCGCCCCGGTAGCAGGCTGCGACCACGGTCCGCGCCACGTCTTGCGCCGAGCACTTCGGTAGTTCCGCGCACTCGATCCCCCAGACGGTTCCCTCGCCGCGCACCGCGCTGATCGCCGGCAAGCGCGTGAGCCGCTGGAGGCCGCGCTCGATCACCTGAGCCAACTGCCGCGCATGTCCCAAAACGTCGTGCTGCTCAAACTCATCGAGCGTCGCCAGCACCGCGGCGCAGCCGAGCGGATGGCCGCTCCAAGTGTCGGAGCCTTCGCCGTAGTCGAGCTTGGCAAACAAGTCGGCGCGGCCGACCACCGCATCGACGGGGATTCCATTGCCCATCCCTTTGCCGAGCACCACCAAATCCGGCTCGACGCCATAGTGCGTGAAGGCGTACATCGCGCCGGTGCGGCCGAAGTTCGACTGCACTTCGTCCAAGATGAAGAGCAAGCCCCGCTCCCGGCAGAAGCGCTCCAGTAGCTGCAAGTACTCGCGCTGCGGGTGGTACGAGCCTCCGCCCCCCAAGTACGGCTCGGTAATCAGGCAGCAGAGCCGGTCGCCCAGTTCGGCGGCAAGCGCGTCTAGCTCGCGCTGGTACGGCTCCAAATCGAGCGGCGCGCGTCGCCGCTCGATGGAGCGACATTCTTCTTTAGGAAAACTCACGAAGCGTACGCGCCCGTCGCGGTTGCGATCGCTCTCGCTGCCGGTCACGGCGCCGGCGAGGCCCTTTTTGCCATGAAAGCCGTACCGCGTGGCGAGCAGGATGTCGCGTCCGGGCCGCTGCGCCAGCGCGGTCCAGAGCGCCTTTTGCACCGCTTCGCTGCCGCTGGCGGCCCACAGCACTTGCTCCATCCGCCCGCCGCCCGGCTGGGCGCGCAGGCTCGCCACCAGCCGCGCGCTGGCTTCGGCTTCGAGCGGCGTGATGGCGTTGTAGGCCGTGAGCGTGACGGCGTCGCAATACTCGCCGGCCCCTTTAATTCGGTCGAGGCCCAGGTAACCGATGACGCGCTGCCACCACCGAGTCGGATTATGCCCCAGGTTCGCCACGAGCACGCCGGAGGTGAAGTCGGCGAGCCTGCGTCCTTCGGGCGTGGAGTGGTAACAGCCCGCGCTGCGGGCGAAGACGCCCAGACTCGGGGTGGCGGTGCGCTGCGCGAGCGGCTGGAGCGCGGCGACCTGCCGCCGCACGGCGTTCGACTCGGGTTCGCCCGCGTGCTGGATCGGCTCGGCCATTAGACTTCTCCCGCGTAAAGAACTTCGCGCTCGTTCGAACCCGGCACGCACAGCACCAGCCCGCCTTGCGGATCGTTTACCTTCACGACGCAGTCCGGTGTTCCCGCAGCATGGCGGGCCAAAATCGCTTCCATCGCCTGCACGGCGGCCACCGTTTGCCGGTCGGCCGCGAGATCGTTGTAGGCCAAGCCCCGCGCGGCAGCGAGCCGCGCGTCACGCTCGGCGGCCGGACCGCCAAACTCGACCGTCGCCACTTCGCGCAAGAATCGCTCGATGACTTCGATCCCATAGCCGCGCTGCGCGCGCTCGCCCCACGGCTCAAGAAATTGGCCGTTGTAGTGGTTGTTCATCGAGTTTTTGATTTCCAGCGGCGTCTTGCCTTCGACCGTACACTCGACGCCCCGCTTGCGGCTGTGGCCGTTCCAGACTCCGTTGTCGAAGCGGAACTGCACTTCCTGTTCGACATAGCCCGGGAAATTGTCGGGCGTGACCCAACTGGTGTGGATGTCGAACGCCGCTTCGCGCCCGTCGTCGTAGCCGTAGACGAGCCGCAGTTGCGTCGAGTCCCACGTTCGGCCATCGGCCGGCCCAACCAGTCCGCGCTGCCCGGTGCAGTGCACGCGCCGCAGCCTTCCGCCGAAGGTAAAGTCGATGAGCTTGATGTAATGCACGGCGACATACGTGCCGGGATTGCGGCCTTCGATCCACTCGGCGAACTGTCCTTGTGAGATCGACTTCGGTTCCAGCAGGGTGCAGTAGCCGTTGTTCACATGCTGCAGCAGTCCGTCCGCGACGAGCGTGCGAAGTTTTTTGTGGTCGGCATCGAGCAGCTTGTGGTAGACCACCTTGGCGAGCACCTTTTTTTCATCGGCCAGGCGCTGCAGTTCGTCAAGCTGTGCGAGCGCGAGCACCGATGGCTTTTCCACGAGCAGATGCTTCCCTGCCGCGAGCACGGCCCGCGCCGCCTCGAAGTGGCGGTTATCGGGCGTGGCGACGCAAACCAGATCCACGTCGGTCGCCAGCAGCTTGCCGACCGCATCCGGCTCGGTCAGGCTCTCGAAGCTGCCCAGTTCCGCGCGGCGGTACTGTGCGGCGCGCTTTCCCGTGCGGCTGGCGACCGAGGCCAGTTCCACCTGGCAGACGCCCACGCCCGGCTCATGGAGTGGGCAGCGCCGCAGCCGCTCGAAGGCAGGGCGGTACGTCTCGTCAAAGATCATCCCCAACCCGACCATCCCCGCCCGCAGGCGATGCTCAAGCGGCGCAGAGCGCGGCAGATCGGCAGCCATAGCACCCCCGAAAGTGAATCCAGTTCTCCCGCTGCGCGGCCCGTCTTTTCTTTTGCGCGCCCCGCGACAGATGCAAAAACAGCCAAAAACGATAAAAAACGGACTGCGAGCCTTGGCAACGCCCGCTTGGCTGGCAAAATAAGTGTATACACTTTAGCCGTCCCGCCGCGCTTCTGTCAACGTTCGGGCAACCTGGAGTAGAACGTCTCTAGAGAGCGGTAGCGACGACTTGCCTCGTGTAGAGCGCGTCCCTCCCGCGCAGGCGGGAAGCAGAGAGAGCAGGTTTCGTCCCACGGTAGCGCCAACCGGCGAACCGGCCTGGCGGCTTCCGGCAAAAAGGATCTCCAGCTATCGCCGAGTGGTTCTAGCCGCCACTCCAAAACCTCCTTCCGACCGCCAAGAGCCGGCCTGCCGATGCCTCCCGACGAAGCCCCGCCGAATGCTGCCGATGCGACGGACGAGGACGAGCTGTTTCATCGCCTGTTGCTCTGCGACCCGACGCTCCGTTTCACGCGCGATGACGAGCCGGCCGACGACGCCACGCGGGCTGGCGGGGCGTATCGGCTGATTCTTTGGCGAATCATTCGCGGCGAATTGGCCGCCGGCCAAGAACTCAAGACGACGCAGCTTGCCCGCGATCTGGGCCTCAGCCGAACGCCGGTCCGCGAAGCGCTCGCCGCGCTGACGGCCGACGGAATCGTCGAGCAGAAGAAAAACCAGCGGGCCATCGTGCGGCCGGGGGCGGAAAACTGGCTCGTCCAGATTCACCAACTGCGCGTGCTCCTCGAACCGGCCGCCGCCGCCCAGGCCGCGCGAAAGATGCCGGCCTCCGTACTCCGGCAACTGGACCACCTCGCGCGGGCGGCCGCGCCGCAGTCGTCCGACGCTTGGCAGACCGCCGCGCGCCGTTTCGATTACGCGCTGCACCTGGCGATCGCCGAGCACTGCGGCAATCTGCCGATGCGGGAGACGATTCGCAAATGCTGGAGCTACAAGCGGCTCTCGTACGAAGTGGGAAAAGACGCCCCGGACGCGCTCGCATTGGGCTACCACGAGCACGTGGCGATTCGGCAAGCCCTCGCCGCGCGCAGCCCCGAAACCGCCTCGGCCGCGATGCTCTACCATCTGCAATCGGCCGGCCATCGGCGGCCCGCTGGGCGAATTGTTTAATTGCGGTGGCCGGCCGCGCCACTCCGGGCCGACCCTTGCGTCGCGTTGCCATCCGGCCCACAATAGGCGGCTTTCCCGCGTAGCACTACTCCTGAACAGGGATCGACATGGCGGATACTCCTCGGGTGATTCTTTCCGGCTTCGCGGACGAAGCGGCCAACCACAAAACGGCCGTCGAGCAGTTCGCCGCCTTCGCCGCGATTGGGCTGCAATACTACAGCCTGCGGTTCATCGACGTGGGCAGCGGCATCAAGAACGTGATGCAGCTTACCAAAGGCGAGATCACGAAGGTTCGTCACCTCGAAGATGAGTATGGCCTAAACGTCGCCTCGATCGGCTCGCCCATTGGCAAAGTAAAGCTCCGCGGCGAGGACGACGGCACCGCGAACCGATACGTGCCGTTCAAAAAGTATCTCGAAAAGGACGTGAAGCGGGCCTGCGAATTGGCTCACGCCTTCGAGACGAAGCTGATTCGCGGCTTTTCGTTTTATCATCCCAAGGGGAGCGATCCGCACGAGCATCTACCGCAAGCGGTGGAACAACTCGGCCAGATCGCCGAGACGTGCCATCGCAGCGACCTGACCTTTGGCCTGGAGGTCGAAGCCAATCTCGTCGGGCAGAACGGGCAACTGCTCGCCGAGATTTACCGCCAGGTGAATCATCCGGCAATGGTGCTTATCTTCGATGGCGCGAACATCGTCTGCCAAGGCTACTCGCCCGCTGAGGCCTTTGACCAATACCTGGCGATGAAGCCGGGATTGGGCTGGATGCACATCAAGGACTACCGCGATCCAAATCCGGGCGAGCGGCAAGCCCACGTGCATGAAGAAATGCTCAAGCATTTCGTGCCCGCCGACATGGGCGACACGGCGCATGAAGCGATTCTGCGCGACTTCCGCGAAGTGCTGCCGAAGCTCGAACGGAAGCTCAACCGCCGCGGCATTCCGGGCGTGTTTCTCGATCTCGAACCGCACGTCAAAGGGGGCGGCCAGTTCGGCGGCTTTAGCGGCCCCGACGGCATGGGCGTCGCCCTGCGCGGCCTGTGCCGCGTGCTCGACTACGTTGGCATCGGCTACCACCTCCGCGACTTCGACGACATTCGCGCCGCACGCGGATTTTAGCGCGGCGGGTCGCGGGAGCGCACCGCGCAAGGGTGGCGGGGGCGCACCGCGCTAGCGGAAGCCCCCGGTGGCGGAGGGCGGAAGGCGGAGCAAAAGCGGAAAGCGGAAGCCCCCGGCGCAGAAGATGATTAGTCTGGACTCCCGCCTGCGCGGGAAGGACGCCTGCGCAAGAAGAGCGCCTCGGCAAAGCCGTTACTCGTCCTCGGCTTGCGCCGCTTCCGACTGCGGCTCGCTCGGCTGCGCCGCTTCCGACTGCGCCGCTTCCGGCTGCGCCGCTTCCGACTGCGGCTCGTTGGTTTGCGCTTGCGGCTCGGTTTCTTCGGCGGCCGGCTCCTCCGGCTCGCTGCGAGCCGCCAGGACATTGCGGAATAGGATCGCGCCCTGGAGCAGCCAGAAGGTCGCCACGACAAAGGCCGTGCCCGATCCGAGGAACGTCAGACTCAGCGTCCCTTCCGACCACAGCGCCAGCGCCAAGCCGCAGCCGAAGGCCGTCGCGCCGACCATCATCTTGCCGACGGCGGCTTGTGCCCAGCGTCTGCGCACGCTCGTGTCGATCGCGGTGCGGGCCATGCTGTTGGCGAGATTGCGCATTTCGGCCAGACTCGAACCGCGTTCCGGCGGTAACGCTCGTGGCCGCATCACAAACGG